>DATHRB010000049.1:0-87902 GCA_035482155.1 Verrucomicrobiia bacterium | reverse complement strand
GGCCGGACTGGCGGAACGTTCCTGCATTCCTCACGAACGAATCCCAGCCGGGTGAGCAAGTCCAGCGTGCCCGTACACCTGAAAGATTCTTTCAGCGCAGACAAAAATGATTTGACCTCCGAGGTACTGAAGAACCTGGCCTGGCTGGGCGTGGAATATTTGATTCCAATTGGGGGCGACGACACGCTGAGCTACGGAGTGCGGCTTCACCGCGAGGGATTTAAGGTGATCGGCATCCCTAAGACAATGGACAACGACGTGCCGGGTACTGACTACTGCATCGGATTTAGCACCTGCGTCACACGCACAATTCACATGACCAACGATCTGCGGACTTCAGCCGGCTCGCACGAGCGGTTCATGGTGCTGGAGGTTTTCGGAAGGTACGCGGGATTCAGCGCGATGCTCCCAACCATGGCTGGCGCGGCCAATCGTTGCGTGATTCCGGAACACAAGTTCAATATCGAGGAACTTGCGGAATTGCTGAGCTCGGATCGCCGGAAGAATCCAAGCCGATATTCGACGGTGATCGTTTCGGAAGGAGCGATGTTTGAGGGCGGAGAAATGGTGTTTGAACACGAAGCTGCAGATGCCTTTGGTCACAAAAAACTGGGCGGGATTGGCGACCTGGTTTCGGAAAAGCTAAAAGAGTTGTCGCCCAAGTACAACAATGGGAAAACCGTTGACGTCATCAATCAAAAGCTGGGGTACCTGGTGCGTTGCGGCGATCCAGACGCGATTGATTCGATCGTGCCGATGGCATACGGCAATCTGGCTTTGGATTTGCTGCTGGCAAAGATCCATGGAAAGTTGGTGGTGTTGAAAAATGGGCGCTACGACAACGTGCCGATCGAGACGGTAATTTCCACGAAGAAGGTCGTCAACGTTAAAGAACATTACAACACCAAGCGCTTAAGGCCGCATTACGCGAGCTTTGAAATGAAGCCATTGTTTATCATGACCAGTGAATCGGCCTAGCCGCTGAGTTGAACGTTTTAAAGACAAAAACCTCGCCCAGAGCATGAAGCCGGGCCGAGGTTGAATCAACGTATTAGGCTGTTTGCGCTTACTTACGCGGTGGCGGCAGAGGTACGCAAACGCCCCAAGCGCACATAAACCATTCTAAAACTGAAGCTTATCGCGTTTGAAGCGAGTGGAATTCAACAACGTAAATTTTGGGAAGCCAACAATGCGCGTTGCGCATCCAAGAAAACGGTAACTTATACAAGCCAGGCAAAAAAAGTTCGTACAGCATTGTGGGTAGTAGTGCTCAGGAGACCGCATGCGAAAACAAAAAACTATAAAACTTATAATGGTCTTCGCTTCTGTTCTTTTGTTCGGTTTGCTTGGTGGTTGCGACGGTAACTCCGCCGATCAGCGAGCCCGCGAGGAGCGTACGCGGGACGAGGTAGCCAAAGCTACGGAACGTGCCAAGCCCGCGCTAGAAGAAGCGGGACGGAAAATCGAGAAAGCTGCCAATGAAGCAGCGGACCAGGCGCAGGCGGCTGCTGAAGGAGTGCGAGAGGGTTGGGACCGCGGCGGGCATCAGCTGGTGAACGTAAATGCGGCTAGCGAAGATGAGCTTGCGGGACTACCGGGAATAAGTCATCGCGAGGCACGCAGAATTGTCGCGGGACGTCCTTACGCGGACAGACATGAGCTGGTGGTGAAGGGCGCAATCTCGGAGGAGACATACGCAAGGATAAAAGACCGCATCACATCAAAATAGTATGGATTAAGGCGCGAGTATTATTCTAGAATCTGGTCCCTGCGCGCACCCTTCCTGGAGACGGGCGGGCTCGGTAGTAAGTTATATGGGTTTCAAGTAAGATGTGTTGGTCAGGCGACAATCGGATTCCAGCCCGTGCAATCCCAGCCAACGGAAGTCGCGTTTTAGGCCCAGTGAGCACCCGGCTCAATTTTTGCATTGAGGAGAATCCATGAAGCGGCAGATTGAAGTGAGCATTATCGCCAGCGTGCTCTTGCTGGGCGGCTGTGCAACGAAAAAATACGTTGCCCAGCAAGTTGATCCTGCGAACGCCAAAATCAGCGAAGTAGACAGAAATCAGAAAAACACGCAGCGGCAGCTGGAAGCGGATGAGCCGAAGATCAGCGCCGCGGATGAAAAAGCTTCCTCCGCGGATGCGCGCGCGACGGACGCGATCGGTCGCGCGGATGCGGCTTCGAAGAAATCGGATCAAGTGCGGGCCGATTTACGTAACGAACTGAACGATCGAATCGCGAACATTGACGACTACAAAGCCGCCGGCAACGTTACGGTGTTGTTCAAGTTTGACTCCGCGAAATTGAGCGATGATGCGAAACAACAACTCGATCAACTGGCTTCCGGGCAGGTCGGCAGCTTGAAAAGATACGTCGTCGCGATTCAAGGTTTCACGGATAGCATTGGATCCGTGGAGCACAATCTGGATTTGAGCCGGCGCCGGGCAGAAGCGGTACAGACTTATCTGGTGAGCCAACACAACATGCCGGTGTACAGAATTCAGATCGTTGGGTTAGGCAAGGACAAGCCCGTGGATGAAGGGAAGAACCGCGAGGCGCGCGAGAAAAACCGCAGAGTAGAAGTGACGGTCTTCAGCGCAGATACAGCGCAATCCGCACAAACGGCAACGCCAGCGCAGTAGGTCGGCTCTTACTCGCGGGCTTATTTTTTATAAGTCCTTCAATAACTGAAGGTTAGCCAGTACCAGGACGGCTAACCCATTTACGGCTGACTTGAAAGAGTCTAATGTTTCATTGTATCAGTGTCGGGGACGGTGATACGCTACCGCCCTCGCGATTTGAATTGGAGGTAGTAGTGTGAGCTCTGCAACCAGCGCAAAATATTCAGGCATGGAGGGGCGCCGCAGCACCCGCGTAGAGCACCCCGTCACGTTGATTGTGTTAGGTAAAAACGGCCTAGGCCAACCCTTTCAAGAAAAAACCGCTTCGGTAAGTGTGAATCTGCACGGATGCCGTTATCCGTCGCGTCATGAGTACCCGGTTGGATCGTGGGTTGGTCTTCAGGTGGTCCACCCGGACCGGCAGGCCAGATCGCCGTTAATCCGCGCGCAGGTTCGTTCCGTGCATACTCCGGACTCACCGCGGGAACTTTTTCAGATCGGAGTGGAACTGGAAATTCCATCTAATGTCTGGGGTTTATCTACTCCTCCGGAAGATTGGCAAAAGCTGATTGGTGGGGAATTGTCGACGACTCATTTGGCGACTGGCGGCAATTTGCCCCGGGAACCGGGCTCGGAAGCGCCGGCAAATGGCGCAAGCAACGGTCCACAGGCCGTGCCGTCCCCTGGCTCCAACAACGAGTCCACCAAGCAAGCGGCACCTAAGACGGAACGATTTGTGATCACTTCGGACCAGCTTATCTTGTCTGTGCGCCCCAAGCTGCAGCAAGCGGCCGAGCAGGCCATGCAATCGGCGATTACCTCGCAACTGGATGAAGCGGTGCGGGAAGCTATCGTCAAGCTCGAAGAATTCCAGCGCGCCAACGCCACATCAACTGAGTCGGCCGAGAGTTCCGCGCAAAACTTTGAGCCGATGGTGCGTTCCTCGGAAGAAGCCATTCTGAACCGGATGGAAGCGCGGCTCTCGGAAGAGCGCGCGCAATGGATGAAGCAACAAGAGGAGCAGCGAGAAGAACATCGCCGCCAGGTACAAGAACTAACCCAACGAATTGAAAGCTTGGTTAGCGAACCCCGGCAGGAAATGAGCGAGAAGAACGCCGACGTTGCAATAATGGGGCAGCAAGCGCAGCCGGCGCTCTTTGAAAACAAGGTTCAATCACGCCTGGACGAGATCTTGAAGCGCACCACGCAGGAGTTCGAATCGGCGGCCACGCGCGTTTCGGACCGTCACCTGATACGGCTGATGGAAGATAAGCAAATGGTGGCCAGGGAAGCTACGGCGCAGATGGAAGCCCGGGCTGCGGAAGCCCGCGCGACGTTACATAGTGCAGCCAGCGACGCGGTAGATGAGTTCCGTCGTCAACTCCAGTCACAGGTCGACATGATGATCGCGGAGGCCTCGCAGAAGGCGGGTTCCGCGCTGGCTGCGATAGAAGCGGAGAGCCGTTCGGCGTGTGAAACGCGCCGGCGTTCGCTCGAAACGGACGTGGCGCGCGTGGCGGAACAATCGGCAGAGCAGTTCCGCACCGGCATCAAGGCGTTTCTATATTCGTGCCTGGTCGCCGCCGTTAGCGCCGTAGACGAACATTCGCAGAGCACCCTCGAAGGCCTTGTCAAAGAAGGCCCCAAAGACGCCAAGGAAAATGGCCACAACGGGAAAGTGCCTCATCAATTCACGATCCCGGGCGATAGTTCGAACGAAAACAACAACGAAAATTAATAAGCCCGACGTTAGCATTCCAGGGAGAGGTGTGCCTGGCGACGTTCACATTTTCTGCAAGTGTTCGCACTTGCCCTCTGGTTTACCGGCGTCTGGTATGGCGATGGAATCAGAGGCCGCCGGTTTTTAGCGGTGGAAAACTGAACGTAGGCGTGATTTCTTTTCTCTTTGACCAATCGTGATAGGTGTGGCATTCGAAGCAGCGCGATTCGGCATGGTCCGGGCCGGGCGCATGACAGGTTTGGCAAGTTTTAATTCCTGGCAGCAGCAAGTCACGGGAATCGGAACTGCGCAAGACTTTTTCGTGGCAGTTCACGCAAGTAAAACCTCCATGAGCTTCGTGGTCGAATTTTGCGTGCGGCATCCAACGGGTGGTGACGTTGGCTTCGGCAATGTGCGGCAAAACGTCTTCGGTCGCCGACGAGACCTGAAGCGCCTGAGGCAATTTGGTATTTCGATTGAAAGAGAGTTGGTGGCATTGCAGGCAAGTCTTGCGCCACAGAAGCTGCTCGGCGTCAGAGGTTCGAACCGCAACCCATTGTGCGGCGGTTAGCGTTTGGATTCGAGGGGTGAGAGGCTTTCCGGTTAAGTCGCGGTCTGGATCACGCGCCGATCGAAGTTCGGACGGGTGCGCCGCGGCGTAATCCTGGAATTTTTTCTTCAGAAAAGCATGGATGACTTCCGGCTTATCGTGGGGAACCCCTGCGGAGAAACGCTTATCGAAGGAAAGCAGATGACAGGATGCGCAGGCATTGGCGAAAGTCACGGGAGCCATCAATTCGCGACCGGTCGGTGGATTGTGAGGGGGTAATGCGTCTCCATTTGACGTGCTCGTCTTTACGGATTCGCTCGTGGGCGAGCCAGCTACATAACTGGCATCCGCGTACGACCAGGAACTTTTTGCGGCAGCCGGGCGATGACAATCTGAGCAATCCAATTGCACAATTGGCCCGGTTGGGCCACGGCGAATGGGTTTCAGGTGGAGCGCGTGATTCAGTTTGATAGTTGAAGGATCCCGGCGGTTTTCGCGTATCACAGCGAATTCCGGATGGCCGTCAGCCAAGTCGCGGATGTGCTGCGAGTAACGTGAAACCGCTCCGTTGGTTCGTTGATTGGCGTGACACTCGGTGCAGGATTTTTCGCTTGGCGCGGCAATATTTATGCGCCCGCGATGCTCGGTGTGGCACGTCGCGCAATCGGGAGTGCTCATCTGACTAGCGTGGTGGATGGGGCCGTCATGGCACGAGAGACAAGCCTGATTTTGGACCTTAGCAGAGAAGACCGAGGCCTTTTGGACATGACACGCCGCGCATTGGGTTTCGAGCACAGCGTGAGGCGCGGACATGCGGCCGCTGCTGTAGACCCGCGCATCTTTGTGGAACGCGTACCAGGAAATCCACAATATGGCCAAGACCGGCGCGAGAAGACTCAGCCAGAGCTTGGCGCGCTTCAGTGGAGTCGACCTCTTGAAATAGTTGAGATCGATGCGCTGCGCGAGTTTTTTGGTGGTGCGTGTTCTAGCCACGTTGTTTTTCCAACCGTGAATCGAAGCTCGCCAATCCCTCACGCGCCGTTTAAGAAAATCATGAACTCAATACTTCAGCGCCATGACGGCGTGCACGGCGCCCAACACAAGCAGCGCCAGTGAAAAGGGAATGTGCACGAGCAACCAGAGATGCAGCCAGCGGTGCAGACGCTGTTGCTTCTTAAGTTGGCGAGCTTCTTCGCACAGGTCCTCCAAATCATCGACGGTCGCGTGAGCACGCGCCGGGAGCAGCGTGCGCAAGCCTGAAAAGCCGGGTTGGGATCTGCTGGCGTCAGAGACTAACAACCGGTGCTCCGCAGGCCGTTCGAGAAACGGGCGTACTTCATTGAAATAAAAATGACGAAGCGGGGAGCTTTCTTCTTCACTCAGTAACAAAATTTCGGCGGCTGGCGCGACGGCGGCCCCTCCCTTCGTGGCTGGGGCCATCGGACGCATGGCGGTAAATCCTCCGGCGCGCTGGATTTCCTCTTGCGAGGTTTTGCTGCCGCCGATGGCGCCGCATAAACCTTCCATAGCGCGGTCGGCCTCTTCGAGCAGCAGGTTGCGAACATTGCCGATCTCGTCGTAGATGGTTTCCAACGGCACATCGGCGGTCATTACGCGGGGAATGTAGTGTTGCAGCACTGCGCCGAAAAGGCCGCTAAACACGGTGAAGAGGAGCAGCCACATCAGCACGCGGGTGAGTATGCCGCCAAAGTGAAAGCCGCCGTGGAAAAGAATGATCGGCAAACTGAGTGCGCCAAGCCAGAGATGGCCGCGCATCCACGCTTGAGCGCGTCCCAGGCGCCATATCGGCACACGTTTCCGCGCGCCAAGCAGCGTGGCAAAAAGCATAAACGCAAAACCGAGAACGCCGAAAGTGAGCCCCGCAGTGCTCCCACCACTGGGACCCTGAATGGAATTTTGCGCGTAGGCGATATAGGCAATCAGCGAGACGGCAAAAATTATTGCGGAAACGATGGCCCAAGTGCGTTGGGTGCTGTCGATGCGCATCCGCGAGCTCCGTCTTTAGTAGGTCGGCAACTGGCCGATAGCATCGGCGAAAAATTTCTTCGGATCGACGCGATGAGCCGCATCGTGCGGGCATGCATAAACACAGCTCGGTTCCGCCAGATTAGTGCATAGGTCGCAGGAAGTGGCTTTTTGTTTTACGACCGCTTTGGTGCGGCCGGGATGATCGGGATCTTCGTTCATCACCTGAAACGGATGCAAATTAATATTGCCATAAGGACAATTGCGCGCGCACAGGCCGCAACCGATACACCAATCCTCGATGATGACTTCGAGCGAATTGCGGCGGCGAATGGAGCCGACCGGACAGCCCACCATGCACAGAGGATCGCGGCATTGGCGGCAGCTGGTGGCAATCAGATATTGCTCGAAGCGTAAACCATCGCGAACCAGACGGGTGACGCCATCGTGAGCGTCCGCGCAAGCGTTAACGCAGGCGTCGCAGCGCGTGCATTTCTGCAGATCGAGGACCAGTAGACTCTGCGCCTCCATCAGGCCCTGCGACAGAAATTGATCCAGCGGTACGGAATCGACGGTCTTAAGACGCTGCTCATTGGCGAGGCGGCGCTCGTCGGCGACCGCTTCCAGACCTTTTCGAACGGCGGGGAAACGCTCGACCATTTGACGAAAATCGTCGCCGGCGATGCGAACTACTTCCACGTGATCCAAAGCGGTACACATGGCGGTGCGCACTCCGCCGCCTAGCAAGCCAATTTCGCCGAAATAATCTCCACGCGATAAATACGCGAGGACCATTTCGCCGCCAGGATAATTTTCGGAAATTTTCACGAAGCCGATGCGGATGAGGTAAAAGCTGTCCGCGGGGTCGCCCTGGCGCGCGATAACCTCGCCGGGGGCGAAGCGTTGCAGTTCCACGCTTTGCTTCAGGTGATCGATGAAGTCCGGCGAGAGATCGGCAAACATGGGCACGCCGCGGAGATGGTTTTCCAAAGCGCGCGCGCGATAGTTGGCGTCAATCTGCGCTCGGAAAGTTTTGTTCTTCATCATAATGTCGAGGACGTTGCGCAGCATTTCATAGGCGACGACATCGGATTCTGCGCGCACGGTAGCCGACCGCGGATAAAAATTCAAACAAGTCATTTCGCCAAACAAGTCGCCGGGACCAAGTAAGGCCACCGGATTACCGTAGTTAAGGTCGACGGAGGCGTCGATGGGGATGGTGCGGTCGCGAGTTTCTTCCTCGCGAACGTCCTCGCGGCGATTGACCAACGTGCTAGTGAGGCGCTTGAAAAATCCCTTGGCGCCACCATGAGTCTTTACGTGTGCGATCGGGCTGGAAATGGAAACTTTGGCGCTGCCTTCCACGATATAAAACGCCGTGGAGCCGAACTCGCCCTCGCGACAGATCACTTCACCTTTGCGGTATCGCCTTTTAATGATGGCGCCGCGATTTAGTTCCAGGAATGTGCCGGACACGCCTTTGAATACGGGAATGCGAAGAAGTTCTTCGGCTTGGAATGTATACTCGTCCTCCGACGCGGCGATGGAGGTGCCGGCGACGCCTTTGTTGGTGAGCGCGCCGGTGGGGCACGAGACCATACACTCGCCGCAAGAGATACACGTGGAATTGCCCATGGGCGCATTCAAGTCGAAGGCGATGCCGGTTGAATATCCTTTACCCATGCGCCCGAGAACAAAATTGTTTTTGATTTCGTCGCAGCCGCGAATACAACGATCGCAAAGGATGCACGCGTCATGATCGACGGCGATGGCCAGCGAAGAATCGTCGAGGCCGCGCGCGACCGTACGTTTGGCGAAACGAGACTGCTCGATGCCCGCGGATTTTGCGAGCGTTTCCAACTCGCAATCTCCCGATTTTTGTTGACGCGCGCAGGGCGAGGGATGATCGGCCATCAACAATTCAAGAAGGGTTTTGCGGGCTGCCAAAACTTTGAGGGAATTAGTTTCCACTTTCATTCCGGGTTCGACGGGACGAACGCAGGAGGCGCTAAGAACGCGCGCTCCCGTGTCGACCAGGCAGAGGCGGCAAACGCCCACGGGAGTTTCATTTTGCAGATGGCACAGCGTGGGTATAGGGATGCCGTTTATTCGCGCGGCGTCGAAAACACTCGTTCCCGGAGTAACGGACACGGCTCGACCATCGATGGTGATGTTCACAAGTCCAGGAGGTGAGGAGACGGTGGCCATTATTTATTGGGCTCGCCGGTCCCGACCGTACTCATGGCCGAATACCTACACGTTGAGTTTCGACGGAGTGCGATGCGTTGGTGAAACAAATTCCGCTGGGGCATTGACCATTCAAAACGTGAGCGTCAATTTCGGCGCGAAAATGTTTTAAGACCGACTGGATGGGCGCAGGGACAATCTGACCAAGCCCGCAGATGGATGCGAGACCCATGGCCTGAGACAGTTCGTCCAGCAGCGCCAGGTCGGCGCGATATTGGCTTTCCGGCAACGGACCCTGGGTCCAACGCGCCAGCAGGTCCACCATTTTCTGCGAGCCGACGCGGCATGGTACGCACTTGCCGCAAGACTCGTTGCGATAGAAGCGCACGGCGTTGAGGGCCATGTTCAGCATGCAAGTGGTGTCATCGCAGACGACAATGGCACCGGAGCCCAGCATGGAGCCGGCCTCGGCGAGCGCTTTAAAATCCAGCCGCACGTCGACCATCGAAGCGGGTAAGTAACCGGAAGAAGGACCGGAAGGCGCGAAGGCTTTTAAATTGCGGCCGCCGCGAATTCCGCCGGCGTACTTGAAGAGAACTTCGCGCATGGGAATACCGGAGGGGACTTCAAAAATTCCTGGATTGGCGACGTGGCCGCTGACGCCAACAAACTTCAGGCCGCGTGAGCCGTCTTGCCCCTGCGATTTAAACCATTCGACGCCGCGAGCGAGAATTTGTGGCACGTTCGCAAAAGTTTCGACGTTGTTCAGGACGGTGGGTTTCTGAAACAAGCCGGCCTGAACGGGGAAAGGCGGTTTGTTCCGGGGCTCAGCGCGACGGCCTTCGATGGCTTCGAGCAACGCGGTTTCTTCACCGCAAATATAGCCGCCGGGGCTGACAAAAACTTCCAGATCGAAACCGAGCGCGCTGCCGAGAATATTTTTTCCCAGCAGTCTTTCGGCGTAACACCTGGCTATTTCGGTACGAAGAATTTCTTCTTGGGCGTGATATTCGTGGCGAATATAGAGGATGCCTTTTTTTGCGCCGGTAACCAGCCCCGCGATGATCATCCCTTCGATGACCAGATGTGGGATGTGCGTGAGGATGAAGCGATCTTTTATTGTGCCGGGCTCGCTCTCATCGGCATTGCAGACTACATATTTCACCGGGTCCGGCTGCTTACGCACCAGGTCCCATTTCAGGCTGGTAGGAAAGCCCGCGCCGCCCATGCCGCGGAGTTCAGATTCTTTGAGCGAGGCGATGACGCCGTCCCAATTCAGCGTTTGCACCAGAGTTCGCGTTACGGCGTATTTGTCTCCAGCGGCGGCGGGACCCGCGTAGGGGTCTGATTTGCAAACGACGGATGGCGAATCATGATGAAGGTCCTGTAACAGCTCGCCGCGCAGCGCGGCGCGTGTTAGTTCTTCGGCCACGGAGGTGGTAACGCCGGTGAAAATGTAGTCGTTCAACGAAATTGCCGGCGCATGATCGCAGCGTCCCAGGCACGATACGTCGCGTATCTGCACATCTTCCGGGCGTGAGTTGGAGAAGGAGGCTCGCAGAGCGGAGCGCAGTTCAGACGCGCCATTCAGGTGGCAACTCATATCGGCGCAAATACGCAGGTCGGCTTTGGGCGGAGTAGCTAAATGAAAATGGGGATAAAAACTGGCGACGCTGTGAATCTGATACAAGGGCGTCTGGGTGCGCTGCGAAAGAGACTCGAGCTCCGCCTTTGGCAGAAAACCGTGACGAGTTTGAATAGCGCGAAGGTCGTCGAAGATCACTGCGCCCGTCTCAATGATGTTTACGCCGCTGTAATTTAAAGAACGACGCGTTCGGAGTGGATTAATCGTATGCATACTACTTACTGGACGGGCAGGTGTAAATAGCGCCTCTTTTGCTTTTGGCCGCAAGGGCGGAAGCGCGCAGAACCAACTCGGCTCGTTGACGAATTGGCACCGCTGAGGATATAAGCGAACAGATTTACTGGCACGTTGTGAAGCCTTGAGATGCCTCAAAAGCTCTGAATGCCTAAATCGTTCCATTCCGCGCGGCGTATAGGCTTGTGCGCGGCATTGCTGACGTTGTGTGCGTTGCCGAATTTTCTTGGTGCGGCGGAGAACGATTCACCTAAATACATTGGTCCGGGCTCTTGCGCGGCCACCAGTTGCCACGGCAGCGTGAAGCCGGTGGCCGATAGCCGCATCCTGCAAAACGAATACTCAACGTGGATTATCAAAGACAGACACAGCAAGGCTTACCAGGCGCTGACCGGGGATATTGGCGAGCGCATGGCGCAGATCTTGAAGCTGGGTTCCAAAGCGGAAGACGCGCCGAAATGTTTGGCGTGCCACGCGCTCTACACCACTCCCGCGCAGCGGGGGCGGACATTTGAACTGGCGGACGGAGTGTCCTGCGAAAATTGCCATGGTCCGTCGTCAGCATGGCTCGGGCCGCATACGGAGAGACAGTGGACGCATGAGAAATCCATTGCGCTGGGGATGGTGGACACCAGGAATGTGATTCATCGTACTGAGAAATGTTTGGAGTGCCACCTGGGTACGCAAAACAAATTTGTCGATCACGGAATGATTGCGGCGGGGCATCCAGACCTTTATTTTGAGCTGGATTCATTTTCAGCGGTGGAGCCGCGTCATTGGAAGACACCGCGCGAGTCGGCACCCGGGAAGCCCGTTGAGGACGGTGCGTGGAGTGGCGTGCGGGACTGGAGCACCGGGCAGGCCGTGCAATTGCGCGCTTCCCTGGAAAGATTGAGTTGGAGAGCAAAGGGCGACCGCTACGACAAAAAAGATGTGTGGCCAGAATATGCGGAGCTCTCGTGCTTCGCGTGCCATCACCCGTTGGTTCCGGCGAAAGACAGTTGGCGGCAGGCGCACGAATATCCTGGGCGGCGGCCCGGGGATCCGCCGTGGAACGAATCTCGATACGTAGTGTTTCGTCTGCTGGCGAAGCAAGTGGATCCAGCGGCGGCGCAGGAGTTAGAGCAACATTTGATTAAGCTGGCCGGCGCGATGAGCACACTAAATCCTGATCGCTCGGCGGTGGCGTCCGAGGCTTTGGTGGCCGCGCCGATCGCGCAGCGCCTGGCGGAACGTCTGGCGATGATGCCATACGACCAGGAATTGGTGCTCCGGACGTTGCAGCAGATTACCAGCGATGCCGAGAATATTTCTCTGGCTGACGAGCGTGCCGCGGAACAAGCCACCATGGCCATCGACTCGCTTTATATCGCGTATAGCAAAGAAACCAAGCCGAAGAACGCCGAGGAAGTACGTACCGCCATTAATGGATTATTTCAGCAATTGGAAAATCCTTCTGGTTATAATGCCGACCAGTTCGCAGCGGCCTTGCGTAGGCTCCATGGAATGTTGTGAAGATGCCGCGCCATCTGCGTCATCATCCAGAGTATGAACAGCTTTGAAAACTGGTTCTGTGCTTCGGGATTTTGGCGCTACATGACGGAACGTAGGTGGCTGCCATGGGCGCTTGAGGGCACGGACCTGGGAGAGCGTGTCCTGGAGGTAGGAGCGGGCCCAGGAGCGGCCACGGCGGAACTGGCGCGACGCGCGCGAAGCGTCACCAGCCTCGAATACAGCCCTGATTTCTGCGTGAGGTTGCAGACCAAGGTCAATGCCGCAAGCGTAGTTCAAGGCGATGCTTCCGTTTTGCCGTTTGTTTCCCAGACATTTACTTCGGCTATCGCAGTATTAGTGTTGCATCACCTGCGGTCGAGTGACGCGCAAGACCGAGCCTTCGGGGAAATCTTTAGAGTGCTAAAGCCAGGCGGCGTTTTTGTGGCGCTTGAGATTCAGGATGGTTGGCTAACCCGCGTGGCGCATTTCCGCAGCACCTTCGTGCCAGTCTCAACAGATGGGTTGAACGGCAGGCTGTGTGCCGTGGGATTTTCTAACATCAGGGTGACTAATCGAAATGGAAGGTTTCGAATACGAGCTGAACGCATTTAGGAGAACAACGTTGCAACAAAAGATGTCGCGTTGACGGCGTAACTAGCTCCGCTTAACATCCGAAGATGAACGGCAAGCTCCCCTCCAAATTTCCTCCCGGTCCTGAACCCGGCGCACTCGATGGCGTATTCAGCCCATTCCGGCGCGATCCCCTGACTTTTCTGACCAACGCGGCGCGCGAACATGGAGATATCGTTGGATTGCGCTTTCTGCATTACCGCACTTACCTGATTTCTCATCCCGATTACATCGAAGATGTGCTCGTGAATCATCCGCGGAAATTTGTGAAGGGTCGCGTGCTGCAGGCCAACAAGCAGTTGTTCGGAAATGGATTGCTGACCAGCGAAGGCGATTTCTGGCTACGGCAGCGGCGGCTGGCACAGCCGGCCTTTCATCGCACGCGCATCGCTTCCTACGGCGAAACGATGGTGCGTTACACCGAGCAGATGTTGGAGCATTGGAGCCATGGACAGGAAGTCGATGTGCATCAGGAGATGATGCAGCTCACGCTAAACATCGTGGGCAAAACCTTGTTTGACGCCGATGTAGCTGGTGACGCGCGAGAAATTGGCAAGACCATCACTATGCTGCTCGATTTTAGTTCTGATTTTCGGCGGCTGATTTTTACTCCCAAGTGGCTTCCTACTCCCCGTAATATCCAGACCAGCCTGGCGATTCGACGGCTGAACAAGATTGTCTTCCGCATGATTGCGGAGCGCCGTGCGTCGGGTCGCGACGCAGGGGATCTGTTGTCGATGCTGCTGGCCGCGCGAGATGAAGACGGTTCGCGGATGGACGACAAGCAACTACGTGACGAAACGCTGACGCTGTTTCTGGCGGGTTATGAAACCACTGCAAATCTGCTGGCCTGGACGTGGTGGCTGCTCGCGACCCACCTGGAGGTAGAACGTAAATTACACCAGGAGTTGGACGAGTTGCTGGGCGGGCGACCTCCGGCGATGGATGATTTGCCGAGATTGCGATACGCGGGACACGTTTTGACGGAGTCGCTGCGGCTCTATCCTCCCGCGTGGGGAATGGCCCGGCTGGCGATTGAAGATCACGAAATCGCGGGCTATCCAGTGCCCGCAGGAACTGGAGTGGCGATCGCGCAGTGGGTGGTGCAACGCGATCCGCGCTGGTTTGAAGCGCCAGTCGAGTTTCGTCCTGAACGCTGGGAAGGGGATTTGCATAAGCGGCTGCCGCGATTTGCATATTTTCCGTTTGGCGGCGGCCCGCGCCAGTGCATTGGCAATATGTTTGCATTGATGGAAGCCACGCTGGTGCTCGCGACGATCGCGCAACACTTTCGATTGAGGATGATGCCGAATCAGGAGATCGTGCCGCTGGCGTCAATTACGTTGCGGCCGAAGAACGGCGTGGCCATGCGACTGGAATCCAGGCGCCGCGCCAAGTCTGATGTGAATATTCCGGCGTCGGTTGTTAACGGAATTTAGAAAAATGCCAAGGCTACAGCCAAGTGTTACTTGGTAGCGATCGCGGTTCCCAACTCAGCCCTGGTTTGCATGACGCGCAGGATCGAGTCGCGCGTGACCATACCAATTACCTGCGCGTCGTCTTCACCCGATACGCTGACCACTGGCATTTGATTAATGTCGGCGGCGAGCAGCCTTTCGAGCAGGCGCAAAAGAGGCTCTTCAGGTGCGGCCCACGAGATGCGTTCGCGCGGAATCATGACGGCCTGGACGGAGTTGCTGTTCCACTCGTCGCGCGGCACGGAATTCAGGGCCTGCACGTTCATCATGCCCACTAAGCGATCTTCGGTCACCACCAGATGGCAGCGGCGCCCGGTCCTCAGAACTTCGGCGCTGTATTCTTGGAGCGAAGTATTGCGATTGATAATGGGAACTTCATTATTCATTACGTCTGAAGCGCGCAAGCCCGCCAGCGTTTCGCGTATGGCGAGTTGCGCGATGCTATCGCGGGCCGCGCTCTGCAGGTAAAACCCGATACAGGCCAACCACAGTCCCGACTGCCAATCACGCTTAACCGCGGCGAACCAGGCCCCCAGTAAAATCAGGCCATAAGCGACCAATTGGCCGCTGACGCCGGCGATGCGCGTAGCGCGAGTAAAGTCTTTGGTCGCGCCCCACACCGCAGCGCGAAAGATCCTGCCGCCATCCAGCGGGAAGCCAGGCAATAAATTAAAGGTAGCCACCGCGAAATTGATCTGCGCCAGCCATAGGCCCAAAGCTCCAAGCGCCTCGCTATTGGGGAACGACAGAGTTAAACCAAAAAAAAAGGCGCAGAGAAAATAGCTGGAGAGCGGACCGGCTATGGCGATGTTGAATTCCTGAATTGCTTTCGAGGGCTCCCGGCCAATCCGTGCCACTCCGCCAAAAATAAACAGGGTGATGGATGCCACTCGAATCTTGTAATGCATGGCGACTACGCTATGCGAAAGCTCGTGGAACAGGACTGAAGCAAAAAACAAAATGCTGGTGAGGATGCCTACGGTCCAATGTTGCGTGGAGCTCCATTGCGGATGGGAGTCTGTGAATTGCGTGCCCAGGGAATACGTAATCAAGGCAAAAATCAGCAGCCAACTGGCGTGCAGATAGATGGGGATCCCCAGGATGCTGCCGATTCTTAGGCCTGATTTCGTTGGCATGATACGTGACTGAGCCGGGTTAGCCGTCGCCCGGGCACTTTTGTCCTCGATTGCTACATCTAGATTACGCCTTTATTGAACACTCCGCCAAACCTGGCCGCGCCGAGTCAGGGTAGCCACAGCGTGTTCCTCCTCCCACAAAGCAACTCTCTTTGGCACCCATAACCCGTTTCCTTGCTTTCTCTTTGCGGTGGTGCGCGTCGTGCGACTCAACACCGCGAACTCAAGGAGAGGCACATGATGGCCATACAGCACTTCACGACGTTAGTAATTACCACCTTATTCGCGGCCGGTGCGGCGGCGCTGGTCAATTGGCTTTTGTTGCGTGCGACATTTCAACTTATGCGCCCGGCCACTGCGGGCAGGCCATCGGCGGGAACCGCGGCAGGGACTTTACTGAGACGTGCGCGCGCCTCCAGTTAATTCCGGGGGACAGTATCACTCGAACGTTTTTGATTTGCATGATCACAGAAAGAAGGGAGCAACATCATGTTGGCTTTGAAATATTTGCTGATGCTTCTCGGAGTCGGCCTATTTGGCAGCGCCGGGGCGGTGGTTGTTTACGATGTGTATGTCTCAGAACGATTGAGGCGCTTGATCCAACGAAAGGGGAATGGTGACAGTGATGCGCCGGCGACGTTACCGCCTCTCCCTTTAGCGCCGGTGCGTTGGAAGCGAGCGCAACAATTGGCAGCCGCGGCAATTTTGCCATTGCTGCTGGCGCTAAGCATTGTGGTCGTTCCTGATGGCTCGGCGGGAGTGCGCATCAGCCAGATTTGGGGCGCGCGTCCCGGAACCCTGTATCCCGGGATCCACATCGTCACACCACTCATCGATAGCGTAGCTTTGTACGACACACGCGAACAGGTGTATTCGACCGTAGTTGCGGAGACCGACAAGAAGAAAGGCGAAGTGCTCTCCGTTCAAGCCCGGGAGGGATTGAATATCGGGCTGGCGGTTTCGGTGCGTTACCGTCTGGATCCGCGGCGTCTCGATTCGATTCACACCAACTTGCCGCAGCCGGTTGGCGAACAGGTGGTCGCGCCGGTGGTGTCAACGATCTACCGGCAATTGGCTCCAAACTATATGACACGGGAAATATTCGCGACCAAGCGGGAAGAGCTACGTTCGAAAGCTGCTGAAGCCATCACTGCGCGGCTGGCGAGCGACGGCATCGTGGTCCGTGAAGTTTTGCTGCGCGATCTGCAATTGCCAGAGGAATATGCCAAGGGTCTCGAAGGGTTGCTGCTTAAGGAGCAGGAAGACGAGCGCCTCACAACCGAGCAGGACATTAAATTCAAGGAAGTGAAAATCGCCGAACTTGAAGCGGAAGCAGAGAAAGCACGCTCCGTGAAGCAAGCCGAAGCGCAGGCGCAAGTGCGCGTGCTGCAGGCCAAGTCCGAATCGGACGCGATGCAATACACGCTACCGCTGAAACAAAAGCAGATTGAACAAACCAAGCTGGAGGCTCAGGCACGCAAGGAAGCTACGCTGCAAAATGCGGAAGCAGCGGCGCAGGCTAAAGTGATCGACAGCAAAGCCGAAGTGGAGCGCCAAAGGAATTTGTCGGAAGCCGAAGCAAATCGCATCCGGGTGACCGCGGCGGCGGATTCGGAGCGGATGAAATTCGAAGCCGCGGTGCTGAAGTCCAATCCAATGCTCATTCAGAAAATCATCGCGGAGCGCCTTTCAGATAAGCTGCAAATCATGATGGTGCCCATGGATGGCAGGAATTTCTTCGCCAGTGACGTGATGCGCTCGGCGTTCTCGGGCTTGGGCAGCCCTAACGGCAATGCGGCCGACGAGGTAGATCCATCCAGCCAACCGACGACGAGCGCGGCGGTGCAGGGCAAAGCTCCCCGGCGTCCCTGATGCCGAGCGCGGTGGCGGACAGCGCAACAGGCAGCGTGGATGGGCTAACTGATTTGCCCATCTCGCTGCTGGCTGTTTTACCACGGCGGTTAATCGGGATATGCTTTCTTCGTCGTGAAGGACAATGCTAATTTAGCGGAAATGGCCTGAAAAGAATGTCTGGGGTATTTCTTTGAGTCTTCGCACCAAGTTGCTGCTGATTTTCATGTTGACCGTCGTGGCGTCGGTCACCGTAGTGGCTTACGGCGTCACGCATTACACGCGCGCGGCATTTGAGGAGATGGACGCGCAGCGCACCGAGGCGCTGGTGGCGCAATTCCAGAAGGAATTTGCGCAGCGCGGCGAAGAGGTTGTGCACCAGGTGGAGAATATCGCCAACGCGGAAATCACTTTGCGCATGGCCCTGGATCTGGCGCGGCCCAATGCCGACCAATCTTTGTATGTGCACGATGGTACTGGCGCGGCACAGGATCATGGTCTGGATTTTGTGCAGTTCGTCAATTCCGACGGGACACTGATCTCCTCGGCGCAGTTTCCTTCGCGGGTTGGATATAAGAACGAGTGGGTCATTGCCAACAAGAATTGGCGGGACTCACACGCGTTCCTGACCAAAGAGGAGTTGCCGGAGAGCGTGGCACTCTCGTTGACGGTAGTGCGAAGTTTGCCGGTGGGCGATAAGAATTTTTATATTATTGGCGGGCGCCGCCTTGATCAGAATTTTCTAGGTTCGTTGATGCTGCCCGCGGGAATGCGGACGCTTTTATATCAGAACCTGGATCCTGATTTTGTTCCCGCGGAATTAACGGATGCAGGCGGCGCGGTGCCGCAGGCGGAGCGATACGCGCCGCTGATCGAACAAAGTAAAAAGCAGCCGCAGCGGCCGGTTATCGGCACCATCAATTGGAGTGCGGATCCGGCGAGCGCGGAGACATTTCACGCCATTCCACTCACGGGCCGCAACAATGAGTTGTTGGGAATATTGTTGGTGGGCAGCTCGCGGCGAGAATTGGTGCTGTTAACGCAACGCATCGAATGGATCGCCGCATCGGTGGGCGCTGCCGCGCTGCTGATTGCCTTGCTACTGATATGGTGGTTTTCGGCGCGAATTACGCATCCGGTGGAAGAATTGGCGGTAGCGGCACGCGAAGTGGCCTCGGGAAGATGGGATGCGCGGATTGATGTGCGCACTTACGACGAAGTGGGGCAATTGGCGACCGCGTTCAACGATATGACCCGCACGCTGGGCGTCCAGAAGGAGCGGTTGCTGCAAACGGAACGGGTTGCCGCGTGGCGGGAATTGGCACGGAGGTTGGCACATGAGTTGCGAAACCCGCTGTTCCCGCTGCAAATCACCGTGGAGAATCTGCAACGCGCGCGGCAGCTGGACCATGAACAATTTATGGAAGTTTTTACCGAGTCGACCGCGACACTAAAAACGGAATTGGCTAATTTGAATTCCATTGTGGCGCGCTTCAGTGATTTCTCCAAGATGCCGGCGCCCAGATGCGAACGGATGAATGTAAATGAATCGCTTCACGAAGTACTGAGGCTTTTCGATGCGCAATTTAATGAAGTTGGGAAGCCGGCCATCACTCGCGAACTGTTTCTGAAAGAAAGCTTGCCAGAGATTGATGGTGATCCTGAATTGCTGCATCGCGCGTTTCAGAATGTGGTGTTGAATGCGTTGGATGCCATGCCTGGCGGCGGGACGCTTACGTTGCGAACCTCGGATCTTGACGGAAAGATTCGCGTGGAAATCGCCGATACCGGCCAGGGGTTGACGCCTGAAGAATCGGCGCGATTGTTTACGCCCTACTACACCACAAAACCACAGGGAACAGGGCTCGGCCTGGCGATCGTGCAGTCTGTCGTGAGCGATCACCATGGCACTGTCTCTATTTCCAGCGAAGAAGGCCGCGGCACCACCATTCGAATTGATTTGCCGCAACGGCAGTCAGAGCGCACAAAAACTCCCCATGATGAAGTCGTGATCGCAAAATCCGAGCCGACCACTCCGAACACATTGGCCGCCGCGTCGGACTAAGACTTCAAGGAGCCCGCTTGCCACGCAAGGCCCACTTGCTTCTGGTAGATGACGACCCCAACACCCTGGCTTCGCTTTCGCGCGCCTTTCGCATGGCCGGCCACGAGGTAACGGTTTGCGACAACGCTACGCGGGCAGCGGAAACTCTTCGCAGCGAGGCGTTTGATTTGGTTTTTTCCGACGTGATCATGCCTGGGAAGACGGGGCTGGATTTGCTCGAAGAAATGAAAAGCCTGGGCATAAAAACGCCCATCATTATGATTTCGGGTCAAGCCAACATCGAAATGGCGGTACGCGCTACGAAGCTCGGCGCGCTCGATTTTCTGGAAAAGCCCCTCTCCACTGACAAATTATTGTTGACCATCGAAAACGCACTACGTATTACGCGGCTCGAGAGTGAGAATCAGGAACTGCGGTGCCGCATAGGGAAGCATGAGCTGGTGGGTGGCGGCGCGGCGATGAAAAAACTGTTGGGCGAAATTGAGCGTGTCGCGGCGAGTGAGACACGCGTATGCATACTGGGAGAAACGGGGACGGGCAAAGAGTTGGTGGCACGAGCGATTCATGAAAAGTCTGCGCGGAGAGAAAACGCGTTCGTTACCTTGAATTGCGCGGCGGTGCCCGCTGAGCTGATCGAGTCGGCGCTTTTCGGCCATGAAAAGGGCTCGTTTACGGGAGCGGCGGCCAAGCACCTTGGAAAATTCGAACAGGCGGAAGGCGGCACGCTGTTTCTAGATGAGATCGGCGATATGCCGTTGGCGATGCAGGCAAAACTTTTGCGCGTCCTTGAAGAAGGAGAAGTGGAACGCGTGGGTGGAGACAAGCCCATCCGCGTAAACGTGCGAGTGCTGGTGGCTACGCACAGAAATCTGGAGAATCTCGTCAAAGAGAATGGATTTAGGCAGGATTTATTTCATCGGGTTTACGTTTTTCCGTTGCGCGTGCCGCCACTGCGCGAACGAAAAGAAGACATGCCGCAGTTGCTGGAATACTTCGCAAGTCAAGTCGCTTCGCAGAACGGTTGGAAACAAAAGTCCTTCGATGCAGAAGCGGTTGTCGCGCTGCAGCAATATAGCTGGCCGGGAAATGTTCGGGAGTTGCGCAACGTTGTGGAGCGACTGATTCTGCTCTCCGAGGGAGAAACGGTAAACGCCGATGACGTGAAGATCGTGCTCCCCAGTTACGGGAGCAAACCCGGCGATAGTAATGCCGGCGATGCAAACCATCATGAAACCACCGGTACCCTTGCGGAGCGCAGTGAAGTGTTCGAACGCGAGACGCTTATTTCCGAGATTCGACGGCAGAATTTTCATATGACTAACGTGGCGCGCGCTTTGGGATTGGAGCGCAGCCATTTGTACAAGAAATGCCAGCAACTGGGAATTAACCTCCAGGCCATTCGCAAGCCTGCATGAGAGCTCAACTATCTGCGTATACGGCAAAAATTCCTACCTGACGCGGTCTTTACGCATGTAAGAATGAATTCGTGAATCCATGGCTTATTGCCACGCCGGTCGCTCTTGCAGCGGCTGCGGTGACGGCTTACGGCGCTGTCCATCCACGTTCCGAACTGTTTGGCCCAACGGTGTGGCGAACAAATTCGCCGCGAAAGTTGGCGATTACGTTTGACGATGGACCCAATCCCAAAATCACCCCCGAACTATTGAAGCTGTCGGAACAATACGATGCGCGCGTTACTTTTTTTATGGTGGGGCGATTCGCGCAGGAATGCCCGGAGCTGGTTCGTGAAATTGTCGTTCGCGGGCATGCCATCGGGAACCATACGGCTACCCACGCCAATCTCTTTTGGAATACGCCAGCGCAAATAAGGGAGCAAATGCAGAGGTGTAACGAAGCGATCGGTACTATTACCGGCACGACGCCTAACTGGTTTCGTCCGCCTTGGGGGATGCGCAATCCATGGGTGATTTCCAGTGCCAAGGGGATGGGTATGCGTACCGCGTTATGGACAGTTTTGCCTGGCGATTGGCGGATCAAACCAGCGGAATGGCTAATAGAACGAATGGCGCCCATCACAAAGCGAGCGCAGTTCTCGAATGCCGCTGGGAAAACTGCGCAAGCAGGCCACGGCGACGTTCTTTGCCTGCACGACGGGGACTACCGTTTTTTGAATGCGGACCGCCACGCCACCGTGGGGGCTTTGGAATACTGGCTACCGCGCTGGCGTGACCTGGGGCTTGAATTTGTTACAATCGATGAAGCGGTGAGCCTTCCCGCGCTATAACCATGGATGAGCGCTCTTTTTATAACGAGAAAGAAGAAGTACGAAAGGTAAAGCTGATTTGCCCCAGCTGCCGCGGAGAATTTGAGGCCCCGGTGCGCTGGAAAGTGGCCCGTAAGAAAAGAGAATTGCCGCGCGGCGCCGGCGAGGAAGATAAGAAGCGTTTCGCCAAGGCTAGTTCCTACATGGTCAGGCTCGACGATCTGGTGGCCTGTTACAAATGCCGGAAAAGGTTTGAGCTGACTGGGCAATCTACGGTGCTCATCAACGATACGCTCGGCGATCCCAACGCCGATCCGGAAAATTTCGGGAACCGGTAGAAGCAATACCTGCGAGATGTCCCGCAGGGACGCCTGACGGCCTTCGATCAAATCTCAGGATACATTTCAAAAAACGCTTCCATGGATTGGCGGAAGGTGGCCTCGATTTCTTCCTTGCTGCCTTCGATCAGGTGCATGGTCACCCGTGCACTGCGTCCATTTTTCAAAACCACGGTGGCGTCGCGTACCTCGCCAAGATCGTCTTCAGGTAGAAGACGCATCCCGTAAATAAGGGCTAGTTTTGCCATCAGGGCCTCCCAGTGACAGGACAGCCTAGCTTGCGTTGTCAGGCAGGTCAATGAGCACCGCTCGTGATATTGAATTAGGTAAGACCTCGGCATGTAAACGTGATACCGTGGGCATCCTCCATTCTAGCGACAGCATCGGACCAAAAAGTCAGGGGTAGGTGCCCATGAGGCGGACGTTTAGGACGCGAATCGCGATTATGAAATATGCCGTAGTGACCTTAGCGTGTGCGTTGATTCTATCCGCTCCGAGAATGTTTGCGCAGCAACCTGACGGCCCGCAAACTTCGCCGCCGCCTGCAGTTGGCCCTGTGGCCAGGTCAAGTATTCCTCGCCATAGCGGGACAACAGAAAGAATCACGGTTCCGGCGGGTACACGGCTCGCTGTGGTTCTGGAGAATGGTATTTCGACACGAGATGCGAAAGCCGGCGATTCCGTTTATCTGCGCACCTCGTTTCCTATCACCCAGAATAATCGGATCGTGATTCCCATCGGATCTTATGTTCGCGGCGAACTTCTGGATTCCAAGCGGCCAGGACGAATCAAGGGGCGCGGAGAATTCCGCATGCGGCTTACCACGCTGATTTTTCCAAATGGATACACCGTGGATCTGCTCGGCGCTCCACGTAGTGCCGACAGTGGTGGAAATGAAACGATGGATTCGGAAGGCAAAGTGACCGGGCCGGGCGGCAAAGGTAAAGACGCGGAAACGATTGCTACCACTACGGCTACTGGCGCGGGTATCGGCGCGATTGCTTCGGGCGCGAAAGGCTTGGGCATCGGGGCAGGGATCGGGGGCGCTGCAGGGTTGGCAGCGGTGTTGCTAACTCGCGGACCGGAAGCGCACTTGCCGCGCGGCTCGACACTGGACATAGTGCTGGAACGCGATTTATCTCTGGAAGGCGATCAGCTTCGCTATACGGACGTGGGCCAATTCTCGCCTATAACGCCGCCACCGGCGCGTGAGCAGTAAAAACTCGTTCTCTAGATATTTAAGCGCAAACTCTTAGGAATTTGTCGCTCTGGCGACCTCGCCGAAGCGCATGGGGCTGAAGCGCGCCCAATCCAGCCTGACATTTTGCGTTGTAACCCATTCCCGGATTAATTGCGCCGTAATGGGTGCGAGCAAAATTCCGCTGCGAAAGTGACCAGTTGCTATTAGCAAGCCGTCCAGATCGGTAGGACCAATAATTGGGAGATGATCGGGCGCGTCCGGCCGCAATCCCGCCCAGGTTTCCTCGATTTGCGCGTCGGCCAAAGCAGGCGCAAGCTGCAATGCTGCGGAAATGATTTTGTGCACGCCTCCGGCAGTTACTTTCTTTTCGAAGCCGACATACTCGACCGTGGCGCCGGCAAGAATTCTTCCGTCATTTCTTGGCACCAGGTATACGTGATCGGACCAGAGTACGCGTTCGATACGCAAATCTTTTGCGCGCAAGGCAATCATTTGGCCTTTGGCGGGACGAACAGGCGCGTACTGAGCAGCGCCTTCGATTTCTGCGCAGCAGCAGCCGGCGGCAATAACGGTCCAACGAGACTGTACTTTTTCGCCGTTCACGACGAATCCGTCGCATCGCCTTCCGGTCTTCGCGATGGATTGCACACTAGACCCCGCAAAAGTTTTTACGCCAGAGCGCTCCGACGCCGTTAAAACCGCTTTTGTTAGCGCGCGATTATCGACGCACGCTTCGTCGGATCGAAATACCGCGGCCTCCAGTTCGGGACTCAATGCAGGCTCCATTTCGCGGGCATCTTCCGCTCTGACTGGCTCTGCTCTTAATCCAAGTCCGTGATGCAAAGCGATGATGGTGCTGAGTTTCTCTTGCGCATCTGTGGAGAAGAGTGCTTCCAGCGTTCCTCGTGCTCGATAGCCGGCGCTTTGGCCCGAAATTTCTTCGACAGTGGCGACAAATTCGGGATAAAGCTGCAAGCTCGCGCGGCCCAGCGGCACAATTGAAATCATTCCCGCGTTTTCGGGAGCCGGGGACAATATTCCGGCGGCAGCCCATGATGATCCTTCGCCAAGCTCGTGGCGGTCGAAGAGCGCGACCTGCAGTCCCGCACGCGCCAATTCGAAGCCGATCGTGGCGCCGATCAGCCCGCCGCCTGCGATAGCGACATCAAACGTCTTCATAAATTAATCATAGCGCATGGCGCCGCAGACGGTCGCTGCCGGCGATTCATGCATCAATTTCTGGAGGCACACGACGAATGCGAACTGCCAGTTATAACGAGGAAGCCAGCTCTTCTGATAGAACCTGCGCCTTGGTAGCCAGGCTGCGGGCGCGCGTCCAATCGCCCTCGCGACTGGCTGCCTGCGCATCGCCGATAAATTGTTTGATTTTCGTCGCCAAATCCGATTGAGTTGCGTTTAGTGTTCTGCCCTGCGAACGGGCCAGATTTTTCTCCGCCTCACTGATACTGGAGGTCATTTGTTGTCTAGCCGCAGAGGCTTCCGCGTCTGACATTTGCGGCGCAATCACCGGAGCCTCGGGCCTCTCAGCGGTGTTCTCAGCCGCGGGCGCGGGCGCGACTCGTGGCCGGGCAGGTGCGGTGTGAACGGACAGCAGTGGCGGAGGGGGCGGAAGTTCCAGCTGCAGTTCCGGTACAGGATCAACGCTCTCATCCGGTAATGGGCGAGGCTTGGGAGCGGTGACCGTGGCAGGCACAATGGGCCTCGAGAGCCCTGCGCCGCGCCAGGAGACCGGCGCTGGCTTGCGCCCCGCGCATCCGGAGATCAATAGCGCGGCGAACAAAGAAGACACAAGGACAGTACACGCGTGATTTCGCGACCTGACGGAACAGTGCTGGGGTTTGTTCGTCGTCATTAGTTAACTAGGCCGCAAGAGGCAACTCTATGCGGAAAGTCGTGCCACGACCTACTTCCGAAGTAAAGTCTATCGAACCGTTGTGAAGTTGCACAATTCTGAAAGCGCTTGCCAGACCGATGCCACTGCCTCCCGGTCGAGTAGTAAAAAATAACTGAAAAATCTTCTGCTTATTTTCCGGAGGAATGCCTTTGCCGGTATCCTGCACGGTGATTTCCGCCATTTCGCCCCGCCGGCTAAGAACCAGGCGCAAGTGGCCGCCATTAGGCATCGCTTCCGCCGCGTTGAGTACCAGATTCAGAACCGCTTGCTTCAGTAAAGCACGGTCCACGTATACCTCAGGAACGTCAATTGGCAAAAGTTGTGCCAGTTGGATACCGGCCTTCTGCAGTTGAGGCTGCGCTATTTCCAGCACTTCCGGCAGCAACTGAGAAAGTTGCGTGGCTTCCAGGCGAATATCCATGGGGCGGGTGAAATCGAGGAATCGCTTGACCACCGCGTCGAGGCGATCGATTTCTTTGTCGAGCACGGCGACGGCCTGCTGTGCGCCGCTGTCCTGATCGGCCGGCAAAGATTCTTTTAAATTTTCCAACCACAGGCGCATGGAGTTGAGTGGATTTTTTACTTCGTGCGCAACACCGGCGGTGATGCGGCCGAGCGCAGCCAGGCGTTCGCTAACCTGCAGCTGGGTATTAATGCTTTCCAGGGAATCGAGATCACGCAGCGTAACCAGCGCGCCGATGCGCTCGCCCCCTTCCTGGATCGCCTGCACGCTGACGCCAACGCGACGGGTGACCCCGCCGGTAACCAGTTCGGTTTCCGCCGCTACTTCGCTGAGTTCATCGCCTTCCAGATGCAGCACCGAGCGCAGCGGATGTCCTTCGGGAAAAATGTCCTCCACACTGCGACCCAGAAATTCTCCCGAGGGCGCACCGAGAAATTTTTCTGCCGCGGGACTGACCATTACGGCGCGCGAATCTCGCGTGAATAACAGCAAGCCGTCTTCAAGACCGGCCATGACGGAATTCATGTTCTCGCGCAGAGTGCTGAAAATCTCGTGCACGCCGCGAAGTTGCTGACCCACTTGAGTAATTTTTCTGCTTACTTGACCGAGTTCGTCGCCACTGCCTCCAAAAAGACGCAGGCTTCCCGATGGCGTGTCGTATTGACCGGCGGAAATTCTGTCGAGTTGTGCGGAGATGTCCCGCAAAGGCGCCAGTGTGGCTTGGCTAACGACCGCAGCCAACAGCGTGCAGATTCCCAGAGCCAGCAGAACAATAGTTCCGGAAGTTTTCAGACTAGGAGCAATTTCATTCAGTAACAAGCCGGTAGACAATACCACCCGAACTTCTCCGAACGGTTTGCTGGCCATATTGAAAGGGTAATCGTACTCAAAAATTCTCGACGGTCCGCGCAGGACTTTTACCTGATGCACGAAACCGCTCTGCACCAGTTGCGAGAGCGGAGGACGGCGGGGCCGGGTTTTGCCTGGCAGGGACTGGTCATTTGAAATCAATACCAGCCCTTGGTCATCCGTGATGGAAACTTCATACACCGAGGGGGAGCTGATGGCCGCTTCCAGTTGAGCCTGCAAGCCGGCATTAATCTCAAAGGCCCGCCGCACGTAATCATGGATGTCGTCGGGATCATCGGATGACGGGCGAAGTCCCTGATTGGCCGCGTCCGCGAGCGCGTGCTGAGCCTGGACGAATACCTGATGAGCAAGATCGCTGGCGCGTTTGTCGGTTTCAAGTAGAGTTTGCTCGAGAAGTTGCGCGAGAAAAACACCGGACAAAACGGCAACCACCAGCAGCACCAGCCCGGTCATGACGATGGTTAATTTTGTGCGCAGCCGTAGCTGCATGAAATTCCCTATTCCGCGCCAGCGCGGTCAGCGCCATATTCTTTGAGCTTATTGTGCAGAGTTTTGAGGCTGATTGCGAGAAGGTCCGCGGCGCGTGTCTTATTGTTGCCAGTAGCGCTGAGGGTCTGCAGAATCAGCTCGCGCTCCATGGCGTCAACGGTGGTGCCCACCGGGAACTTGATGCTGGAAAGATCGCTGGGGCCCTTGGCGACGGTGCGGCCGAATTCCTCGGGCAGGCACGAACGGGTGATCAATTCCTTCTCGCACATAATGCAGGCGCGTTCCAGGATGTTGCGCAACTCACGAATATTGCCTGGCCAGGTGTGGCTCATGAAAATATCGAGCACTTCCGTTCCGACACCGCGAACATGTTTCCCGTGTTTGGAATTAACATCACGCAGGATGTAGTCGACGAGCAGAGGAATGTCTTCTTTGTGTTCGCGAAGCGGCGGCAAATTAATATGGAAAACGTTCAAGCGAAAAAATAAATCCTGCCGCAAATCTCCGCTGGCGACGGCTTGCTCGGCGTCCTTATTGGTAGCGGCGAGCACGCGCACATCTACCGGCGTTTCGCTTTTGCTGCCGAGGCGGCGAACTTTGCGATCCTCCAGCACACGCAACAGCTTGGCCTGCGTGGGCGCGGGCATTTCTCCGATTTCATCGAGTAGCAGGGTCCCAGCGTCAGCCAATTCGAAACAGCCGATGCGCCTTTCCGCAGCACCGGTAAATGCGCCGCGCTCGTGGCCAAAAATTTCGCTTTCCATGAGCGTTTCGGGAATTGCCGAGCAGTTGATGGCCACAAACGGGCCACCGGCACGCGGCGACAATTTGTGAATGGTGCGCGCCACGATTTCCTTGCCCGATCCGGTTTCGCCGGTGATGAGCACGGAAGCAGAACTGGGCGCGGCCATTTCGACCAGACGCATCACGTCCTGCATGGGCTTGGAACCGCCAACCAGGTCGCCCAGTCTGCCAGATTCCCGCAGTTGTCGCTGCAATACCGCCAACTGGCGGGCATCGCGCGCGCGCCTCAATGCGCGATCCAGCAATGCGTGCAGCACCGGGCCTTTCAGCGGTTTTTCGATGTACCAGAACGCGCCGGATTCGATAGCCGCTACCGCGCGCTCCTCGCTACCTCGCCCGGTAATAATAATCGCCGGAACATCGTGAAGCTCGGGGCCAAGCTGCTTGAGCAGGTCCAAGCCATTCATGCCCGGCAACTCGACGTCGGCAATCAGCGCATCGGGCTGGAAAGTAGCAAATTTTGCCAGCGCATCTTCCGCATTGCTTACGCCCAAAACTTCGCATCCCCAGCGTTGCAATAATTGTTCGTAGCCTCTGCGTGCGTTGTCTTCGTCTTCGACAATCAGAACGCGGTCGCGGCGCTCGGACGCTTCGAGAGCGCGAACCGCGCCCTTCGCTTCTTCCGCCATGTGTAAAAAACCTCTCCGCCTATCGTGGTTTTGGCTATTTAGAAAGCCGCTTGACTGGGCAATCTCGACTCTAACAAGCCTATGAGTGCTTGCCAAGTTTTTGGTAACTTTTTTGTTAGAGCAATCGTGAAAATCACCGCATGTTAATCACGGTGCTGCTGCAGCCACGCCATGCGTTATTCTTTCAGCAGGTAGAGCGCTCGTTCCAGCTCCAATTCCAGCTTTGCGCCCTTCGGCAAGTTCAACTCATGTCCGCGCCCGGATTCCTCGAGATAAGCGGTCAGGGCACCGAGGGCTGCACCTTGCGCGGCTTCTTTTTTATCTTTGTTCTTTACCCCTTGAACCGCGCCGCCCGCTGCACCGGCCGCTGCGGCTTGGGCGGCGTCCTGTTGCGTGCTACTGCGTCCTTCGATTAGCCCCTCCTGATTGGGTCCGGCCGGTTTAACACTGTGATCACCTGGAACGCTTACCACCTCTGCGACGATGGGTAGCTTGCCGAATTTCGTATATATGTCGTCAAAGGTCAGCCAGATTTTTGCGCGCCCGGTGACGCCGGCGGATTCGATGCGGCTGACGTGGCCGTGTATCTCCGCGCCGGGCGGTAAATAGATGCCGCGACCGGCTTCCAGCGGTTCGACAGTCCTTACCATGAATTTAGCGTTTTCTTCCGTGCCTTTGGAAGCGAGGTCTTGTTCCAGAACCACCAAGAATTTCGTTCCAGGGGCGACCGCGAAAGTCTCGGGCGGCAAACCATGCCTGCGTCCATCGGCCTGCTGGGGTTCAGGCGCAGATTGCCCGTTATCCTGTAGCCGGTTTTGCCGGATTTCCTTCGCAGCTGTGGGAAAAATTATGGCTACGAGTAATATGGTGAACAAGACGCTAGTGGATTTCGCGCAAGTTAAAAATTTTCGGGTCATGTATTTTCTCCCCAGATTTTTATTTCCGCCGGTTGTCAGTTTTGATGCGCAGAATATTCGATGCGGCCTGGGTGCCAACGCGTGTTTTAAGGGTATTTCTTCATCCGTGGCAATGCAAGAGCGGGTGTTTATCAACAGACGCCCGGGCTTAGTCGCCAAGAAACCTTCTAATCCGTCGTAAAACCTCCGCATACATACCCGGTGTGACTTTGCCGGTTTGCGTGTTTTGTTGGCTGGGATGGTAAACGCCGAACAATCGGGGCGCGGGTGGAGGAAGTTGAATTTCAGCCCCATGCGCGAAGGGGTAAGGTGTTCGCGAAGTGATCAGACCTCGTCGCTTCAGTACTTGAAGGTAGGCATCCCAGGCGATGCGGCCTAAAGCCAGCGCTGCTTTTGGTTCCAGAATACGAATTTCGCGCTCCATGTATCCGCGGCAATTCAAAATTTCGCTTGGCAACGGTTTGTTGTCCGGTGGAGCGCAACGGGCCGTAGCGGTGATGTAACTATTGATGAGCTTCAAACCATCATCGCGGTGCACGGAGGTCGGCTGGTTCGCGAATCCGGCTTCGTAGAGTGCGGCAAAAAGAAAATCGCCACTGCGGTCACCGGTGAAAACGCGGCCAGTGCGATTTCCGCCATGTGCTGCGGGAGCAAGGCCGACGATCAGTAACTTTGCGTCAGGATCACCGAATCCCGGTACCGGTTTGCCCCAATATTCCCAGTCGAGATAGGCGCGCCGCTTCTCACGCGCAACGCGCTCGCGGTATTCCACCAGGCGTGGGCATAACCGGCACGCTACCACCTCGCGCGCAAGACGCTTCAGCGCAGCCTCCCGGTTCACGCGAGAAGTCCCAGAACCTCATCGTGAATTTTTCCGTTGCTGCTGACGAATTGGCCGCTGTAAATTGTTCGCTCGCCCAGCAGATTTGTGGATTTTCCGCCAGCTTCCTCCACGATTAAACCCAGCGGCGCCAAGTCCCACGGCCTGGAGGTCCAGTCGACGGCGGCATCGATGGCGCCTTCGGCAACCAGCATGTGTTGCCAAAAGCCACCCAGGGCGCGGCTGTTTCGCGCCGCATCGTGCAGTCGCCGTAGTTTTGCACGGTCGTTTGCGTCTTTTTTAGGGCCAGTGCCGGTAGTGAAAATCATGGCTTCACTGAGCTTCGAAACGTTCGATACGTGAATCTTTTTGCCATCGCGAAAAGCACCCTCGCCGCGATAAGCGAACCAACGCGTCTGGAGCGCAGGAGCGCTCACCATCCCTGCGACAATTTCTCCGCGGCGTTCAATTCCGAGCAGTGTTCCAAACGTGGGAATACCGCGCGAAAATTCTTCAGTGCCGTCGATAGGGTCGATGATCAATCTTGCCCGGTCGCCGGAGCTGGCAGCTTCCATATCGCGGCCGCCCATTTCCTCGCCCAGAACATCGAGAGCCAATCCGCTGGCGGCTACTTTTTTACGCGCCATTTCTTCGACGCCGCGATCAGCCTGGGTCACCGCGGAGCCATCGCCCTTGCGGTCCACACGCATTTCCACCGCGCGAAAATATCGCATGGCGATGACGTCGCCCTCCTGCACGATAGAATCGAGCAGCGGACCGTATTCTTCGCGATATCCCATCATTTCTCCGTCGGCGCTCAGCCTTATGCAAAGCCAGCGGCGTCCCGTACGCTTCCGATTTGACACGTCCGCCGCGGCTACCTAGCATACAAACTTACCCGTTTGAGCGCTCAAACCAACTCCGGAACAGTGCTGGACCGTATCCTCGAATCTCGTCGAGCCGAGGTGGAGCATCGTAAATGTGTGCTGCCAGAAACGGCGCTGAAATATGGCGCGAAAGCGGCATCGCCGGTGCGCGATTTTTATTCCGCGCTGTCACGCGACGGGTTAAACATTATCGCAGAACTGAAGCCGGCATCCCCTTCACGCGGAGTTATCCGGGAGCCATTTGATGCGCCGGAGCTAGCCAAGAGTCTTTCGCAAGCCGGAGCGGCCGCCCTCTCGGTGCTTACGGAAGGGGAATATTTTCATGGCTCGCTCAAAAATCTACGTGATGCGCGAAAGGCTATGGGCCTGCCGGTGCTACGCAAGGATTTTATTTTTGACCCCTGGCAAGTCTGGGAAGCGCGGGCTAATGATGCGGACAGTTTTCTTCTGATTGTCGCGGTGTTAAGCGACTCTCTGTTGCGCGATCTGATTGCCCTTGGCCGCGAAATTGGAATGGAACCATTGATTGAGGTGCACACTGCCGGGGAGTTAGAGCGAGCTCTGGTGGCTTCTGCGAAAATAATTGGCGTGAACAATCGCGATTTGAAAACCATGGCGGTGCGCATCGAAACGTCGCTGGAACTGATCGAACAGATTCCAGAAAATTGCGTGGCGGTCAGCGAGTCCGGCATTCGCAACCATCAGGATCTTGTAAAGATGCGTGAGGCCGGCTTCGATGCGTTTCTCATCGGTGAGCATCTCATGAAGGCGACCGACCCAGGGTCGGCACTATTCGAATTGCTCGGACAGCCGCGCGTGACCAGAGAGCAATTTGACGCGGCCTCCGCGGCCACCGACGCGAAGAACGGTAATTGGCAAAATTAGACCATGACCCGAGTGAAAATCTGCGGGATTACCAACGTCGAGGACGCGCGTGTCGCCTGTGAGGCCGGCGTCGACGCCATTGGTCTAAATTTTTATCCGCGAACCCCTCGCGCGCTGTCTGTCCAAAAGGCTGTTGAACTGCGAGCTTCAATTCCCTCTGGCGTGCAAGTCTTTGGGGTTTTTGTAAACGCTGAAACTGCTGAAGTCCTGGAAATATTTCGGGAAGTTCGGCTGGATGCGCTGCAACTACATGGTGATGAGTCGCCCACAACCGTTACGCAGTTGGCTCGCCTGGTACCGGTGTTCAAGGCGCTACGGGTCGGCCCCGATTTTTCCGCCGCCACGTTGGAAAATTATTCGGATGCTTCAGGATTTTTATTTGATACCGCCGATGCCATGCCTGGTCAATATGGTGGAACCGGGCGGCTGGCAGACTGGGGCGTCGCGCAGCAGGCGGCGCGTAGCCACAGAGTCATCCTGGCTGGCGGCTTAAATGCCGAAAATGTGGCCGCGGCGATCCTGCAAGTGCGTCCTTATGGTGTGGATGTGGCCAGCGGCGTGGAAGCTTCACCCGGTGAAAAAGATCATGCTCAGTTGCGCGAGTTTGTTCGCGAAGCGCGTCGAGCCGACCAGGAACTAAATTTACCGGTGGAGAAATTGCGAGCCAGATGAGCTCCCTTCTTAAGTCGCTGAGCTATTCGCCCGGGCGTTTCGGTCCTTACGGCGGCCGCTACGTTCCTGAAACGTTGATGGTGCCGCTCTTCGAACTGGAACGCGCTTATGAATTGGCAAAATCCGATCCGAGTTTTCAGGCTCGCTTTGCCGATCTGCTCAAAAATTTTGCCGGCCGTCCCACGCCTTTACAGTTTGCGGAGCGGCTCACCAATAAGTTGGGCGGCCCCAGAATCTATTTGAAACGCGAAGATTTGTTGCACACCGGCGCGCACAAAATTAACAACGCCATTGGCCAGGGATTACTAGCCGTAAAAATGGGCAAGCCCCGCATCGTGGCCGAAACGGGCGCCGGACAACACGGCGTTGCCTCTGCCACGGTAGCCGCGCAGCTTGGCCTCGAATGCACCGTGTACATGGGCACCGATGACATGGCGCGGCAGTCGCCTAACGTTTCACGCATGCGCATTCTGGGTGCGAAGGTTGTTGGCGTGGACTCCGGCAGCCGTACTTTGAAAGATGCCATTAACGAAACGATGCGCGATTGGGTTACCAATGTGCGTAGCACTCATTATCTTCTGGGCTCTGTGCTGGGCGCGCATCCTTATCCCACGATGGTGCGCGATTTTCAGTCGGTCATCGGCCGCGAAGCGCGCGAGCAAGTCCTCGCCGCGGAAAAGCGCCTACCGACACATTTGTTTGCCTGTGTGGGTGGCGGTTCGAATGCCATTGGACTCTTCTATCATTTCCTGCACGATAAAGATGTGAAGATGATTGGTATCGAGGCTGGCGGCCGCGGCACGGGTTCCGGCGAGCACGCGGCCAGGCTGGGCGCGGCGCAAGGGTTTACCGGGGCGCGTCCGGGCGTTCTTCACGGCACCTATACCTACGTGCTGCAAAACGAAGATGGACAAATTTCCGCTACACATTCTATTTCCGCTGGGCTTGATTACCCGGCAATCGGTCCAGAACACGCGTGGCTGGCTGATGAAAAACGTGCCGAGTATTTTGCGATGTCAGATAATGCCGCGCTCGATGCCGCGCGTTTGCTGTGCCGCTGCGAAGGAATTATCCCGGCGCTGGAATCTGCGCATGCTCTAGCAGGCCTGATAGAACGCCTTCCGTCGTTACATAAAAACGATCTGGTCATCCTCAATCTATCCGGGCGTGGCGACAAGGACATGGACACTTACTCGCGCCTGCTCTAAGCTTTCCCGATAAATAATGAGCATTCCCGCTGCGCAACCAAATCGTATCGAAAAGTGTTTTGCCACGCTCCGTGCGGCCGGCGAGATGGGCATCGTCGCGTACATCACCGCTGGCGATCCTTCGCTGGATGCCACGCTGGAATTTGTGCTGGCGTTGGAAGAGGCTGGCACAGACGTCATCGAACTGGGGGTTCCGTTCAGCGACCCGCTGGCGGATGGCCCTACGATACAGCGCGCCTCGGAACGCGCGCTGAAATCCGGCGCCAGCTTGCCCAAGATTCTGGAACTTGTGGGCCGCATCAGGAAATCCTCGCAAATTCCGCTGGTGCTCTTTAGCTATTACAATCCAATTTTGCAAATGGGGCTGGAAGAATTCGCCGCCGCCGCTTCCCAAGCAGGAGTTGATGGTGTGCTCGCTACGGATCTATCGCCGGAAGAATCCGTGGAATACCGGAGCCTCCTCGCGGCCCATCATTTGAACACCATTTTTCTGTGCGCGCCGACCTCCACGGACGAGCGGCTGGCAAGCATTGCGGCCTGCTCGAGCGGTTTTCTTTATCTGGTGTCACGCACTGGAGTCACTGGGGCGAAAGTTACTTTGCCGGATGATTTGCCGGCGTTGTTACGGCGAGTGCGAAATTTTACGACGTTGCCTATCGCGGTGGGCTTCGGGATTTCGCTTTCGGGGCACGTTACTCTGCTTGGCGGCTTGGCTGATGCTGCCGTCGTGGGGTCTTCGTTGGTTTCTGAAATCGAACATGCAAAGACACCTCAGCAGGCGGCAAATGCTTTACGTGAGCGGGTCCGTACCCTGAAAGAAGCGGCCCGCTACGGGCTTTCCAAGCGCGAGGCGGCGCCATGAATCTTCAGGACTGGCGACTCCGTATCGATGAGATCGACCGCAAGCTGGTGGAATTGTTGAATGAGCGTTCGCGCTGCGCGCTGGAAATCGGCAAACTGAAGCACGCGGCAAATTTGCCTCTCTATCAGCCGGAGCGGGAGAAAGAAGTATTGCAAAACGCCGAGCAATCGAATCCCGGCCCGCTAACGAATAGCGCTATTCGGCGTCTATTCGAACGCATTATCGATGAAGCGCGAACGGCGGAACGCGCGGCTATGGAGCCCGAAGCAAAAAGCTCTAAAGAATAATTCAGCGACAAAGAGAACGAGAGACCAATGTGTATCGAGAAAGGGAATAAAGCCAGCTCATGGTAATTGTGATGCAAGAGGGTGCCACAGACGCCCAGATTCAACATGTGATTGACCGATTGGTGGCAAGCGGGTTTAACGTGCATCGCTCCACGGGAGAATCGCACACCGTGCTCGGCGCCGTTGGCGTGCACCGCGATTTCGATCACCGTGATTTCGAATTACTCGATGGCGTACGGGAAGTCATGCGCATCACGCAGCCATTCAAGCTGGCCAGCCGCCAATTTAATCCGCAGGGAACGATTATCAATCTGGGGCGCGGTGTGACCATCGGCGGTAATGAAGTGGTCGTCGCGGCCGGGCCGTGTTCCGTGGAATCGCGCGAACAGATTCACATTATTGCGGAAAGCGTGGCGAAGTCTGGCGCCAAAATTTTGCGCGCCGGGGCCTTTAAGCCCCGCACATCCCCCTACGCGTTTCAGGGCATGGGCGAAAAGGGGCTGGAATTTATGCGTGAGGCCGCGGAAAAATTTGGCCTCTTTAGCGTGAGCGAAGTCATGGATGCTTCGCAGATTCAGATGATGATCGGCTACGTGGATATCCTGCAGGTCGGCGCGCGCAATATGCAGAACTATCATTTGCTGCGTGCCTTGGGTGAAGTCCGCAAGCCCATCTTGCTAAAGCGTGGAATGTCCGCGACCATGGAAGAGCTTTTGCTGAGCGCGGAATATATCCTGGCCGGCGGAAATCCAGATGTCATTTTATGTGAGCGGGGCATCCGCACTTTTGAAACTTACACGCGCAATACTTTTGATATCGCGGCTATTCCGGTGATCAAGAAGTTGTCGCATCTGCCCATGATCGGTGACCCCTCCCACGGCACCGGGCGTCGAGACAAAGTTGCACCCATGGCGCGAGCAGCGGTGGCCGCGGGAGCCGACGGTTTGTTGATTGAAGTGCACAACGATCCTGATCACGCGCTTTCCGATGGAGCGCAATCGCTCGATCCCGGGCAGTTCGAGCAATTGATGGGTGAGTTGCGTATCATCGCGCCGGCTATTGGGCGGCGCGTAGCTTGACCGTGGTCCAATTCATAGCCTGATTCATGCCGCCAGCACACCTCATTAATCGCGTCAGCATCCTAGGCACCGGCTTGATCGGCGGTTCTTTCGCGCTGGCGGTTCGTAAATATACGGAAGGGATTCACATCACTGCGTGGGATCGCCGGGACAACGTGGCACGCGCAAAAGATCTGGGCGCAGCGGACGAGATTTTTTCTGGTGAACTGAAGCCTGCCATCGAAAGTGCCGACTTGATTTACGTGGCGCTACCCATCTCTACGACCTTGGATATTCTGCCCGAGATTGCTCGGCATAGCCCGCAACACGCCTTGGTGACCGATGCATGCAGCACCAAAGTGCGAATTGTGCGTGCGGCAGAGGAATTATTTTCGGGCAGTGGTCAGAAACTTTTTCTTGGCGGCCACCCGATGGCGGGAAAGGAATTGTCGGGAATTGCGAATGCTGACGCGAATTTATTTCGCGACACCACTTACGCGCTTATCGGCGAATCTTCGTCCGATACGCATGACGATATGCGTGAAAAAGTTGCACCCGAGTCGCGCTTGCAAGGAGAGCCGGACCAATCGCCTGCGCGTCCTGTGCCGGTGCGTATATCCAAAGGCGATCCACGTGTGGTTGCTTTTCTGAAGATCATCGGCAAAATCGGGGCGCGGCCGCTTTGGCTGGGAGCGCAACAGCACGACTATGCAGTGGGCCTCGCATCGCATCTTCCGCAACTCGCGGCCGTCGCCCTCGCTTCCTTTCTCTACGATCATCTGGATGAAAACGGCTTGCCCATCGCACTCGCTGGTCCCGGCCTGCGCGACACGCTGCGGCTAGCCGGCAGTCCTTACAGCACTTGGCGGGACATTGTGCTGACTAACCGGGAAGTTCTTTCCGCCGGGCTCGATTTGTTTGCTCGCCGCCTCGACGAATTGCGCGACAAGCTGGCTTCCCGCGAACTGGAAGCGGACTTCGACGCCGCAAACGAATTGTACAAACTGTTACGCAGTTTTTAACGCGAAAACCCAACGTATGGCCCTGTCAACAGTCTGACAGCTTGCATTACACTAAGTTCTGTTCGCGAGAGCATTCATGGACAAGCGTATTTCTTCAGCTGATGCGGCCATCGAAAAGTTGACCGATGGCGCAACCATATTGATGGGCGGATTCGGTTTGTGCGGGATTCCAGAGAATCTGATTGCCGCCGTGCGCCGTAAGGGCACAAAAAGCCTCACCATTGTCAGCAACAACGCGGGCGTCGATGATTTTGGCATCGGGATTCTGCTGCAAAGCCGGCAAGTCAAAAAAATGATTTCCACCTATGTCGGCGAGAATAAATTGTTCGAACAGCAGGTGCTCAGCGGGGAACTGGAAGTGGAACTAAATCCGCAGGGTACCTTGGCGGAACGCTTGCGCGCCGGCGGAGCAGGGGTACCCGCTTTCTTTACGCCCACTGGGGTCGGCACTATGGTTGCCGAGGGAAAAGAGACCCGGGAATTTGATGGGCGGCAATACGTGATGGAGCGAGGACTCCGGGGCCAGTTCGCATTTGTGAAAGCGTGGAAAGGCGACCGCTGGGGAAACCTTGTTTACCGCAAAGCCGCGCGAAATTTTAATCCCCTGATGGCCACCGCCGCTGACTACGTGATCGCAGAGGTGGAACAGCTAGTGGATCTCGGTCAACTGGATCCGGACTCCATTCACACGCCGGGAATTTTTGTGAATGCTATTTTTCAAGGAACGGCGTACGAAAAGCGCATCGAGAAGCGCTGTACCAGAAAAGAATAGTTGGCCAGGCTGGACTGCAGAGGTTAAAGGTGTCCATGGTTCTAACCGAAGAACAAAAACGTGAGCGCATCACGCGACGTATAGCGCTGGAGTTGCGCGACGGCTTCTATGTAAATCTTGGCATTGGTATGCCGACTGCCGTAGCGAACTATGTGCCGCAAGGCATGGACGTGGTTTTGCAATCCGAAAACGGCATGCTGGGCGTGGGACCGTACCCCTTGGAATCTCAGGTCGATCCAGACTTGATCAATGCCGGCAAGGAAACCGTCACGGAACTCCCAGGCACTTGCTATTTTTCGTCCGGAGATTCCTTTGGAATGATCCGGGGAGGACATGTCGATCTTACGGTTTTGGGAGCGCTGCAGGTGGATGAAAAAGGAACGCTAGCCAACTGGGCCATTCCCGGAAAGATGCTTAAAGGCATGGGCGGCGCGATGGATCTGGTCGCCGGCGCGAAGCGGGTTTTCATCGCGATGGAACACGCCACACGCGACAAGCGCCCAAAAATTCTAAAAAAGTGCACGCTGCCTCTTACCGGCGTGGAAGTCGTGGATCATATTGTCACCGAGCTGGCGCTAATCGACGTGACGCCGGAAGGCTTGCTGCTTCGGGAATTGGCGCCGAGCATCAGTGTTGAAGAAGTCCAATCACTCACGGAACCAAGACTCATGTTGCCTCCCGGCGGTCCGCGAACAATGCCTGTTTGAATTTCTATTTGAATCCCGCTTGAAGCCAGGTCCTCAGGAAGAGCTAAGCCGCCTTGAAGTAGTGAACGAATAATGAAAAGCGGAAAATACCGTTAGACCCGTCACCGCATAAATCAGAAAGCGATTTACCGCCGTAAATGCGGGATGCGGATACGCCGCCGACAAAACCACCATGAACACCAGAAGAATCTGCAAAGCGGTGGTCAGTTTTCCATAAAAGCTGGGCGGAAAGGGGCGATAGCCGGAAATCAGAAGTATCACCACGGCCACCATCAGTATCAGCACATCGCGGCTGAGCACGATGATGGTCAGCCACCACGCCAGTTTTTGTTTGAACGCCAGAATGATGAAGGAAGAAGAGAGCAACAACTTGTCCGCGATGGGATCCAGATACGCGCCCAGCGGGGAACGCTGATTCAGTTTGCGCGCCAGTAGTCCATCGATACCGTCGGAAAGTCCTGCGACCACCAACACCAGAAGCGCCCACCGGTACTGTTCGTAAGAAATGAGAATCAGGAAAAACGGCAGGAATCCCAGCCGCAACAAGGTGATTTGATTAGGTACCGTCCAGATGGGGCCTTGCATTGCCGACGAGGATAACGCAGTTCACGCAAATTGCGCGAGATACTCGCTCAGCGAGCGGCCTATTTTGCGTTGGAAAAGTTCCGCCATGGAGGGAATGGAGCCAGTAGATTCGTCCAGAGAAATGCGCTCCACGCGGTTCATGGGAAAGAAAATGGTGGGGAATCCAACGCGCTCGCCATCGGGTTCGTTGATGGCGCGCACAAAGTGGTCGAACGAGTTGAGGTCAATGCCACGCACAGTAATGCCCGCCTGATTGAGAACCAGCAATTCGCCCCAAAACTTTTCTTTTGGAGAGTGCAAACTCACGACGATGATGGAATGCAGGTCCATAGTTGAATTTGCTTTGGCCTGACGGCGGTGTTGAATACACGCCAGCGCTACTGAGAGTAGCGCATTTCGCAACGCGAAAATCACGTGAGTCAAGGTGTCGTGTTTTGTGGTAAACGGCGACCGGAAACCTCACCGCAGGGGGTCGCGGAAGTGCAGGATCATGAAAACGAAACTGGCCAGTACCACAATAGCTGCGCTCCAGCCTAGCGCGTGAGCACGTTTCAATTCAGCAGGACTCATCGGTTCGCGATCGGCAAAAATTTTCCCCAAGCCAAAGCCAGCCGCTAGTCCGCCGAAGTGCGCCCAATTATCAATGCCGGAGAACACCAAGCCGAAGACAAAAATCGACACCACCCAGGAAATTAGGCGGGAACGCAGCGCTTGCATGGAAGATCCACCGCGGCGAGTAGTGATGGCAATCATCACCCCGATCAATCCCAGTATCGCGCCGCTTGCGCCTACGGCTAACGTGGGGTGCGAGCGAAACGGAGTAAAGGCGCTGAAAACGTAACCGGCAATTCCCGCCACGGTGTAGAGAAAGAGAAAGCGCGCTGAGCCATACACTTCTTCCACTACGGGTCCAATATCCATCAGCACCATCATGTTGAAACCGATGTGAATTAAACCGCCATGAAGAAACATGGCAGTTACCAGGCGATACGGCTCGCCATGCACAATGGCTGGTGCCCACAAAGCCCCAAGCCGGTAAAGAACTTCTCCATCCAGACCAAAGAGAATGCGCAAGCCGCCGCCCTGGCCACCCTGTAACGTGAGAACCACGCTGACACCAAAAATCAGAATGTTGGCGATCAACAGCGCCGTCGTGACCGGCGCCTGGGTCCCTCCAAAAAATCCGGAGAAGCGCCGATTTAAGGCCGCCATCGAAAAATTAAGATTGGTGCCGCACTGATGACAACGCGTCGCGTTGATGCCCACCAGCGTTCCGCAGGCGGGACAAATTTTGGGCCGCGGCTGTTGATCGCCGCCCCCTCCAAAAAATCCGCTCATCGCGCTTCGCCAGCGATTCACGCGCATCTGCCACTGATAGGGAAGCGCCAATTCTCCTCCTTGCGACCCGCACACTGCGTTCCTATAATACCCAAGTCGGCGAAGTTGTCTGACTTGCGAAGGCTCGGCCACGGTAAGAGGGCAAAACATGGACAAATTTGAGGAAATTGGGCAGCGGCTCGATAAAGAACTGGCGCGGTTACGCAAATATGTGGAAGAAGAAGTTGCGCCCGGCACCGAAAAGCGCACCGCACGATTCCTTCGCGAGGTTTCGGAGTTGCTGACTGACGCCGCGAAGAAACTCGAAGCGCGCAATACGGCGCGCGAAACAGGGTCTGCAAAAGACGCTCATTCTTAGCAACCAAGGAGCAACGCACGCAACCATGGGCCGCCAGTGAACGCAGCGATACCGCGACAGCAATTCGGCCAACGACGTAATTCCCAAATATTTCCTGCCAGCCGGCCCAGTCCTAAAGTTGACTCCTTCAAATTCGTCGTCTTAATAATTCTGGTAGGCTCTGTTCTTTCCATGGTCTCAGGATGTGCCTCGCGCAGAACGGTAGCGGCCAGCCAGCCGCCGACTGACACCTCTGCCACGCCTGAAACGGCCTCGGAATCCGCCAAGACCTCGACGCCAGCAATCCCGGCGCGTTCCGGTGCCGGTGCAAAGCGCCGCCGGGACGCCGCCGCTGTGCCTGTGCCCGCAGGCTACGAGGAAAAGGGCGAAGCGTCGTGGTACGGCGTGCCATTCCACGGACGGCAAGCGTCGAATGGCGAAATCTATGACATGAACAAACTCACCGCCGCACATCGCACGTTGCCGTTCGAAACCATGGTGCGGGTCACTAACGAGCGAAATGGAAAATCCACCGTGGTGCGCATCACCGATCGTGGTCCCTTCGTGAATAATCGCATCATCGATCTCTCTTATGCGGCGGCGCGCGAGATAGATTCCATCGGCCCGGGAGTCGTGCCAGTGCGCCTGGCGGTTTTATCGACAGGCATAGATCCCGAGGCGGGATTTTTTACGATTCAGGTGGGATCGTTTCGCGAGCGCGCCAATGCCGAGCGATTACGCGAACGCTTGAGCGCCACGTACTCTCCCACTTTTGTTAAACGCTACGACACCAGCAGCGGTGCTTTTTACCGAGTACACGTGGGCAAGGTATCCGGCGAAGAAGCCGCCAAGGAATTTGGCGAGCGCCTGCGCTCAAGCGAGGGAGTTACGCCCATGGTAATTCGGCTCGATGATACCTTTTCGGAGGCGGGAGAAAATCAATGAGCGCCGACTGTCTTTTCTGCAAAATCGCCGCGAAACAGATCCCCGCAAAAATTGTATACGAAGACCCTGACGTTTTCGCTTTTGAAGATATTGGCCCGCAAGCGCCCACACATTTGCTGATATGCCCACGTAAACACATCGTCTCGCTGGAAGATGTGACTGACGAAGATGAAACAATGCTGGGTCACTTGCAGACGGTGGCGGCGAAGCTGGCCCGGCAAAGAGATTTGCAGCAAGGTTTTCGCACCGTAATCAATACCGGCCAGAACGCGGGCCAGTCCGTGCTGCACCTGCATCTTCACTTGTTGGGCGGAAGAAACATGCGATGGCCCCCAGGTTAATGACCCAGGCGCTCAAGACACCGAAGTATCGAAACGGAAGATCTAAGTGGAAGAAAAAAGGGGCGCCGCTGTTTAACAACCGCGGCGTCCCTTTTTTTGAGTACAAATCCCTAATTAGTAATTATTGTTTCGTCAGGATAATATCGTCGAACGCCAGGCTGTAAGCCGTACTGCTGGGGTTCTTTCCGACCACCGTAAATGTAAATGGATAGCTTCCAGCGCTCGGAAAATTAACGGCTCCCAGATCCGTGACGGCGTAGGCATCACCGTTGGATATGAATTGGTCAATGGGAGGGCCAGCGCTGACCCTGTTGATCGCTGTTTGCACGATGCCACGAGGCTGATACTGTTTGTAGGAAATTTTCACGTCATAGGTCCCGGCCGCAGGAACGTTGACCATAAAGGTCACGTTATCTCCCACACTCGTGGAATAGAACATGGTGCCCAAATTGTCGGGGAAGTTCTGGTAGCTGAATACTTGAACGGCTGGGCCGGATGTAGTTGCGGCGGCTGCCAGATTCGCTGTTGACACTACCAGCGCGTTAGCAGAGGTGCCTGTACTGTATGACCACGTCAATATCTGTTCCGTGGATGTCAAACCTCCGGTAGCACCGGTGAAGCCCGCGTAGGCGGTCGAGCCCACCGTGGCGGGAATGTTGACCGGCCAACTGGTGGTAAACGTCTGGCTCGGATTCGAAGTATCGGTGATGGTCATCGTCAACGTGGTGCCGTCGTAAGTCATATGCACCGCCATGACGTCGCCAGATTGAAGATTAACTCCCCCTCCTATCGTGGTTGCCGGAACGGTCGGAACCGCTCCATTAACATACAGGCCGGTCGAATTGGTTCCTTCACCCGCGTTGTCGTAGATATCAAATTTCACAGCAACGCTATTGGACATCCCTCCGTATCCCAGACTTCCCCCGACGACACCTAGCGCAGTTGGTGATGACCCTTGAATGGCGAAGGTGATCCCGTCGGCGCCGGGATTCGCTATTTGAAACGTGAAATCATTCGTGAAACCTTGAACGCTTACTTTTTGATTCCAGAATGCGCTGCTGTCTTCAAAGGTTGTAGAGGTGTCGCTCAGCTGGAGACGGTTGCCGACTAAAACGGCGTTCCCATTGAACTGCATTCCGCTGCCCGTGAATCCGGATGCAAAATTGATTGCACTCGTGCTGCCACCGCCCCCGCCGGGCGGCGGAACTGGCAAGCTTGTTCCAGGCGTGAACGTCCAGTTGATGATGTCTTGGATCGCGGTTAAACCGCCAGTTCCCGCTGTAAACCCGGCAAAAGCAGTATTTGCGCCGACCAGCGACGAGATATTCACCGGCCACGCGTGTGTGAAGGTGGCGTTCGCAGTGGGATCAGTGATGGTCATGGACAGATTCGTTCCGTCATAGCTGATCTGGACATTCATGACATCGCCACTGTGCAGATCGATGCCACTACCGCTCAGATCGATCGATGGCGTGGTGGGAAACGCACCATTGGTAAACAACCCAGTCGAATTCACTCCTTCGCCCGCATTGTCGAAAAGGTCGAACTTGATAGCTACGCTTTTCTGCGATAGAGCGCCGCCCGCGTACCCCAGGGCGCCGCCAAGGGCGCCTAAAGCAGCGGTGTTGTTGCCTTGAATTGCGAACGTAAAGCCGTCCGCTGTTGGGTTACTGCCCGGCGAAACCTGGAAACTAAAACTAGTCGTGAATTGTTGGATGTTTACAGGCGAGGTGTACCAAGCTGCCGCGGCTTCACTTCCACCGCCATCCGTCAGACGGAGTCTCGTTCCGTTCAATGCCGCGCTACCATTGAGCGTCATCGCTCCCGCCGTAAAGCCGCCTCCCAAACCCACTCCTCCGCCTCCACCGCCCGAGCTAGGAGAGCTAATAGTGTAAGTGCCGGCGGAGATTGAACTATTCGAGTAACCGCTGGCCACTGCGAGGGCCTTGATCGTCTCAGTAACACTGACCGTAATCGCTTTCGAATAAAGTGTTGACGAAGCCGTGGGTGTGGAACCGTCCGTCGTGTAATGGATCGAGGCGCCCGGAGTGGGCGTCGAGAGAGTTACCGACTGGGCTGTCGTATAGCTGCCTATAGCAGGCGAGAAGATCGGAGCAGTCGCCGTCGGCTGCTGCTGCGTGCCGCTCACGAAGGTCCAGGTCTGAATATTTTGAGTGGCCGTTAACCCACCCGTCCCGCCGGTGAATCCCAAGTAGGCCGTGTTGCTTCCGATGACCTGTGGAATGTTAATCGGCCAACTGGTGTTGTACACAGCGCCCGTCGTCCCATCGGTGATAGTCATAGCAAGCGTGGCGCCGTTATAGGTCATATGTACGGAGAGCTTGTCTCCGCTGTGCAAATTAATGCCCGAGCTCGTCAGATCGGTGGCTGGCATGATGGGCAGCGCGCCGTTCTGATATAAGCCAGTGGAATTAATCCCCTCCCCGCTGTTGTTATACAAATCGAATTTCACCGCGACGCTGTTGGCTATGCCTGCATAGCCTAAGTTACCCCCCATGCCACCTAGCGCGGTTAAACCAGCATTTTGAATCGTGAAGGTAATGCCGTCGGCGTTGGGATTCACCAATTGGAATGCAAAATCATTTGTGAATTGAGAAATGTTAACCGCCGAATTGAACCACGCACTTCCCGCTTCATTCGACCCGCCATTCGTTAATTGCAATAGGCCATTACTTAAGCCGGCGCTTCCATTAAACCTGAGCGAGTTTTGCGCTGAACCGAAGCCGCCGCCAAAGCTGATTGTCGATGAACCGCCACCGCCCGACTGGGACTGCAGATTATAAGTCTCGGACACGACTGCGCTGGGCCGGTATCCCGAAGCGCTGGCGATGGCATTGATAGTTCCGCTTGCAGTGACGTTGATCGGTCCACTGTATTTCGTGGATGAGGTGGTAGGCGTGCTGCCATTCGTGGTGTAGAAAATCGATGCGCCGGGAGTATTGTCCGTGATCGCCACGGAAACTGAACCGGTGAAATTCTCACCTCCAGGATTTAACACCGGGGCGGAAGCTGGCGGCGCTGCGCCCAACAGCCCATAAACACTCAAATAGTTAGAAGTGCCGACATACACTCTTCCATTGGTTACCGTGGGCACGGCAAACTTGACAGCCCCGCCGGGATTATCGCGGCTGGAATTTTGGTTGCTGCTGTACAAGGTATTGGAGACGTTAGTCGCGTCGTGCGCGAGAAGCACCGCTGGGCCACCAGAGGTATACGCGCTGCTCAAGACGTCCCAAACAATTCCATTGCTACCACCATTTGAAGAAATCGATGGCGTTGGGCCCGGGTAACCACCATTTTCTGAGGACTCGGCGGCGATGTTACCAATGCTGCCGTTGGAAAAAGAAAACGACTTCAAGCTGTCGTTACTACCCCAAAAGTACAAATGTCCGTTCCAATAGGCAGGAGCACCCCAGACTCCGCCGATCTGACCAACAATTTCCTGAACGATGTTGTCTGAGCTGGAGTTGTATCCGCCGAGATTATCTCGGTCTACCAGGTAGATTCGACCCTCCTTGCTCGCCTGCACCATGAGATGCGTGTGGCCACCAGAGGATTGGTCAGGAAGCAACATCACGCCGCCGGAGCCCAGATCTAGATCGTTGTTACTGAGGTAATTTTGGTTGAATGCGGTAAATTGATCGCTAACCTTCATGGCACCGCTGCTAGTCTCGATGCGTATTAGGTCATCGCCATAGCTCATGCCGTTGTTGTACGGCGCCGTTGCGTTAAACGCCCCGTTACCGGTGGCGACGAACAGGCGGCCTGAATTAATGGTGTCCGCGGCCAAGCCGGCGCCAGACATCCAGATACCAGAGGCTGCTCCGTTCGCAGTTGGGCAAAAAACGCTCGTCTGCTGTAAGGTTGCTGCGTTGTAGGCCAGGATCCAGCCGTGGTACGGCCCTTGGTCACCGTGGGCCGCAAAAGCGACGTACACCGTCCCGTTGAGCAGCAGCAACCCGGGACGGTTATTTTCCAACTTGGCGTCCCAACGCAACACACCACCTGAACTGCCGTTACCATTTCCATTCACTTGCGCGGAGAGAGTAACGGGGGAGCCAGATTTTTCCGCGCCGGTGGTGATGTCCAAAGCATGAAGGCGCTGATAATAATTGCCGCTTTCTTTGGTCTTGCCGACTACATAAATGGTATTCGAATTCGTGTCGATCACCGGGGTAGCCGTAATCCCAATTTCCGGATTGATGTCATCGGTGCCCACATCACCGTTGGGCACTGTAGTGGCTCCGGATCCCGCTCCATGCGCCGAATCCAGCAGAGTAATTTTCCAAAGTGGCGAAGCGTTGGAGCCGCCATTGCTGTCTGCGTCGAAGGCGTAAACGCTATCGTGCTGGGTGGCAACAAACACCACATCGTGCGTGGTGCCCGCTTGTACAGTCCCTGAGCCCATCGTCACGCCCGCCACGTAAAGTGGTTGGGCATAAGCCTGGCCGTCGATCTGATAGGAAAACAGCTTTGCAAACGTATTGCTATTCACATTGGAGGGAGTGAGGATCGTTTCGTTGTTGTTCTGACCAGTGCGGGAATTATCATTGTGCTGGGTTACTACGTTGGTTTGTGCCTGGGCCCCGAGCACCAAAAACAACAACGCCGGGAGCATCATGGCAAACCGCATTCGCCAGGCAATTGTGGATTTCAAGAGGTCAAATCTTGCGTCAAAAAATTTTTTTGCTGATCCCCTCGCAAATGAACGAATTACGAACGGGGACATCGCAGGGTGCTTCATCTGATTCTCCAGGATAGAACGAGCGGCCGGGCAGGAGGATGCTCGAGTTTTGAAATTTTTATAAAGTTTGTTTAGTGTTACTACGCCTGCTGGGGAGAGGCGCTTTCGTTCACTACACTGCCGGGGACAGTCAGATAAAGCATCAGAAGTATAACTGTAATCGATTTTCGATGACAACCCCTAAATGCCGTCTGGAGAGTTCCTGTCGGATTCCTGAGTTTTTACCCCTTCTTCTGCATTATCATCTATTTTGGCGATTTTATCTCTTCGTGTGCGTAACACCGCATCAGCGATCCTTTCAACAGATGCGACACAATAGCCCAAGCCGTCGATTGCATTCCGCCGAACTCCGGTCTGGAGTGCCGGTAATCGGTAAGAGGTCCGCGGGCCATCGCTGGTACCGCTTTTTCAGACGCAGCACTTCGTTACGACGCGGCATATCCGAAGTTATCGAACTTACATTTTCGCGGGTGATGGAAGACGACATCGTGGACCTGGCTGCTCAGGTCTCGTTTTACTTTGTGCTGTCGCTTGTGCCTTTCCTGATTGTTCTTGCCGCGATTGTTGGCTGGTTGCCCTCCACAACGTTATGGCAATCGTTCGCGCAATGGATCACCGATTATTTTCCTAATCGTTCCAGGCAAGCGGTTTTTGCCACCATTCTGGACCTTACGCGCGGGTACACTGGATATCTTTCCTTCGGATTGTTGGTATCGGTGTGGAGCGCGTCGTCAGGATTTATGAGCCTGATGAATGCCCTAAGCATTGCCTGCTGCGGGAGGGATACGCGTAGCTACTGGCAGAGGCGCGCCGTCGCTACCGTAACCACGCTCATTGCCTCTTTATTCTGCGTCGTTGCTTTCGGACTTTGGACTCTCGGGCACTGGGCCACCCATGAGATATATAGCCAACTCAAATTTGTGGGCATCATCCATTTTCGATGGAGCATAGTCGCCTGGTGGGTAGGCACGGTGTTCCTTATGTTCGTGGCACTTACGTTGATCAATCATTTTCTTCCTGACGTGAAGCGGCCTTGGCGATGGTTTACCATCGGTAATATTTTTTCGGTAACAGGCATCTTGAGCGCATCGGTAGGCTTCAATCTTTTCTTGCTTTATAGTCCCACCGTTCCTCAGGTGTACACCGTATTGGCGGGATTCGTGATTTTGATGACCTGGATTTACGTCGCCATCATAATCATTTTAGTTGGCACGGAACTGGACATGGCGATCGCTTTGTTGAAGAAACGCAAAGCAAACCCCGCCTAAGGGCCTCGCCCACTTTCCCAACAATTTCGTTAATTCTGGCATCTAAATAGGGACCTGGTATGTCCGATCCTGACAATCTCTCATCGAACGCCTCAGCGAAGCTCGACGCTGCGCTGTTTGCCCCGCCGGCTCGCGAGTGGTTCGAAGCTGTTTTCGCAGCGCCGACCAGGCCGCAACTGCAGGGCTGGCCGGCCATCGCCCGCGGCGAATCGACTTTAATCCTTGCCCCCACCGGAACAGGCAAGACTCTAGCGGCCTTTCTCTGGTGCATCAATCGGCTCATGTTCTCGCCGGTTCCGGAAAAGCAGCAGCGTTGCCGTGTTCTGTACATTTCGCCCATCAAAGCTTTGGCTGTCGACCTGGAGCGCAATTTGCGGGCGCCCTTGGTTGGTATTGCACAGGCGGCCAAGCGCATGGGAATTGAATTTCATGAGCCACAGGTTGCCATTCGAACCGGCGACACGCCACCAGCAGAGCGCGCGCGCTTTCTGCGTCATCCCTCGGACATCCTCATCACCACACCTGAATCTCTTTACCTGTTGCTGACTTCCAATGCGCGTGAATCGCTGCGCTCCGTTGAGACGGTAGTCATCGATGAGATTCATGCATTGGTGCCCAACAAGCGCGGCTCGCATCTGGCATTGTCGATGGAGCGCCTGGAGCATTTGTGCGGGCGGCGATTACAAAGGATCGGCCTTTCCGCCACGCAGCGTCCCTTGGAAGAAGTAGCTCGCTATTTAGGCGGTGTCGACACGGGGCGTACCAAGGAATCAGCCTCCATTACCGCCGCTGATGGGTCGGCAATTCTGCCAGAGCCGGAGAGCGACACTCCCGCGGTGGTCTATCGCCCTGTCACGATAATTGACGCCAGTGAACCGAAGCGACTTGATCTGCGCGTGGAAATTCCTGTCGAGGATATGACGCGCCTCGATGAAGTCCAGCGTTTGCCCAGTGGACCGGCGTCACAGGGCCCGACGCGGCCCTCTATCTGGAGTGCTATCCATCCGAAGTTGCTCGAGTTGGTGCGCTCTCATCGTTCCACGGTGATTTTTGTGAATAGCAGGCGCCTCGCGGAAAGAATTTCCGCGGCGGTAAATGAATTGGCCGGTGAAATTCTGGTGCGCGCCCATCACGGCAGCGTGGCCGTGGCGCAGCGCAAAGAAATTGAAGATCGACTGAAACTTGGAACTTTGCGCGGGCTGGTAGCTACTTCTTCTCTTGAATTGGGCATCGATATGGGCGCCATCGATCTGGTGGTGCAAATCGAATCCCCATCCTCGGTCGCCAGCGGCATGCAAAGAGTCGGGCGTGCCAGTCACCACGTCGGTGCGCTCAGCTCCGCCATTATTTATCCCAAGTATCGCGCCGATCTGCTCGCGTGTGCAGCCATCACCCGCGCCATGTATGACGGCAACGTCGAATCTGTGCACTACCCCCGCAACCCGCTCGACGTGCTAGCGCAGCAAATTGTCGCCATGGTCTCGACGGAGCCCTGGGAAGTCGCCGACATTTTTAAGGTTGTGCAATCTGCCGCGCCTTATGCGGGCTTAACGTTGGGAGCCTTCGAGGGCCTGCTCGATATGCTTTCGGGGCGCTATCCTTCGGACGAATTCGTTGAACTGCGCCCGCGGCTTACTTGGGATCGGCTTGCCAATAAGTTAACGACCCGGCAGGGCGCGCGCCAAGTTTCCATCATCAACGGCGGCACCATTCCAGATCGCGGCTTGTACGGAGTATTTCTCGCCGGAGCTACCAAAGGCGCGCGCGTTGGCGAACTAGACGAAGAAATGGTTTTCGAAAGCAGGACGGGAGACACCATTATTCTCGGGGCCTCCACCTGGCGAATCGAAAATATTTCTCACGACCGCGTGCTCGTTTCTCCCGCGCCCGGCGAGCCTGGGAAAATGCCCTTCTGGCATGGCGACACTGCTGGTCGGCCAGCCGAATTCGGCGAAAAAATTGGACGCATGACTCGCGAACTGCTCGCCTTGCCGCGTTCGGTCGCATTTTCGAAACTCGTTGAAGAACATAGCCTGGATGTGAATGCCGCAGAAAATCTTCTTCGCTATCTGCAAGATCAAGTTGCGGCGACGCAGCGCGTGCCCAGCGATGAGGATGTGGTCGTGGAAATTTGCCGCGACGAACTTGGCGACCGCCGCATATGCGTCTTGACTCCTTTTGGTAGCCGCGTGCATGCCCCGTGGTGCATGGCGGTGACCGCTAAACTGCGCGCGGAACGTGCCATCGAAGTTGAATCCATGTGGTCCGACGACGGTTTCGTTTTGCGACTCCCGGACAGTGACGCCGCTGTAGAAATTGAAGATTTTGTGTTGTCCCCCGCGGAATTTAAAGAACTGGTGTTGCGCCAACTGGGCTCCACTTCTTTATTTGCAGCCAAATTTAGAGAAGCAGCGTCTCGCGCCTTGCTTTTGCCAAAGCGCCGACCCGGTATGCGCGCTCCGTTGTGGCAACAACGCAAGCGCGCCGCCGATTTATTGGCCGTGGCTTCGCGCTTTTCTTCTTTTCCCATAATTCTGGAAACGTACCGTGAATGTATCCGCGACGTATTTGATTTGACCGCGGCTGCCGGAATTCTCAGCAAGATTCAGCGCGGCGAAATTCGCTTGACGCGCGTTGAGTCCGACAAGCCTTCCCCGTTCGCGGGCGCGCTGCTCTTTTCTTACATCGCCAATTACATTTATGAAGGCGATGCGCCGCTTGCCGAGCGCCGCGCCCAGGCGCTGTCCATCGATCAATCGCAGCTGGAAGAATTACTCGGCGATACCGATTTGCGCGAACTGCTTGATCCGGCCGCGTTGGATGAAGTGGAAGCAAAACTTCAGGCGCTGGAGCAGGACTACCAGGCGCGTCACGTCGATGGCCTGCACGACTTGTTGTTGAAACTTGGCGATTTGTCCGACGCCGAAATTGCCGCTCGCAGCGCCAGCCCGGAAGTTGCCGCCACCGCTGCGGAATTGGTCAACGCACGCCGCGCCGTACGAGTGCGCATTGCCGGCGAGACACGCACCATCCCCGCCGAATATGCCGGCCGTTACCGCGATGCATTGGGCACCCCGCTGCCGCCCGGCCTCGCTGAGGCCTTTCTTCAAGCCCCGACGGATCCCTTGACCGAAATAATTCGCCGCTACGCTCGCACTCACGGCCCATTCACAACCGCCGACATAGCGACGCGCTATCAGTTGCAGATGCCGGCGGTCGAGGCCGTGCTGAGTAACTTAAATTCCCAAAGCAAATTGCTGGAAGGAGAGTTCAGGCCCAACGGTCATCACCGGGAATGGTGCGATCCGGAAGTGCTGCGGCAAATTCGCAGAAAAAGTCTCGCCCGTTTACGCCGCGAAATCGAGCCGGTCGAGCAATCCATATTCGTCAGATTCTCGACGCGATGGCAAGGAGTTACCGTTCCACGTCGCGGGCTGGACGCTTTGCTCGATACTATTGAGGCCTTACAGGGTGCCGCGCTTCTGGTTTCGGAGTTGGAAACCGAGATTTTGCCCGCGCGTGTCGCCGACTATCAACCCGGCAATCTCGATACGCTCATGGCCGCCGGGGAAGTGACTTGGATAGGCGTCGAACAAATTGGGGATCGCAACGGCCGCATCGCGTTGTATCTCACGGAAGCATTGCCGCTCTTACGGTTACCGGACGCCGCCGCGCTAGCGGGCACTGTTACAGGCCAAATCGTGCCGGAGCAGACGCCCCATTCCGAACGCGCCGAAAAAATTGCTGAATTTCTCGCCCGGCAAGGAGCATCCTTTTTTTCCGAAATTCATGCTGCATGCGGGGGTGGTTTCCCTGGCGATACCGTAGAGGCTCTCTGGCAGCTCGTGTGGGCGGGCAGAATTACTAACGATACGTTCTATCCGCTTCGCAAACTGGTGCGGCCCGACGATCGCAAACGTAAGCACGAGACCTTCGATGATGAGCGACCAGGTTCTCCCGGATATTTGCGGCGTCTTCGCTCGCGGACTGCTACGGGACAAGCGCATGGCCGCTGGTCGCTTATTGGCCAACGCATCACCGTCGCGCTGACCCCCACGCAATGGACCGCCAATATCTCGCAGCAAATTCTGCAGCGCCACGGCGTCGTGATGCGCGAGACGGCCATCGCAGAAAATATTCCTGGCGGCTATAACACCATTTACCCGGCGCTCAAAACTATGGAAGACAGCGGCTGGTTACGCCGAGGCATGTTCGTCGCCGGACTAGGTGCAGCACAATTCGCTATGCCTGCCGCTGTCGACGTGCTGCGCAGTCTGCGCATTGACCCAGGTACACCGGAAGTTTTGCATCTTGCCGCCACTGATCCCGCTAGCCCCTACGGCACTTTGATTCCCTGGCCAAAGATCGAAGGCGAATCCGATGAGCCGCTCACTCATCATTCCATGGCGCGAACGGCTGGCGCGTCAGTGATTCTCATAAATGGACAGCTCGCCGCTTTTTTGCGGCGCCGCAATCCGGCTTTGCGTGTTTTTCTTCCGGAGTCTGAACCCGAGCGCAGCCTCTTGGCGCGAGAGCTCGCCAAGAAACTTGCGGAGCTGGCCATCCGGCGTCTCAATCTTCGGCAAGGTCTTTTGATAGGCGAAATCAATAACGCTCCAGCACGAGAACACTTTCTGGCTTCCTATTTGGAAGATGCTCGCTTCGTGAATACCGTCCTTGGGTATCAAATGCGCCGTACCAAGCCTCTCATTGTCACCGCCGATACCGCTGAGGAGTCTGAAGAGGACGACGCCCCGGACATTCAGGAAACCGCTTGAGATGCCCGAAGGCGACACTATTTATCGCGCGGCTCGCACCTTGAATCTTGCGCTGGGCGGGCAAACCGTCACTTCCTTCGAATCCGCTTTGCCGCATCTTTCCCGCGTAGAATTCGACCAGGGAGTTGTCGGACGAACCGTCGAAAAAGTAGCAGCGCAAGGGAAGTGGCTGCTCATTTACTTTTCCGGCAATCTTCTCCTTCTCTCGCACATGCTCATGAGTGGCAGCTGGCATATCTATCGCCCAGGCGAGACTTGGCAACGCCGCCGCTACGATATGCGCGTCGTAATTGGCACTCCGAAAATTTTGGCGGTAGCCTTCAACGTCCCCATTGCGGAATTCCACACCGCGGATTCGCTCACCCGCCGCGCGGGATTCAGATCCGTAGGGCCTTCGACGCTCGCCGAAACCTTCGATGAATCCGAAGTCATCGCGCGATTGCGCGCCCGGCCAGACTTGGAAATTGGTGTCGGCCTCCTTACCCAATCGCTGCTTTCGGGAATTGGCAATATTTTTAAGTCGGAGATTTGTTTCGCCTGCGGGATTAATCCGTTTCGAACGATTTCAGATCTCACTGACGACGACTTGAAATGTCTCGTCTCCAAAGCGCGCAAATTCATGCTCGCCAACGTTTCCGAAGCATCCAGCGATAAAATTACTACTTACGTTCCGATGCGCCGCACTACCGGCCGTGCGAATGTCTCCGAACGCTTGTGGGTTTATAAGCGGACCGGTGAGCAATGTCGTCAGTGCGGTAACGCCATCCTTTCACGAAAACAAGGCTTTGACGCGCGCACTTCTTTCTGGTGCCCTCGCTGCCAGCCAATGGGAATGAAGCGCGCAAGCGCTTAACTTCATGCGCCGGTTCGTGCAGACCTGCGAGGCCGTAGCCGCAACCACCAAAAAAAACGCCAAGGTCGCGCTTGTAAGTGAACTTTTCAAATCGCTGCCGCCGGAAGATGCCGCCAGCGCCGCTATTTTCCTGACTGGACGGCCCTTTCCACACCGCGATGAACGCGTTTTGGGCGTCGGCGGGTCGCAACTCGCGAAAATTGTCACCGAAATCGCTAACGCCGATCCCTCCGAACTCGGGAAAAGTTATCGCGAACACGGCGATCTCGGCGACATGGCCGAACATCTCCTGCTCAAACGCCCGAGCGCTGCCGACGTTTCGCTGCAACAAGTAGCGAAAGCATTTAGCCAGCTTCCAGATCTTCGCACCACCGCACAAAAGATGGCGTTGATAAAAGGCTTATTCGAGCACATGAGCGCCGGCGAAGTGAAATTCGCCATAAAAATAATGACCGGCGACTTACGCATCGGATTGAAGGAAAGCCTTGTCGAAGAGGCCATCGCCAAGGCTTTCGAACGCCCCATCGAGGCCGTTCGTCGGGCCAATATGCTGACCGGCGACATTGGCGAAACTTTGCGCTCCGCCGCTTCGGACAATTTGGCCTCCGTTAGCATGCGCCTGTTCCATCCCATTGGCTTCATGCTAGCCACTCCGGTGGAAACCGCCGCTGAAATTCTTCCTGACGGAAGCGGCTCAGTGTTGGTCGAGGAAAAGTACGACGGCATCCGCGCGCAGGTGCATAAAAGCGCCGCCGGAGTAAGAGTTTTTTCTCGCACGCTCGACGAAATAGTGGAATTTCCCGAGCTCAATATTTTCTTCGCAAAATTGCCCGGTGAGCTGATCCTGGACGGAGAAATACTCGCTTGGCACGGTTCGCGGCCGCTGCCGTTCACGGAGCTGCAAAAACGGTTGGGCAGAAAACAACTTGATCTCTGGCTGCAACTTGAAATTCCCGTGCGCTTTGCGGCCTTCGATTTGCTCTATCAGGACGGAACTCTGTTGCTGGACGAAACGCTGGAACAGCGGCGTGCACGCTTGGAAAAAATTCTGCCTCCTCGCGACCCATCGGCTATCTATACCGCCGCAGCAATTCGCTGTGAGTCTGTTTCGGCCATTCAACAAGCCTTCCAGGATTCGCTGGCCGCCGGCCACGAAGGAATCGTCGTAAAGCGTCCGGAGTCGTTATATACGCCGGGACGCCGGGGCAGATCGTGGTTCAAGCTGAAAGAGCCCTTCGCAACGCTAGACGTTGTAGTGACGGCGGTCGAATATGGACATGGCAAAAGGCATGGGTTGCTTTCCGACTACACTTTTTCAGTACGTGACGGTCACCAGCTTTTGACTATCGGCAAAGCGTATTCGGGGCTCACTGACGCGGAAATCAAGGCCGGCACAGAGTATTTCCTGCAACATACCATCGAAGATCTAGGCGCGCGCAGAACTGTTGAGCCGGCTGTGGTCATGGAAGTGGCTTTCAACAACATTCAAAAGTCGCAGCGCCACGAAAGCGGCTACGCCCTCAGATTCCCGCGCATTTTGCGTTTGCGGCCCGACAAGCCGGTGACGGAGATTGACACTCTCGAGCGTGTCGCCCAGCTTTACGCCAGGCAAATAACTTTGCCGCGAAATAATCAATGAGTTGGTAAATCCAATTCGATAAGGTAATAAGTCCTCAAAGATAATTACTTAGAGTCACGACAAATGCCAGCCCTTGCATGGAAAGCAAATCCTGTATATATATTGTTCAGGCCTACCCGGTGCCGCGACCCGAGGATAAGCATCTCGGGTGACTGTCCCAAACAATCCGACTGCCGTGCCAGGTTTGTACCAACTGACTGCGGTAATTTTTGTACGGAGTAAAACGCTATGCCAGTTAGAATCCTCGTTGTTGATGACCATGAAGTGGTGCGCCAGGGGATACGTACGATTCTGTCGGCGCGTCCCGACTGGGAAATTTGCGGCGAAGCGGTTAACGGTCAGGAAGCCATCAAGCTTGCTGAAGATCTGCGCCCCGATGCCATCATCATGGACATCACCATGCCGATCATGAGCGGACTGGAAGCGGCGCGACAAATTACCCGCAACAACAACAGCGCCCCTATTCTGATTTTCACCATGCATGAATCTCGAACTCTTGCGGATTCCGTGCGGGAGACCGGGGCCCGTGGATTCGTATTTAAATCGCGCGCGGCTCAGGATTTGATCAACGCTTTAGACATTCTGTTGCAGAACGGAACCTATTTTGGGCCCAACGGCGGCGAAAAGAATTCGCCGGCGAAAGATAACACTAATCGTGGCATCAGTTTTCTGCGTGCCTTGGATTTTTTTAAACGTCCGGCTTTTGGAAGCAATCTCAGTTAAAATTTTCCCCCTAGAGCTTAGCGGCTTTTACCCGCTCGGTTCTTACCTGGCGATAGCCGTTGGTCTAACAATTCCAAAGCTTCCGCTAACGATTGCCGCTTCTCCCAGAAATCTCTCCACAAATCTCCAACTTTCTTGATTCGTTGCTCCGCATCGTTCATGTTCCAGCGATCGGCGGCGAACTCGGTTTTCAATTCCGCGGGCGTCACCGGCGTCGATACTGATGCGCCTGGATACGCGCGAACAGAATAGACCGTCGCCAGCGGCTTTCCACGGGCGTTCTGCAACGCATCCATCAACACCTTCCCGCGCGGTCTTTTGTGTACCGTGCGTTCGAACGTAATCAACCCGGGCAGCTCGTTATCCGCGATGCGTCCCACCAGTTCCGCAAAGCCTCTTGTCTGCCCGTACGTGTATTGCGGTTCGAGCGGCACAAAAATATGAAAGCCGGAGGCTCCAGAAGTTTTGAGAAAACTGGAAAGTTTTATGGAATCCAAAATCGCGTAGATTGTCCGCGCGATTTTAAGTACCGTGGAAAACGGCGTTCCCGGCGTGGGATCCAGATCGAAGAAAACGTAGTCCGGGAAATCCTGTGTCTCGTTGCGGCTCGACCATGGGTTGTGGTCAATACAACCCAAATTCGTCAGATATATGAGCGACGCGAGGTTATTGGCCATCAGGTATGGCATATCCTCGCCGCGTTCTTCGGAATGAACTTTGGCTCGCTCGATCCAATCGGAAACAGATTCCGGCGCCTCCTTCTGGAAAAATGCTTTTTCTTGAATTCCATTTGGATAACGGCGCAACACCATGGGGCGATCTTTCAAAAATGGGAGCATTAGATGTCCCACGCGAAAATAATAGGCCAGCAAATCCCGCTTCCGTATACGACTTTCAGGGAAATAGATTTTGTTCAGGTGAGTGAGTCGCAGCACACGACCATCTATTTCGACATTCAGGTTTTCCGAGGAACCTTTGCGAATTTCGTTTTCAATGCCGTTGGTCAAAACCCTCTCGCCCAGTTTGGCTGGGAGTGCGGTCTGTTTCTGAGGGGATAGTGAATTGGTCGCTGATCGTGATTTTGCCAATCTCTTGCCTGGTTTTGCATGTGGTTCGGCTGACGCTACTCGCGGTGTGTCCGATTCCAGCGAGCGATCGGCCAAATCCTCTCGGCGTTCGGCTTCATTCGGTCGCGCCGCTGGAAGCGTGCAGTCCTCAGGCGACACATCCGTACGCATGGCCAGAAACACTGGCGCGCGCAACCGGCCGCCGTCTGTCCAATTCCCATACTTCACGCGAGCCACCAGGTGCGGTTGAACCCACTCAATTGTTTCCTTTAATTTCGGGAGGTCGTTAAAAACACTCTTTGCCTGCCTGAGCTTTTGTAGCTGTTCGTAGATTTCTTTTTGCTTGGCGTAATCAAAGCCTGTTCCTACGCTGCCGATAAATTCAAGCTGGGGTCCATCGTAAAGCCCTAACACCAGAGCGCCAAAAAATTCACGGCTGCGTCTCGGTGCCGTCCATCCGCAGACCACCGCGTCCAGTTCATTCACAATCTTGAATTTCAGCCACAGCGAAGTTCGCTGTCCCACATACGCACTGTCTCTTTTTTTTCCGATTATCCCTTCCAGTGATTGCTGTCGTGCCGCTTCGTATAGTTCTTTGCCTTTCGCGATTTCATGTTCCGAGTAACGGATATGGTTATTGGGGCGAAGGATTTGCTTGAGCAGCTCTTTCCTCTTTTCCAGTGGAACTTTCCGCAAGTCATAGCCATCGCAGTACAGCAGGTCAAACGCGTAGTAGGTGGCCGGAATGGATTCCAGCAATTGTTGGGAAGGGTTGCGAACGCCAGCACGATTCTGCAACTTTTGAAAATTGCTGCGGCCCGCCGAATCCAGAGCCACTATTTCGCCGTCGATGATCGCTTCGTTTGCGTCCAGCTGATTCGCCACATCACGAACCTCCGGGTACTCCAGCGAAATTTCCCTGCCAGCACGCGAGCGCAGCGATATTTCTCCCTTCGCCAGGTAGGCCAGGCCGCGCACCCCGTCCCACTTCACTTCGAAGAGCCAACCTGGATTTGAGAACGGTTTCTCGCTTAACGATGCCAGCGTCAGCGGGATGGAGCGCGGCATCGGCACTTTGCGCACAGCCGGAAGGGAACTGATCTTATTCTCCTCCAGCGGCGCGCGCGCCGGCCGGCCAAGTTTCACGTCTTCCAGCGTGCGCCCGGAAACTATGGACTGCGCATGCTTTTCCGCGTCCCAAAGCGGATCGGCAAATTCGTCGCGATGCTTTATCAACAACCACTCGTTTTTTACTTTTGAGTTTTTCAGTTTTACCAAAACAAAACTGCCACGCACTTTTTTTCCGTGCAGGATAAATTTCAGGTCGCCTCGCGCCAGTTGCGCATCGGCATCCAGATGACCTTCTACTTCGTAGGTGCCCTGATCCCAGACGATCACTTCTCCGCCGCCGTATTGCCCTTTGGGAATCACTCCTTCGAATTTACGATATTCCAGCGGATGATCTTCCACGTGAACGGCCAGCCGTTTATCCCCGGGATTCAGCGAAGGGCCCTTAGGCACCGCCCATGATTTCAGAACGCCACCAACTTCCAGGCGCAGATCGTAGTGCAGCCTGGTTGCGGCGTGTTTTTGAATGACGAACCGTCGCGCTTTTGCGTCGCCGGCGACGCTCCCGGCTGGTTCCGCAGTTTTGTCAAAATGTCTTTTCTGCAGATACTCTGCGAGTTTTTTCATCCGATATGTCACGAGTGCGGTCAGCAAATCCGCTGCGCAATCGTCACTCAGAATAAGCACTCTGCTCGGAGGAGTCGAGCTTATCTGCTTGCGCTCATCGACACTGAATCAATGATTTTTGTGGAGGAGCCAAAACCTGGTCGCGCCCCGGTAATTGACATGATGGAAGCTCTCAAGCGAAGCGTTCGCCAGTCCGAAGCCGCCAATAAGGGTAAATCCGTCAGGACTCGCCGGGATCACGAAGGCCGCAGAGAACACGAAGGGCGCCGGCGATTGGCGAGCTAGATTGGATCGGATAAAAGCAGCGCCACGGGGAAATTCTTTAACGCTTCACTTACGCTTAATCCAGCGTCTCGATTCAGCTGGGACCTGACCGAGTCAATAGTAAGGATGTTTCGCCAACTCGCGACCATATCGGGCAACACTATTGAGGTGTTTCCCCAGAATCTCGCGCCCTCATTTGAATTCTGCTCCATCCCTGAACCGACGAGCCATTTCGGAGCGAGAATCAAGACTCGCTGATTTTGAAAAATCCGAAAGAATGCCGTGATATTCTGCGACCGCTCGCCGGATATTTCCGCCGGCACGAACTTGCCATCCGTAAAGAGCTTGCTGAATTTCTGCCGGAATCGCAGAGCCTTCGCGATCAAGTAAAGTTTGATCCGGCCATCCGTCCAGTTCTTCAGCAATTCGCGAACGAATCCAGCCGTCTCTTGCGTAACGTCTTGATTGAGGCTTTTTAAAACTTCGATCCGACGCGCAAAATCGACGGTGCCGCGATTATCGGGATCTACCAGCCGCAAATCCCATAGCTCCGAGCCTTGGTAGAAATCCGGCACTCCAGGCGCGGTGATTTTCAGCAACGTCTGACTGAGGCTGTTCAGCATTCCGTAAAACGAAATTTCGCGGTGGAAGCTGAAGAAGTCGGCAAGAAACGCATTGTTCTGTTTCTCGTCAAGAATGGCGGCGATAAACTTTTTCAATCCTTCTTCGTGAGTCAGATTTGGCCGTGTCCACCGCGTATGCACCATCGCCTCGCGAATCGCTTTTACGCTGTAGGATTGCAATCTTCCTAGTACCCCGCCGAGCTCGCTTTGCTCCAGCGGCCACATACCCAGCAGCGTTTGGTACAAAAAATATTCCTCGTTATGGTCGGGAACCATCGCCCCGCCATTGCCGGCGATCTTATATTTCTCATTCATCGCCGCCCACAGGTGCAGGCGTTTCTGCCACTTTTGCGGCATTTCAGACAAAACGCTTATCCGAGCGCGGACGTCTTCAGCCCGCTTGGTATCATGCGTGGAGCTGGCATTCATCGAATGCGGCCATCTTTTTTGCCTCTCGGCGATAAACTCAAAAAATTCCCGCGGACAAATCGCATCCGGCGCGGGGTCGCCACCTACTTCGTTTAGCGACACCAATGGGTGGTAAACGTAAAGCGTAGTGTCCTCGAGGCCCTTTGCCACGATCGGCCCAGTGAATTGCTGCCAGCGCAAAACAAAACTCAGGCGTGCTTCGCGGTGATCCGGCAAAACGTGCGGAGGAGCCAGCAGCAACAAAACGTCGCGCAGAAAATCAAAGCATTGCGGATTTAGACTCGGTTTGCGCAAACGTGCTTGAGCCAGCGCGTCTTCCAATACCTTGGTTGCCTCCGGCGGCAGATCCAGGTTTCGAATGTAAGTGCGATACACCGCGAAGCAGGCGGTCGTTTCGATCAGCGCTTCGGTCAAATCGTGACGCGGCAAATCACGAGCATAGCGAGCTTGTGCCGCTAATTCGCCGAGCTGCCTGCCCAGGGACCGCATTTCCACGCCCAAAATGGTGCCCATTACCAATTTTTTCTTCTGGTACAGCACCTCGCCGAATTTCAGGTGATGGCCGATAAAATGTGAATAAATGCGCTCAATCTCTTTTGCGCCCTGTGGCTCAACCAAGATTCGATTGGCAAAATTCAGGTAGTCATACCCGGTGGTGCCCGCCACCGGCCAGTCGTCCGGCAGGTTTTCACTGCGCGCCAGAATTTTTTCTACCAGCACGTACGCTCCTTCGCCAGCCTTGGCTCCATCTTCTGCCGCCACACGTTCCTGCAATCGTTTCAGGTACGCAAGCGGATCGCGCAATCCGTCGATGTGGTCTATCCGCAATCCGGTAACCGCACCCCGCGAGATGAGCCGCAAAATCAAAGTGTGCGTCGCGTCGAATACCTGGGAATCTTCAACGCGCATCCCCACCAGATCAGTAATCGTGAAAAAACGGCGGTAGTTAATGGTTTCGTTGATGTTCTGCCAGAATGCGAGAACATAATATTGCTCTCCAAGCAGCCGTTGAAGACTCGCGAAGCTTGCGGGGTCACCGTCTTTGCCGTTAATGTCCGCAAGATTTTCCTGAATAAATCGCCTAACTTCCTGGCTGCTTGCCGCCAGTTGCCGCAAACGTTCGCGTATCGATTCAAAGCGTACGCGTTTGTCTGACGCTGGCTCCGCTGGCGACGTATCGCGATCGGAGATCAAGGAAAGTGCGGCCACGATCCCTTGATACTCGTGATAAGAAGCCGAGTTTTCATCCAGCAGGTTTTTTAGGCCGGCAATCCGGTGCTGCAAAACCGACCTGTAGGTCCGCGGAGCAAGCGGAAATGACGATTCGAAATATGCGATGGAGAATTGCCCGTCGCGAAAATCAAGTTTCAGCTCGCCACTGTCCAGCGCTTCGCCAAACGGCCGTCCGAGTATCGGCAAAAGAATCTTGTTGTCCAGATTTCGCGAAGGAGGGTGCCAATCTATGTCGAAGTAAGAAGAGAACGCCGAGTCCGGCCCGTTTTCTAAAACATCCATCCACCAGGGATTTTCGCTGCTGGCGGCCATATGGTTGGGCACGATATCCAGCAGCAATCGCATACTGCGTTTTTCCAACTCACTTACGAAGACTTCAAAATCCTTTTCCGTCCCTAAATCCGGATCAAGGCGATTGGGGTTGGTGACGTCATAACCATGACCGCTGCCGCGACGGCTGGTGAGAATAGGCGAAGCATAAATTTCAGTAATGCCAAGTTCTCGCAGATAGTCAAGAATTCCAACCGCATCGTTAAACGTAAAATTCTTGTTGAACTGCAGCCGGTAAGTCGCCAGCGGAATGCGGGTAGAAACCATGATGTCAAGCGCCCAAAATACGCAGTCCGTCTCGAAGTGCGATCAATTCCTTCATCCAGGTTGTCGCTTCAGGATCGTTATTCTCTGCTGCCAAACGCCGCTCTTCAATGGCTTTCATCAGCGGCGCATAAGAAATGTTTTGCACTTCCCATAGCGTTACGGGAAACGGCAAAGTTTGCGCCAGTTCCAATTGCTTACGAAACCGTTGCAAATTTTCCATAACGTCAGGATGTTCCGCGAAACGCGCTGCCTGCTCTTCAAGCCGCTTGCGGATGGTAAATTCCAGCGTCGTGGTGTCCAAAGGCACCCGGCTGGTGGCTGCTTCTTTCAGATAACTCTGTATATTGTCCGCGTCAAGATCAGTACGTTCGAAGGCCTGCCGCAGTTGGCTGTTAATTGCCACGTCCGCAGCGGCTTTAAAGGCCGCGGGAACGGGAATGTTCAGCGAATTCAAGAAACGAATCAATGGCGCTTGATTTTCATAAATATTTCGATACGCCGCAGCCGCGGAAGTAAGCGAATCATTCAAAAGCAAGCCCACAATTTTTCTCTGTTCGTCGCGGAACAGCGAACTGAGCGAGTACGAGTGTTCATGGAACTCTTCATCCAGTATGCGTATGACCGCAGCGGTATCCGCTTTGGAAAAACAGTCAATCAGTCGGGCTTTCAATTCTTCGTAGCGTTGCGGCTCGTTCGAATGACACACGCCGCCGGTTACGTTGTGATCCCCGAGGTGCAATACCCCGAAACTCATCGTCGCCGATTCACGTGTAACTTCGGAGCTGAAGCGCGCCCGGCCTGTTGCTAACCGAAGTTTTCCTTCGGCTTCCAGCGAATATTGTTCCCTGTCCACGTCATAGCAATAGATGCCGGTCTGCTCGCCATAATTTTCAAATAGCGAGCTGATGGCGTAATGGCCTGCAAGCTTTTCAATGTCTACCGCGGCGGGCTTTACCCACTTCTCGTAAATTTGTGCGCCGTCGCCGTGTTCCGGCAAATTACTTTTCGCTTGGCGTAAATGTTCCAGAAACTCCGCCTCGATTTCCGCGCCTATAAATGCCTTGGCCATTTCCACCACGCGCCCGGCGTAATGAATTACCTGCACTGTTTCCAGTCCAGACAGCTCATCAAAGAACCATCCACAGCTGGTGTACATCAGCATGGCGTGCCGTTGCATCTCCAGCAGCTTTAAAGCCGCAACTTGTTCTTCAGGGCTCAACGGATGAGTCGCATGTTTTCCGAAAAATGCTTCCACACTGGCGTCCGAGCGATTGAGGATTACCTGAATGTATTCATCCCGCGCGTCCCACGGATTCTTCAATAGCGGCGAAGCTTTCTCTTCAAATAGTGGATTCACCTTATCCCGCAACCAGTCTAGCGCCGCGCGCAACGGTGCGCGCCATTCCTGATTCCAACCGGCGTGGCCTCCCGAATTGCAGCCGCAATTCGAGCGCCATCGCTCCACTCCATGCACGCAGCTCCACGAGCTGTTCTCCACGATTTCCACAAAATGGTCGGCCGGATAGCGTTCCAGAAACTGGCCGTAATTGGTGAGCTCCGCCAGCTTGTCGTTTTCAATGTGTTGCAGCGCGTACGTCAATGCCATTTCGCCGAAGCGATGATGATGACCATAACTCTCCCCATCCGTAGCAATGTGCGCAAGCTGCGGCCACGTTCGCGTGTCTGAAAAGCCGCTGATCAAGCGATCCGCGAAGCGCTTTCCGTCATTCAACAATCCTTCGAACGCCACGCCTTGAGAAATAGGCCCATCATAGAAAAAAACACTGATCGTTTTCTTCGAGGGCAAGTTAACAAGATAGGCGCGGCTGGGATCGATGCGGTCGCCGCTGACATCTTTCCAGCTTCGCCCGCCTTTGCGCCGCACCCGTTTCGCCTGGCGCGGCGCCATGATGGTGTACAAAATTCCGTTCTCCGCCAGCACTTCCAGTGTTTCGGTATTAACCGCTGTCTCCGGCATCCACATACCCTCCGGCCGGCGCTTGAAGCTGTGCTCAAAATCGGCGATGCCCCATTTAACCTGGGTAGCTTTGTCGCGCCGGTTCGCCAGCGGCAAAATCATGTGGTTGAAAGCTTGCGCCACCGCGGAGCCATGCCCTCCGAATTTGTGCGAACTTAGCTGGTCGGCTTCCTGCAATGCTGCATACACGCGTGGCGCTTTGGCTTCCAGCCACGAGAGCAGCGTCGGCCCAAAATTAAAACTGATCATTCCATAGTTGTTGACCAGCTTGATGATGCGTTGTTCGTTGTCCAGAATTCGCGAGGTGGCGTTGGGTGCATAACATTCCGCGGTAATGCGTTCGTTCCAGTCATGGTATGGATAAGCGGAATCTTGCAATTCGATCGCTTCGAGCGAAGGATTCTCGCGAGGCGGTTGATAAAAATGACCGTGAACACAGACGTAGCGCATGATTACTCCGTAATTGAATTCACTCGTTCGAGTACCACAAACGACTGTGCGGACAACCTAAGAGGATCCCCTGCCTTTATTTCCTGAGCTAAAGAATTTCCCGGTCCGCGCCATTTTTGATTAGCGGAATTGACGCGCACAGACCACCGGCCCGCGGGCAAATGAATATCGTCAAGGGTATGTTCGCTCTTTCCAAATTCGTAAAATGCCGCCAGCTTCTTCGAAGCGCCTTCCCCGCCGACCATGGTTATAGCGCTGCCGTTCTCAAAAACCTCCAATTTGCCTGGTCCGGTCAAAGAGTATTCGCTTCTGATTGCGAGTAACTCCCGGTACAGCGCCAGCAGGGTTTTGTGGGGCTCCTTGCTTTTTAATCCATGGTCCAGTTTTGAATTGCGGAAAGTTGTTTCATCCTGCGGGTCTGGAGCTTTTCCTTCCCACCCGAATGCTGCAAATTCTTCCTGGCGTCCTTTGCGCACTGCTTCAATCAAAGCTTCATCGCCGTGGCTAGTGAAGTATTGAAACGGCGCTATCTCACCATACTCCTCGCCCATAAATAAAAGTGGAATGAATGGCGCAAGCATCGTTACGCCCGCGGCCAGCTTCAACGCTTCAAAATTAACTAACTCGCTGAGCCGCTCGCCCATGGCGCGATTGCCGATTTGATCGTGATTCTGGATGCAAACCACAAATTTGGAACGCGCCAGACCGGCCGGGGAATTCCCATGTCTCCGGCGCCTGAAGTTCGAATGCTGCCCGGCGTAAAACCAGCCATTTCGCATCGTGACAGTCAAATGATGCACGTCGCCGAAGTCCGAATAATATCCGGCGAGTTCGCCGGTGAGCAGGGAATGGAGCGAATGGTGAAAATCGTCGCTCCATTGCGAAGCTAAATCGTACCCACCTTGCGCCGGCGGCTTGAGCAAACGCGAGTCATTCAGGTCACTTTCCGCGATGAGGTGAAGTTTACGGCCTAAGCGTTCTCCCAGTGCTTTCACCGCTTGTTGCAGTTCCGCAAGAAAGTGCCATGCGCCGAAATCAAAAATCCCATGCACTGCGTCGAGCCGCAACGCATCGATGTGATACTCCTCCAGCCAGTGCAGCGCGTTCGCAATGAAGAAATGCCTGACTGCATCGCTCTCCGGCCCATCGTAATTAATCGCTTTTCCCCACGGAGTCTGATACTTGTCCGTGAAGTACGGCCCGTATGCGTTGAAGTAGTTGCCTTCCGGCCCCAGGTGGTTGTAAACGACGTCCAAGGCCACGGCCAAACCATGTGCGTGCGCGGCATCCACCAATTTTTGAAGGCCGCGCGGACAGCCGTAGGAATTTTGTGCCGCAAACGGCTGCACGCCGTCGTAACCCCAATTACGGTTCCCAGGAAATTGCGCCACCGGCATCAGTTCAATCGTGGTGATCCCCATCTGACGCAGATCGGCTAAATGGGGAATCACCGCTTCAAACGTGCCTTCCTGGGTGTAGGTCCCAACATGCAGTTCATAAATTACGCTGCGGTTCAGTTCGAATCCGTGCCAGGACGAATCCGTCCAGTTGAAATCTTTCAAGTTGATAACTTGTGATGGACCGTGAACGCTCTCGGGCTGAAAGCGCGAAGCAGGATCCGGAAGCTCCCGCCCGTCCTCAAAGCGGTAAAAATACCGCGCATCACGCTCCAATTTCTTGATCGTGGTTTCAAAATACCCTGAATCACTTTTTTGCATTGGCACAACATGATCGCCGTCGCCCACAATGTGAATACTCAATTCTTTTGCGGTGGGCGCCCAGACGGCGAACCGCCAGCCCTGCCCGGGAAGATGAGTAGCGCCTAGCGGCGGGATAGAATCCGAGTCACTCATAAAGTTGAAGCCTTAGCTTAATTGTGAATCGCGGGTGGTTGAATGTTTGCGGCTGGCCTTGCCGCAATCACCTGGAAAAAAACGAGGAGCAGGTGCCCATGGATCCTAGTTGGTCACCTGCTCGCTATGTTCAGAATTCGCGAAAAAAGAATACTTGGTATCACAGTGGGAAAATATAGGGTCTTTCCTGTAACCCGGCACGGTTATTCGTCGAGTGCGAAGGAAGTGGTGCGGGTGCCATTAAAAAAACGTCGGACACGCGCTGCAAATACCATCTAAGATGCAGAATGCAGCTCCGGGCGGGTTCATGAACAGAAGAATCCCTGCAACCACAGCCGCAGTGCTTTGCTTCTTGAGTCCGTCGGCCAACGCCTACGATAAGCAACTCGACGCGCACGCCATCCATGAGGCCTACATTCTCGGGCAGCGCAACGACAAGTCAACCGGCGACATCCTAGCTCCCTATTTGACCCAGATTACCGAGCCGCAAAACGACGTTCACATCGCCCAGATCGAACTGCTTACCCCGTTTGCTCAAATCGTCGACGTATGTCGTCAGAAGTCGGCTGATCGCTATACTGAGGAGCAGGCCAACCAAGACTACAAAGCTCATGGAAACACCGTCAAGGTGAATGTGGCCCTGATGCTGCCTTCGGCCTACCCGAAGGCTGCTGAGTCTAAGGAGGTGCCAACTCCGCCCCCGGCCACAGCACCAGAAAAAAGCGCCATCCGCCCGGAAAATTTCTGGCAAAACTTCCAGTTCAACTTAAAGCAGAACGGCAAGACCATCCCATCTCGCGGGATCAGCAATCAGCCCATTCATTCCACGGCTACCAACAATGCCCCGGCGGTGCTAACCGGGGAAAACGTGTGGCTGGAGTACGACGTTAACGATGTGGCTTCCGAACTGACCACCATGGAGGTGGTTACTCCGCAAGGCAAAGTCATCAAAGCTGCCTTCGACCTCAGAAAGCTCCGCTAGAATCCCGCACAACCATCGTCCGCTATCCAACTGGGAACCTGTTCCAAGGGGCCAGTTTTCCGTGGGTGACCTTGATTTACAGGACTTTAGTCAGTTTTCTAAGCGGTTAACCATGCAAGATTTACTTTTTTCCTCCCAGAATTCCTATGCCCCAAAGTACAGGTACACCGTAAGTATAAGAAACATATGAATAAACCTTTGGAGCGTCGTTTGCATTTACCCGTTACGCCCCGTCGCATTATGTAGGAGGTTCCCTGTGAAAGTCTTTTTGGCAATCGCTCTTCTTGCAGTTCTTCTTTCCGCTGTTCTCCTTGGAATTGGAACCCACGCCATGGCCACCGTAGCTCGCAGCTTTTGCATCATTTCCACCGCAATTTTCGCCTGCGCCGCTACCTTAGGCTTGGCCACTCGCTCCAGAATCTGATTCTCATCCAGATAGTAAGGATTTGCCCGTATTGCTCACTCTGCCCCGCCAGGGATAGGATCACACCGGTTGGCGCGATTGTCTCTGTTCGGCCCTGCTGATATGATCACCCCGGCAAGTCTCTCACCGCGTCGCTTTACTCAATTGCCGATACAAATTCTGGCGGTATCTTAAACATGCCCACAATGGCCGACCCTACAGGCCAGAAGTTTCATCGGGCTTGGGGCACTCGCCTCCAGTCTCTGAAAAACATCCCTCCCGTTTTGAAAATAATCTGGGATTCAAGTCCTGCGGTGGTCACCTGGGGGTTAATCCTTCGCGCCATCGTGGCCCTATCCCCGCTGGCTCTATTAGCTGTAGGGCGTTTGATCATCAAGGCGGTGGACGTAGCCTCCGGCACCCCGCTGCGGCCACATTTCTGGTGGTTGGTGGGTCTAGAATTTGGCTTGGCTTGCCTTGCGTCCATATTGAACCGCGGCGTCGATTACTGTGACACCCTGCTGGCCGACAAATTCATCCGCCATATCAGCGTACGCATCATGTACCACGCTTCGCGACTTGATCTAGCGTCCTACGAAGACCCGCTGTTTCACGACAAGCTTGAGCGCGCTCGCGTGCAAGCCACCGATCGTCTCGGAATGGTTCAGCAGCTGGGCCGCCTGGTCCAGCAGGTCATCACCACCGCGTCCTTGGCCGCCAGCATCCTGTTCTTCTCGCCGTGGCTTTTAGTGGTGTTGATCGCCTGTGTGATTCCAGCTTTTCTCGGAGAAAGTCACTTTGCCTTTCTGGGATACGCGCAGGCTTTCCGTCAGACGCCCGTAAAACGCCAGATCGATTACCTGCGATTTCTGGGCGCCAGCAAGGACAGTGCGAAAGAACTAAAGCTATTCGGCTTGAGCAAATACCTTACCGACAGATTTCAAAAATTGTCTGACGACATTTTTGTGCAAAATGTCGCGCTTGCCAAGCGCCGTCTCTTGGCTAGCTCGCTGCTCTCCCTGCTTACCACCGTGGGCTATTACGGCGCATACGCATACGTCATTCTGGAAACGGTGCGGGGTGAGATGACCGTCGCCACCCTGGTTTTCTTGACTGGCGCGATCGCTGGAGCAAGCGCAAACCTGCAGATGATTTTTTCCACGTTCTCCAGCATCGCCGACCAGTCGCTCTTCTTGACCGATCTGCTCCAATTTTTTGCCGTTCGCCCGACAGTTTTTTCCAAGCCGAACGCTATAAAAACGCCACGGCCCATCAAGCTCGGGGTTGAATTTCGCGAGGTTACCTTCTCCTATCCAGGCAGCGACCGGCCCATTCTTCGTAATCTGAATCTGTTTCTGAAACCCGACGAACGCATTGCGCTGATTGGCGAAAATGGCGAAGGCAAAACCACCATCGTAAAGCTGCTCACCCGCCTTTACGATCCAACCGCTGGCCAGATTCTTCTCGATGGCGTCGATCTGCGCGAGTACGATCTGGACGACTATGCCAGTAATATCGCCGTGATTTTTCAGGATTTTATGCGCTATGACATGACCGCCTGGGAAAATATCGCCGTCGGCCAAATCGGGGCGCGCGAGAACCTGGAAAAGGTCGAATTGGCCGCGAAAAAGAGCCTCGCCGAGGGAGTCATTCAAAAATTGCCTAACGGCTATGACCAGATGTTAGGCAGGCGTTTTGAAACCGGCGTCGATTTGTCTGGCGGCGAGTGGCAAAAAGTCGCTCTTGCCCGAGCATATTTGCGTGACGCGCAAATCCTGGTGCTCGATGAACCTACTGCGGCGCTCGACGCGCGTTCCGAGCACGAAGTCTTTGAACGGTTTGCCGAGCTGACCAAGGGTAAAATGGCGTTGCTCATCTCCCACCGTTTTTCCACGGTGAAGATGGCCGACCGCATCATTGTTTTGGAGAAAGGTGTGATAGCCGAGCAAGGACGCCACGAGCAGCTCATGGCTCACGGTGGCCGGTATGCCGAAATGTTTGAGTTGCAGGCCTCCAGCTACCGTTAGCAAACGAATTGTAAATACGATGCCCGCTTTAAAGACGACTGTACAGAGATGACTGTACAAAGATGACTGTACAAAGATGATTGTACAAAGATGATTGTACAAAGATGATTGTACGAAGATGACTGACGATCCTATCGGAAGATTAGAGACCGACGATTCCCCCGCGGCTCAGCCCGCCTGGAATGAACCGCCGGACCATCGAGCGCCTGCCGGTGCCGCGCAAGCTGAAGTTACGTGCTTGTGCGACGTCGCAAGGGCCCAATCCAAAACTTGGACCGTCAGCGCGCGCAAATCTTTCAGCCCACCCCTCGAGAGCCGGCGCCAAGCCGCTTCTCGCGCAGTTCTGAGCATCAGGAAAAGCGCGGCAGCGGAACGCGGCGTTCCCGCAGTGGCCAGCCAATTGGTCGTGAACAATCAGCGCCTGCTGAGATCGAGTTCTCTCGATATCCGTTCGTCACTGCGTTCCAAAGCCACATTTCCCCAGGTTCGCACCAGCGGAGCGCATCCCGAGGAAATTCCCAGAGCCTATCTGGCCGCCGGGGCCTACCTCACCGCTTCGCATTTTATTTTCGACGAACCCTCTTTCATTGAGTTCATGGAAGCTGCGCAGGAGAACGCTTATTTCGAAGTGGCGGAAATTTGGCGGCTTAAACAGATGCTGCAGCTTGTGCTGATCGAGCGTTTCGCCGAGCTAACCGCGGAGGTTTCGCGAGCTACCGGAGCACGAAACGCGCAGGACCCGCAGGCGGACCGGCACGCAGCTGAGTTTTCTTCCTTAATCGATAGCGTTCGAAAGCTTAGTGACAACGATTTCAAAGCCGTTTTTCTCGCCCTGAGTAAAACAGAAACTATCCTCCGCGGTGATCCGGTCAAAGCCTATCCATCTATGGACCTCGACAGTCGTGGAAGTTATCACGCTGCCATCCAGGAATTTGTTCGCGGTTCGAAAGCTGATGAATTCACCATCGCGCAGTTGGCCGTGGATCTTGCCGCGCAAGCTAAAACTCAATTCCGTTCCATCCCCGTCACTCGTGATCGCCGCGGTCACGTGGGCTACTACCTGGTCGATCGTGGACGCCAGGCCTTGCAAAAAAGAATCGAGTACCGCGCTCGCGGGTTCAAACAAGTTACCGAGACGTTTCAGGACGCTCCGGAACTGCTTTACTTCATCAGCCTGGAAGTCCTGATCATCGCTATCATGGCTTTTGTAGTGAGCGGCATTCGCGTTGGCGTTCCTTTACTCGCCGCGACTTTGCTTCTGCTGTTCCCAGCAAGCGAAGCGGCTTTGGAAATTATCAATCAACTCGTAACCTTTCTGATTCCGGCGCAGGCCTTACCCAAACTTGATTTCTCCAAAGGTATTCCCGCCGACTGCGTCACCATGGTCGCCATTCCCACGTTATTGATCAACGAAGAGCAAATCTGCGACCTGGTTCGTACCCTTGAAGTTCGTTACGTCGGCAATCGCGACCCGCATTTGTTTTTTGCCTTACTCACCGATCCGCCCGACTCTCGCGAACGATTTGATGAGAAAGACCGCCACGTCTCCCTATGCTCGCGCTTGATTGAAGAACTCAATCAAAAGTACAGCGACACGGGCGTGCAGCCTTTTTATCATTTCCACCGCCACCGCGTTTTTAACGAAGTGGAAAATACCTGGATGGGCTGGGAGCGCAAGCGTGGGAAGCTGCTCGACCTTAATGAATTGCTGCGTGGCGAGACCGATAAATTCCCGGTGAAGATTGGTGATCTTTCCGTTCTGACCAGCGTGCGCTATGTCATCACTCTGGACTCCGACACGCAGCTACCGCGCGACACCGCTCAGCGCCTGGTCGGTGCGGCGGCTCACCCGCTGAATCGCGCGGAAATTAATCCCGCCACCAACACAGTTCAGCAGGGCTACGGCGTCCTCCAGCCGCGGGTCGGCATCAGCGTCCATTCCGCGAACCGCTCCCGCCTGGCATACATCTATTCCGGTCAAACCGGCTTGGATGTCTACACCCGCGCGGTTTCCGACGTTTACCAGGATTTATTTGCCGAGGGCATTTTTACTGGCAAAGGCATATACGATGTTGACGTTTTCCGGAGAGTGCTCGGACGCCGCTTTCCTTCCAACGCCATCTTGAGTCACGACTTGATCGAAGGCTCGTATGCGCGCACCGCTTTGCTCTCGGATGTGGAAATTATCGACGATTACCCTTCGCATTTCCGCGCCCATAGCCGCCGCAAACATCGCTGGATTCGTGGTGACTGGCAGATTCTTCGCTGGTTGTTACCTCGCGTCCCGGATGCCGAGGGAAACCTCATCAAGAACCCGTTGAAATTTGTTGCACGCTGGAAGATTCTCGACAATTTGCGCCGCAGCGTCACCGAGTTTGCCACCTTCGTGTTGCTGCTGGCTTCCTGGTTCTTCTTGCCCGGACCCGCTTCCTATTGGACGGCCGCCACCGTCGCGCTGCTGCTGATCCCCCGTTACACCCAGTTGATCTTCTCCCTGCTCAGGCTTGAATACACTGGTGACACTTTCTCGCATGTGAAACAGATTTTTGGGGATTTTACGGCTGGCAACGTCAACGTCCTCATCTTTTTTACCTTCCTGGCCCACCAAACTCTCGTAACCATGGACGCCATTTTTCGCACTGTGGTTCGCCTCACCATTACTCGCCGAAACCTGCTCGAATGGGAAACCGCCGCGCAATCCGAAATGGAGACCAAGCGAAAAACTCCCGTCGATGTATATCTCGATTGGACTCCCGCCGTGACTCTCGTTATTGGCGGATTGCTCGCCGCGTTTCGCCCGCACGCTCTTTTGGCGGCCTCGCCAATCCTGGCCTTGTGGCTATTTTCCAAGCCGATCGCGCGCTGGCTGGACCGCCCGTTGGCTTCCGGACGCAGCGAGATCACCGCTGATGACGAGAATTTCCTGCGCAAAGTCGCGCTAAAAACCTGGCGTTACTTCCGTACATTCTCGTCCCCGGAAGATCAATTCCTCATTCCAGATAACGTGCAGGGCCAGAATTACGAGATAGCTCATCGAATTTCTCCAACTAATCTTGGACTGCAACTGAATTCGCAATATGCCGCATACGATTTGGGATTCCTCACTCTGCAGCGTTTCCTTGATGAAGCCAACAAGACGTTCGCTCACGCGAAAGGGTTGCCCAGGTTCAATGGCCACTTCCTAAACTGGTATGACACGAGAAATTCCACCGCCTTGCCGCCTTTTTTTGTTTCCAGCGTCGACAGCGGAAATCTCGTCTGTTCCTTGCTGTCTCTGAAACAGGGCTGTCACGCCGGTGTTGATCAGCCACTTCTCTCCGAGTCCTTATTTCGCAGTCTGCGGGAATATCTGGCGCTGGCGGCGGAAGACCTGTCTGCCGCCCAGGGCGCGGAAGAATCCTTCGCGGCCGTTGAAAAACTTTGCACCGAAGTAACGCCGCTCCGTGACGACTTGTCTCGATGGATTGAAGCGTTACCGAAGTTGCAGCAGTCCCTGCAAAGCATCGTCGAGCAGACTCTATCCGCTACTTCCAACGGCACGAACTCAAAGTCGTGGTGGCTGCAAGAGGCTAATGCTCGCTTTTTCGACGCGCGCGAGCAGCTTGAGACTTTGGTTCCCTGGCTGCTCCCCGAATTTTCTTCCCTTAGAACCTATTTCGACGACATGGTCGTCCCTAAAGTAATTGGAAGCCTGAATCTCGAGCACTTGCCCGGCTACGCGCAGCGGCTATCCACAAGATTGGAACAATCCCTGGTCCTAAATCCGGGAGATGAGACCAAGCACGAAAAAATCAAGACCTTGCAGCACGCCGTTCAACAATGCAGCATTCGCGCGACTACCCTCCGCGAAGAATTGCTGTTGCTCGCTCGCCAAGCCGAAGAAATGGCCAAGCAAATGGATTTCGGCCTGCTCTATGACTCGGGCCGCAATTTGCTTTCCGTCGGTTATGACGTAGACAAAAAGCAATTGCTGGCCAGTTGCTACGATCTCTTGGCGTCCGAATCGCGCAGCGCCGTATTTATCGCCATCGCCAAAGGTGACATTCCACAAACCAGTTGGTTCCGTCTGGGGCGAGGGCATACACAATATTCCGGCCGCAAAGTTCTGTTGTCCTGGACCGGCACGATGTTCGAATATCTGATGCCCACCCTGTGGATGAGGACCTACCCGGCCACCTTGCTGGAAAACAGCATGCGCGGAGCCGTGGTGTGCCAAAGAAAATTCGTGGAGCCAATGAATATTCCCTGGGGAATCTCGGAAGGCGCCTGCAGCGCAAAAAACGACTCCGGTCATTATCACTATCACGCTTACGGTGTTCCTCCTCTCGCTCTCAAAGTAGAAGTGGAAGATCGCACGGTCATAACTCCGTACGCCGCGGTCTTGGCCCTCAGCGTTGATCCTGCCGCCGCAGTGAAAGACTTGCGAAAGATGGAAGCGTCAGGATGGCTCGGGCCCTACGGATTTTACGAATCTGCGGATTATAAAGAGGCCACTGCGGCCAACACGCGTTCCCCTGAACTGGTCTACTGCTGGATGGCTCATCATCAAGGCATGTCGCTACTGGCGATAAGTAATCTCTTGTCTGAGTCGGTTTTTCAGCGGCTCTTTCACGAAGAGGTCATGGTTGCGGCTACCGAAAGGTTGTTGCACGAACGCGTGCCGTTAACCTTCGAGATTCAGAAAGAAAATCAGTCTGCCGCGTAACCCACACTGAAGGCGATGTCCCAAATTGGGCCTTGGCCTTGTCAATTTGGACTCGTACCACTGGCTACGTACGTAATTTTACAATCAAGTCATTGCTTCTCTTCGACTTAAATATCAGCCGTCCATGGCCCCGTGCGTGCCCTACTTATCGTTCTGGCCCTATGCCATTGTTTTTATCTGTATCGGCGCGTTTGTGCTCAAAGGTTTTTCGCGAGGGGCAATCGGGTGAATGTCGCTACGCCGTCTGTCCTCAACATAAAGGAGCTGCTCAGCCGTGTTGACAATGACCACGAACTGGTCAACGAGCTTTTTTTCATTTTTAAATCGGTCTTTCCATCTCATCTCCAGCGTTTAAGTGATGCCGTTGCCAACGAACTGCCCAAGCAAGTCGAAGCCGAGAGCCACACCTTGAAAGGAATGCTGCTCAATCTATCTGCCGCGCGCGCTGCCGCCTTGGCCGCTGACTTGGAGAACCTTGGACGCCAGGGAGAAATCGCCGGTATGAGCGACGTCCTTACCGGATTTCAGAGCGAAGCCCAAACTCTCTTGTTGCAGATGGAATCCGTCGAGTTTCAATCATGAAAATTCTCATCGCCGATGACGATCCTATTTCGCGGCGATTACTGGAAAAAACTCTACAGGTTGCGGGCTATGACGTCCTGGCTGTGCCCAACGGCCTGGCTGCTGCTGAACAACTCTGCAAGCAGGATGGCCCGCGCCTTGCGCTGCTCGATTGGGAGATGCCCGAATTAGATGGCCCGGCGGTTTGCCGCGAGGTTCGCAAGAAAAAAGATCAGGGTTACGTTTATATGATTTTGCTGACCTCCAAAGGATTAAAAACGGATATCGTGACCGGCCTGGGCTCCGGTGCTGACGATTACCTAACCAAGCCCTTTGACAGCGGTGAACTAAAGGCCAGGCTTCGCACCGGTCAACGTATTCTTCACCTCGAAGGCCGGCTCGTTGAGGCGCGCGAAAACATGCGCTTTAAAGCCACCCACGACTCCTTAACCTCGCTGTTCAACCGCGGCGTCATTATGGAGCTGCTGGGCCGCGAAATTTCGCGTTCACGCCGTGAGCGCGCACCCACAGCAATTCTGCTTTGTGATGTGGATCACTTCAAGAACATCAACGATACCCACGGCCATCTCATCGGCGACGAAGTATTACAGGAAGCCGCCAGGCGCCTTCTCTTATCGGTGCGCTCTTATGATTACGTCGGCCGATATGGCGGTGAAGAGTTTCTGATTATTCTGAATAATTGCGATCCCGTTTCTGCTCCGCGCCGCGCGGAAGAAATACGCAGGTCCTTGTCGGACACGCCGGTACAAACCGGTGCCGGACCGCTGTTGGTAACCATGAGTATGGGGGTCCACCAAACGCAAAATTGGGGCGTGCGAACCGTTGAAGAACTCTTGCACGAAGTAGACTCGGCTATGTATGCAGCCAAGTCCGCGGGGCGGAACCGCATTAGCTTTACCAAGGCTGATATTTCCTCTGATGCCGATCACCAACCGTCTACCGTACCCGCGCGCTCTTTGCGTTAATCGAGCGGCTCTCGCTCGCTGGCCTGCTGCGCGATTTCACAGGCCCTTAACTTTCGCGCCTCCCTGTAATGTCGACATCATCTGCCGCATCGCCGCGGTAGACCCCGGAGATCGCTTCTCCCGCCACACTTCCAGCCGCTTGCAAGCGTCCTCGATATTTGAAAAAAGGTATGGATTCTTAAAGGCCGAACGCCACGTGGGAACCACCGCACGCATGCGATCCCACACCACCCACAGTTCACCATTGCTCTCAAAAAAAAGTTCGTCGTTGATCAACCCGCGATTCACAATCGAGGCCACCATCTCCCAGTAACTTATGACCATGCGGATGTAAGTATTCTCCTCGCTGCTCTGGGGATATTTCTGCATCATGTCCTCGGGAGATTTAGGATGAAAATGTTCCACGAACCACGACCGTGCTTGGCGCAAACGCGGCTCCCGCCTCAGGTCATAAAGACGCAGCATCAGATTTACTTCGTCATAACTGATCTCGCTCATACCTCGCTCCTCACTGATTTGTAAGATCGCCCGCCTTTATTGGCTCCGGAGCTGGCATCGCTCCGGCGAACTCAAAGCGCTGGACAATCGAAACCGGTATACCTTGCCGCTGCAATTCCACATGAATGCGCCGCCGCAGCTCACGAGAAATCTCCTCCTGGTGATTTGGTAGTGTACGCACCTGCAATCTCACGGTTGTCGCGTTGCGGTCAAAACTTTGCACTCCCAGTATTCGCGGTCCGTCGACCAATGTCTTGGACCACGCCTGGTCCGCACGTAGCTCCGCGGCTGCAGATTCCAATGAACGCAAAGTTTGTTCCAACGGAGCGTCCGGCGAAAGCGAAATATCCACGAAAGCCTGCGACCAGTCTCGGCTCAGATTGCTTACCGTGCGAATATCTCCGTTGGCTATGGTCACCAACGCGCCCCGCGCGTCCCGCACCACCGTTCGCCGCAGTGTTACATGCTCAACACGGCCAATAATATCGGCCACTTGGATCGTATCTCCCACAATGTATTGATCTTCCAGCACAATGTAAAAACCGGTGATGATATCGCGAACCAGGTTCTGCGCGCCGAAACCTATCGCCAGGCTGGCCAGCCCCGCAAGCGTCGCTATCGGCGTCACATTGATGCCAAATTCCGGCATCGCCGTGAGCAGCGCTATGCCCCAAACGACCTTGGTTCCCGCGGTGAACAGTATTCCAGCCAATGTGCGCGTTTGTTGCTCCCGCGCCTGGGCCGCGCGCGTTTGCGAGGCCGCTCGCTTAATGACCAGATTCGTGACCACCCGCAACAACCGGTTCAGGATCAGCGCAACCGCGATTATGCCTAGCACGTGCAGGCCGTTTCGCAGCGTGAATTCAGACCAGTGGGTGAAAGTCAAAGTATTGGGCATTAAACTTTACAGGAGGGCGAGTATAACATTGGAACTGCGGGCGAGTCGTACGCCTCAAGCGCTCTGCCTGCGCGCACGTCGCATTAAAGGAGGCTCGCGATGATCGCATCCGGCCAGGAGCGCCGTAAATTCTTACACCGGTTTTGCGGGCTCGCTATCACCTGCGCTCCGCTGATTTTTCTGCAAGGCAAACCGCGTACGCAACAAGACCCCAAACCCCTGGGAAATGCTGATGGGAAGTCGGACGAGGAAAGCTCACCTTTTCCGCCTGGTTCGCGTAAAGCCGCGTTGGAAGAAAACGAAAAAGAAATCAAGAAAAAAGTCGACAAATTATTTCAGTTGGCAACCGAGCTGAAGGATGAAGTGGATAAAACCGATTCAGCCAAAGTATTGTCTCTCGCCATGCTGAAAAAGGCCGAAGAAATAGAAAAACTGGCCAAAGACATCAAGAGCCGAGCCAAGGGTTGATGTCAGATTAAATCGCTCGTCTGCTTTCTATCGGCTTCATGGCATTAGCTCGAGCATAACTCAGCCTGATACAATCTTCTTACGCGCTACGCGCCCGTAGCTCAGATGGATAGAGCGTCAGCCTCCGAAGCTGAAGGTCGTGAGTTCGACCCTCACCGGGCGCGCCACGGCAACCAACTTTCTGCCCATTACTTGTTTTCTTCGTTAGACAGATTACCGGAATTACGCCGTTCGGCGGGTTGCCGCGCTGTGATCAGGAAAATAAGTCTGCTTATTTGCAAGGGCATCCACGGCGTCTAGCAGCGTTGCACGCGCTTCCGTCTTTTGCACGAATCCCTGGCCGCCCGCCATTTTGGCTTCGTGTACCAGGTACACACCATCGTGCATGGAGAAAAAGAGGATCGGCACATCCGGCAGGAACCTCCTGATCTCCTTCGCTGAATTGATACCGTCCAATACCGGCATGGTTACATCCAGGATGATCAAATCGGGCTTCAGTTCCCTGGCTTTCTCAACCGCTTCCCGGCCGTTCGTGGCCTCTCCGCACACTTCAATATTTGGCCGCGAGGAAAGAATTGCGGTAACGCCCATCCTCACCGATTCGTGATCGTCGACCAGGAGACAGCGCATATACCACCCCGCTCTGTGTTGACCTTGGGTATCTCGTCAACTTTAGTAGTTATCGTCCGCTTGGGAATACCGCGAATACCCTAGACTCCAGCCCTGGGTTTTAGGGCCAAGCAGACCAGGTCACTATACTCCATGATCGAGACTCCATCATCGCGCCAAAACTGCTTGCCTCGGTCGGCCCGTCACTGGATGAGGCACACCGCGTTTGCTTTGTTTGGGGACACGCTATGCGTGTAGACTACCCCGCTGCATCAGCATCTAAAGCCCGGAGGCTTTCTTTTGCTAAGCCATCGGCACCCGGAAGTGGAAGGCGCGGAATTTGTGGTGTTCGCCGATCCCTCCCGCAAGTATCTCGATTGCACCGAAGGCGTTTGTCGCTTGTTGGGCTATGAACGCTCAGAAATGCTGGCGAACAGCATCGAAAATGTAAGTTTCGATGATCGAGAAGTTCCCACACAATTCGCCGAATATCTGCGGCGCGGAAAGATGGACGGCGAATACGTTTTACGTCACAAAGACGGAAACCCTGTACCTATCCGTTTTCGCGCGTTCCTATTCGCCGATGGTTGTATCGCCGCGGTATGGGAGCCCATAAAGGATTGGCGAGAGTTATATCTTTCAGCGCTGGTCGAAATTGATCCCACAAAACTCAAACACAAAGCTGAAATGGCTCTTCTGGCGGTTCAGCAACGCGCACAACAACTGAAAAGTATTCCCGCTACGCCTCATTCCGAACAACAGTCCCTGCGTGACGCCACCTCAGCTCTGCAGTCATTGATGAAAACCACGTAAGCCTCTTGACGGCCTCGGCCTGGTGTCGGAGTTGCTATTTAACATGCGACACTTCCCTGATTGGGGCACTATGCGCTATGGCCTAGTTGCGATAACGTACCCGAAGTGGCCGACCTTCCCAACGAGTTGGAATCGCTCAGGACGCAGATCGCGGCCTTAACCGCGCGCGTCTACCAACTTGAACAGGCACGCGAAGTACCTTCCAAGACTGTTTCCCCACCCGTCCCTCAACCTTTAAAATCGGAATCTTTAAAACCGTTAACTCCAGCGCAAACCTCCGCCTCCGCGACTCCCGAACCTCCATTGCAGCGCATCCCTGCATCGCCCGGCTTGCACACACCGCCCCGAACGCTTAACCCTTTGTCTGTTCCGCGCGGCCAAGAGGGCGATCTGGAAAAAAAGATCGGACAGTATTGGCTGAACCGTATTGGCATCGCCGCCATGCTCATCGGTGTTTCGTATTTTCTTAAATACGCATTTGAAAACAACTGGATCGGTCCCGGCGGGCGAATCGGCATTGGGCTCTTGGCTGGAATCGCGCTGATCTTGTGGAGCGAGCGTTTCCGAACGCGCGGCCACGCTGCGTTCTCCTACTCCTTGAAAGCCGTGGGCATTGGCACTCTGTATTTATCTTTGTGGGGCGCGTTTCAGGTCTATCACCTGATCCCTGCGAGCGCGGCGTTTATAGCGATGATCCTGGTTACCGCGTCAACCATCGCGCTGGCCTTAAGCCAGGACGCCGAGCTGCTCGCGAGTTTTGCCATGATCGGCGGATTTGCCACACCAGCGCTGCTTTCCACCGGCCAGAATCACGAAGCAGTGCTCTTCTCCTACATCGCCCTCCTGGACCTGGCCATTCTCTTAATGGCCGTCGTCAAACCCTGGCGGCGTTTGTTGTGGGGAAGTTTTGCTGGAACCCTCGTGTTATACCTCGGCTGGTACTCCACCTACTACAACCGCGACCAACGGCCCCTCACCGTTTTTTTCGCCGCACTCTTCGCAGCCATTTTCGCAGCAGTTCCGCTGGCTACTCGTCATGAACGTTCCACGCGGTTTTCTGGGCCCAGCATTACGCTGACCTTGCTCCCGCTTATGAATGCAGTGATATTTTTTCTGCAGCTGTATGTCATGTATGAAAGTGAAACGACCACGCTCACCTGGTTTGCGCTCGCGTTGGCCGCCTTCTATTTGTTCATCAGCGCCATGTTTAAGAAGCGCTTCCCTGGCGACGACGTAACCGTAATCAATCTACTGCATGTGGCCATCGCCATCGCGTTCATCACCATTGCCATTCCATTAAAGCTCGAAGCCCACTGGATAACCATCAGCTGGCTGATCGAATCGGCGGTCCTTTTGTGGATCAGCGTACGCACCCAAACTAATTTCCTGCGTTATCTCGCGGTTGCCGCTCTCTCGTTGGGAATTTTTCGCTTGTTAGTTTTTGACCAGATGCAGGCAAACACTCTGATATTCAATGCGCGATTTGCTACCTATGTGGTTGCCATTGCGGTTTTGGCTGGCATCGCCGTCCTCGGGAAGCAGCACGCCGCACCAAACGAACGCCCTTTTCTGCAGTTTGCAGTAATCGCGCTCAATCTACTGGCACTAATCGCTCTTACCCGCGAGGCTGCCGATTATTTTGATCGTCAAATGCTTGGCATCGGGAATCACTGGCAATATAACCACCAGCTTTTTGTGGTTCGCGGATTCACCTACTCTGCGATTTGGCTGATTTACGGCGCCGCATTGATGGCCGTCGGTTTCCGCAATCGGAGTGCATTCCTGCGCTGGCAAGCGCTGATCTTAATCGCCTTCACCACCGGTAAAATCTTTCTTTATGACGTGTCCCAACTTGGCGGAAGCTACAGAATCCTGAGTTTCATCGCCCTCGGCGCGGTTTTGCTGGGAATATCTTTCATCTATCAACGCGACTGGCTGAAGCTTTCCCCTGAATCATCGGATCCTTCCGCACCGGCCCATCCTGCTAAGGGAATATCGTGAGCAAAATATCGTCGGCAGCCTTAGCCATAATACTGGCTGTCAGCGCTTCTCCGTCCTATTTCAAATATCGCCGCCAGGTGCAGTCCATAAATTCCGCCGGGCAGCATTACCTCGTGGTGGACGAAGTGCTCTGGCGCCACGCCCGGCCGAACCTGGACGATCTTCGAATGTACGCAGCGGAAAACGAAATCCCTTACCAAATGACGGTGGAGACCGGGGGCTCAGAAACCGAACAGAAACAATTCCGGGTGCTCCAGCCCGCTTCCATCGGCGGCAAAACTCAGTTTCTCCTCGACATGTCCGGCGTCGACGAATACGACCGCATCCATTTGACGCTGGCCGCCAAAAACTTTGTCGCTCATGCTCGGGTGGAAGGCCAGGACGATCCACATGGAACCAAGTGGGCTCTTCTCGGAACTACCACGCTTTACGACCTCTCCGATGAAAAACTTGGCTCCAATAGCACGCTGCAAATTCCGTTGAGCGCTTTTAAATTTTTAAAGGTCACCGTCGACAGCGCGGTGAAACCCTCCGACGTAAAAAACGGCACCGCTGGAGCAACGCGCGCCCAGAAAGCCGTTTGGCGCGAGGTCACCGCTACATCCAGCCTGCAACAGCACGGAAAAGAGACCGTGATTACCTTTGATGTCCCCGCTAATACTCCTGTCGAGCGCCTCACGCTGGACATTGATCTCACCCAGTCAAACTTTTACCGTCAGATCCAAATTCGTGGCAGCCAAGATGAGCCGTACGCCACCGATCAGATAAGCCGCATTCACATGCTACGCAATGGTCAAAAAGTGGACGTCGAGCGAACTTCCATAGAACTTTGCGGAAATTGCCGGCGAATTCTGAAGGCCGTAATTCAAAATGGAGACGATCCGCCTCTAAAGATTACCGGCGCGCACTTGCAACAATGGGAGCGGCGAATTTATTTTGATTCCGACACAGGCGCGCCGCCATGGCTCTATTACGGCGACGAAAAACTTGCTGCGCCAGAGTACGACTACGCCAAATTATTTCAAAAGAGCGCCGCTGTTCAGGCCGTCGCGTTAGACCCCGAAGTGAATAACGCCGCATATGTTCCGAGGCCTGACGACCGCCCCTGGTCGGATCAGCATCCCGCTCTACTATGGATTGCCATCCTCGCGGCGGTAATTATTTTGGGTGGCGTCGCGGTGCGCTCCTTGAAAACAAGTCCGAAGCCCGCTTCGTAAAAAGTTCTTTACCTTAAAAAAATTGAAGTAATCCTATATTTCGAGGTGGGGGATCATTCAGCGAGGAAAACTTTTACGTCACAAGCGAAGTTGCATTCGTCGCTCACGGCTGCCGCGGTTCGCGCGCCACAGGAGTTAGCAGCCCATTTTTTACCCGGAACTCCGATCCTCTCCACCGGATTCTGTCGGACAGCAATCCCACCAACCACACAATAGAAGTGATTGCGTCGCGCACCGGGAGCAGCCAAAGTTTACTGATGATCGTTTGATCGCGCAGTCCCCATACCCCTGCTACCCACGCCACGCTCATTCGCAGCACGAAATACGCCACTAAATACCCGATAGCCACGCTCGTCCAACCCGCGGCGCCGGCAACAATAGCCGCAAGCATCGCCCAAGGAAGTCCGTGCGTAAAAATCATTCCGGCGTACGCTACCGGCCGAACATTTCGCAACCCAATGGCCCAGCGCAGCTCCTGGCCAAAAAGCTCTTCGATTGTCTCCTTGGGAAAAACCACCGACACCGCTTCCCGCATGATCTCCACTCGATGTCCTTGCCGCGCGATACGATTCCCTAACTCAAAATCGTCGGAATGATGGTCGGCCATCGATTCCCAACCACCTATCTCCGCCAGGCGCTCCTTGGTAGTCGCCATTGTCCAGCCAAATGCGAACTGCACGCCGCCCTCCAGCCTGCGTGCTATCAGCGCGCTTGGCAAAGAATCCGAGCACATGCCCAGCATTGCCAGATCTGCCGCCAGCGTCCCGCCACCAGCGCAGCGATAGAATGACGTAACCGCGCCCACTTCAGCATCTGCGAACGCCCCCACCAGTTCGCGCAAATAATCTGGCCCCACCCGAACGTCGCTGTCACTCATCACCAGCAATTCGTACTCTGCTTCTTTTACTAAACGGTACAAGTTGCTAATTTTATTATTTTGCCCCAAACGTTTGACCGAAGTGGCCAGCCGGATTCGCGTATTCGGAAAGTCTCGCTGTAATTTCTCAATCACCGGCACTATCGGATCACTCGGATCGGTAACCGCAAAAATAATTTCGTACACTGGATAATTCAGCCGGCAATAGCTGGCAAAGTTGTCGTACGCTTCGGAATCCACGCCGCGAACTGGTTTCAGAATGCTCACCGGCGGCGCGAATCCGTCATCTCGCGGCGGCAAGCGCCGAATACTGCGAAAGTAACCGATGATATTGTAGAGAGAAAGAATGTAGTAAATCAGCGGACACAGCGCCATGAGCAACAGGAGTGAGCGTAATGCCATTAACACGTTTTATCTGCCCGCCGGGCTAAAATGTCCATAATCGCAACGCCTGGAAATATGATCAAACTGAGAGGAGTTCGTCTCAAATCATACGCTTAATTGCTGCCGGTGTTCGACAGCAAATGTGTCGACGGTTTTTCCCGGTTTCTTTACCGAAGTTCCAGCGTTGCTGATGCAACCTTAATAATTTAGTTACAATCTAAATAGCCTCAAATATACTGATAACCAGTCCTGATTGATGCCAGCACAAGTTGCGAGACATTATCGAGAATCTCTTGAATTTTGATCTGTGCCGGACCTGCCGGGCCTTCATTCCTGCGCCGTTGCTGCGTAGCATTGTAATTTATTGCGCGCATTTCGACACCAGTAAGATTGAGTTTTCCGGCGAGGCCTTTAAAAACGCATTTCGCTGTGGGGGATGGTATATGAAGCATTTTATTTTGTCGGGAATGAATTTCGTTGGTCGGCCGCCGTTTTTTGTCACCGGTTTGCTCCTGGCTTTTCTCCTCACGGCCTCGCTCCCCACATACTCTCAGACTCAGCCTACTCCGCAGAACACTGCAGAGGGTAGCAACCCTTCTCGCTCCAGACGCCTGTCGCAACCTAACGATCTCGCCAATGAAAACTACGAGCATCTTGCCGCAGCTCCACGCCAGATTCAGGAAGTGCTGATGAAAGACCCTGGCCTGCTCGTGGAACTCAAACGATTGGCTATCAAGCAAGCCACTGATGATGGCCAGATAGTAGAAGATTCTTCACTTACCGATCAAGCTATCTTTGACCGTCTGGAGCAGGACATCAAATTCCGCTCCCTGGCTACCAGGCTGGTGCAGCGTTACGGCTATTTGCTCCCCACTTTCAATCCGGATTCTGAAGTTGGCAAACAGCGAGAATTCATTCTCAAAGAACGCGCTCGCCGCCAAACGCAACTCGAAGCTGAAGAAGATGCCGAAATCGACTCTGAAATCAAACGGCGAGCTCGCGGCGTCGAGGCTTCCGATACTTGTGATCCTCCGCGTCCAGGTTGCGAAGTTGCTCCTGCTCGGAAGGCTCCCCGCCGTGCGAACGGCTCAAACGCGCTTCCAGAAATTCCCGATCAAGGCAATTCGATTCCTGAATTTCCATTGAATTCCTCTTCACCAATTCTGCGTGCGCAGGGCGGAGCCTCTACTCCGGGCATGGGCGGCGCTCAGGACGGCGGTGTTTCCCAGCAGTTGTCCTCGCTGCGCACTGGGCAAGGTCAGTCTCCAACTACTCCGGGAGAAGAGCAGCCAGGCTCGGATGATCGTAGTTCCAGAATGGCCCAAATGTTTGCCGCTTCACAGGGGTATCCGTCTGGAGCAGGAGGTGACCTCGGGATCTCCCTGCCTTTAGACATAGGTGGCACAGGAGGTATCGCTCCGATAGATACCAGCCGGCTTCCCCAAGATTATGTTCAGCGCAGTCGCGAAAATAATCGCCCCCGGCCGACGGAGATGCGCCCAAGTCCCTTGGACCTATCACCGGTATCCATGGTTCATCGGCCAAACCCCTACGCCGATATTCCCTCGCTTTACGATATGTACGTACAAGCTTCTGCCAAACAAGGGCCCATGGAACGTTTTGGCCTCCAGGTTTTCCGCAACCAAGGTGGTGCTTCAGAGGAATTTCCGATTGATTTGCCTGCTGGCCCCGACTATATGGTTGGTCCCGGCGACGGTCTGGCTATTGATCTCTGGGGCGGCGTTTCTCAGCGCATCTCTCGTACCGTTGATAGGCAAGGGCGTATTTCGCTTCCCGAATCTGGACCGGTTCTGGTAAGCGGTCATACGCTTGCCGAAGTTCAGGAAACGGTGCAGAAAGTATTGCGCTCCAATTATCGAGATGTTTCCGCGGATGTTTCTCTTTCGCGTTTACGAAGCGTGCGCGTTTATGTAGTGGGCGATGTGGCCGAACCAGGCGCTTATGACATTAGCTCGTTGTCGACGCCATTGAACGCCTTGTTCGCCGCTGGCGGAATGTCTGATCGCGGCTCGCTTCGCACCATAAAACACTATCGCGGGAACAAGCTGGTCGAGGAAGTGGATGCTTATGATCTGTTGCTTCACGGAGTGCGTGGTGAAATGGCCCACTTCGAAAGCGGCGACACTCTTCTCGTCGACCCCACCGGCCCGCAGGTCACGATTGATGGCATGGTTCGGCGCCCAGCGATCTATGAGCTGCGAAGCGAAAAAAATCTCGCTGAGGCTCTCGATTTAGCGGGAGGAATTCTCCCGGCTGCGGCTCTACAACACATCGAAGTGCAACGCCTGGTTGCTCACGAAAAGCGCACCATGCTCACCTTGGATATTTCCGCCGCCAGCGACCCTGATGCCATCACCAAACAGCTCACCGCTTTCAAAATCCAGGATGGCGATCAAATCCACATCTTCCCCATCGCGCCCTACAACGAAAGTGCCATCTATCTTCAGGGCCACGTTCTTCGCCCCGGCCGCTATTCATACACGGATGATATGAAGGTTACCGATCTAATCCGTTCTTACGCCGATTTGCTTCCCGAGCCCGCCAGTCACTATGCCGAAATTGTGCGCCTCAATCCTCCGGATTATCGTCCCAGCGTCGAAAGCTTTGATCTTGCTGCCGCCCTCGCAAATCCTGAGAACGCTCCGAAACTTCAAGCGCACGACACCGTTCGAGTCTTCGGCCGCTACGACTTCGAACCGGCTCCTCAGGTTTGGATCGGTGGGGAAGTAGCGTCTCCAGGGAAGTACGCCACCTCCGGCCAAATTCGTTTGCGTGACGCCATCTATCTCGCAGGTGGTGTTTCTCCTGATGCCTCACTTGACTCCGCTCAGTTGTTCCGGACCCAGGCCAATGGAACGCTGAAAATCCTCAGCGTCAATCTCGGCGGCGCCTTGGCGGGTAATCCCATCGACAATATCTTGCTGGAGTCCCGTGATCGCCTTCTGGTGCACCGCAATACCGCTCAGGTAGATGTGGCCACCGTGGACGTAAAAGGCGAAGTTGCCAAGCCCGGCCGCTATCCTTTAACCACCAACATGCATGTTGAAGACTTGATTCAAGTGGCCGGTGGTCTGACGCGTACCGCGGATCCTGTCAAAGCCAACCTTACTCGCTACGCCGCCGGTGATACCGAGCACGTCAGCGAAAATTTGTCTATCGCTCTTTCCGCTGTCTCGGCTGGCGATACTACCGAAAATAAGCTTTTGCGCGACGGAGACGTGCTAACCATTGTGCAAAACCCGGGCTGGAATGATGTAGGAGCCTCGATGACCGTGCGAGGGGAAGTGCAGCATCCAGGGCCATTCGGCATCCGTCCAGGCGAGCGAGTTAGCTCGATTCTCGAACGGGCCGGCGGCTTTTCCTCTCAAGCCTATCCGTACGGTGCCTTGCTGATGCGCCGCGACGTAAAGGAACTCGAACTGAACGCACGCACCGAAATGATCCGTCGCTTAAAGGAAGAAGAGGTTCATCTGCGAGCTTTGCCGGAAATTGATCCCGACCAGAAGAATGCCAAATTAACGGCTCTCGGAGAAACGGAAACCACCATTCAGCAACTTCAGGCGAATCCGCCAGTCGGTCGCGTCGTGATTCATATTCAGCACGATTTGAAGGCTTGGCGAAATACTTCCTCGGACGTCATGATCCGCGACGGTGACATTCTGGTCATTCCAAAGAAAGCTGACTACATCACTGTGAATGGGCAGGTTTTCAATCCTACGGCCGTCAGCTATCGTCCCGGCCGCACCGCCAGGTGGTATTTGAGCCAGGCCGGTGGAATGACCCAACTGGCTAATAAGAAGGCCGTCTTCGTAATCAGGGGGGATGGCTCTGTTCTGGCCGCCAAGAACAACTCCACTTTCTGGAGTGGCGATCCTTTAAACACTTCGTTGCGGCCTGGCGATTCGATTGTCGTACCCGAAGTAGCGCCGCGCATTGGAACGCGGAATTGGCAGAATCTATTCCAGGCCGGGCAACTTGCTGCCTCCGCAGCCTTGGCGGTCGCTTACATTCATCCGTAATGACTAAAATCGGAGATACGTTTCGCTACGGCGCGTGCTGTT
>DATHRB010000048.1:0-12355 GCA_035482155.1 Verrucomicrobiia bacterium | reverse complement strand
GTAGAAAGCACGACTGCGCGTTCCACCACGTTTTCTAGTTCCCGCACGTTGCCCGGCCAGTCGTAGTCCATCATTAATTTCATCGCGCCCGGCGTAAATTGCCTGAGTGGTTTTTCATTCTCTTTGCAGTAGCGTTCCATAAAGTGCGCGAGCAGCAATGGCACATCTTCGCGCCGGTCACGCAGCGGGGGAAGCTGCAGGTGAATCACGTTCAGGCGGTGGTATAGGTCCTCTCGGAAACGCCCTTCACGAACCAGTGTAAGCAAATCCACGTTGGACGCCGCCACAATGCGCACATCCACTCTCAATTGCTCCGTCCCGCCCAGCCTCATAAACTCGCGCTCTTGAATTACGCGCAGCAGTTTCGCCTGCGTCTCCGGGCTGATAGTTGCAATTTCGTCGAAGAAAATCGTCCCCTGATCCGCAACCTCGAACAAACCTTTTTTCGAAGCCACCGCGCTCGTAAACGCGCCCTTCACGTGCCCAAACAATTGCGATTCCAGCAAGTCCACGGGTATCGACCCAGTATTGACCGGAACGAAAGCCTTATCCGCTCGCGTCGAACCAGAATGAATCGCCTTGGCGATCAGTTCCTTGCCTGTGCCGCTTTCCCCGCTAATCAACACCGTCGACCGCGACGGCGCCACCTGCGTCACCAAGTCCAGCAACGTATGCATCTTGTCGCTTTTCCCGATAATGTTGGGGAAGTTGAAACGCTGTTTCAGCGCGCGTTTCAGCTGTACGTTTTCTTCTCGCAGTTGCCGCGACTCCACCGCCTGCGCCACCTGCGCCAGCAATTCGTCGTTGGACCATGGCTTGGTGATGTAATCCATCGCCCCGCTTTTGAAAGCGGTGCGTGCCATATCAATCGAGCCGTATGCGGTGATCAATACGATGGAAAGATGCGGATCCCGTTTGTGAATTTCTTTCAGCAGGTCCAGACCATTGCGGTCCGGCAGGCTCACGTCCAGCAATAATAAGTCAAAAGGATGTTGCCCTAATTTTGCGAGCCCCGATTCGCCGGTCCCCGCGCTCGAGACTCCGTAACCTTCCCCGCTTAAGAGAAGTTCCAGCCCCTCGCGTATTTCAGATTCATCATCCACCACCAGAATCGAGCCCTTAGACATGAATTGCTTTCCTGACCGCGGGGAGCTCTACGTGAAACGAAGTGCCTTTGCCCACAGTCGACCGCACGTCAATCTTCCCGGAATGTTCTTTAATGATTCCGTAACTCACTGACAGTCCCAGTCCGGTTCCGCGGCCACTCGCCTTGGTGGTGAAGAAGGGATCGAATATCCGGTGAATGTGCTCGCGCGCAATCCCCGCCCCGGTATCGACGACCTCCACTTCCACGCTTCCGTTGTGCGCCGTGGTGCGCACTTCCAGCATTCCGCCGCCGGGCATCGCATCACGCGCATTCAAAAATAAATTCAAAAACACCTGCTGCAGCTTGTTTGCAGACCCGCGCACCGCCGGAAGCGTTTCACCCAGTTGGCGCACCACCTGAATCTGCGAGGTTTTGAGCGGGTGCGCTACCAGTGAGAGCGTTTCTTCCACCACGCGATTCACGTCGATATCCACAACTTCCGTGGCGCTGGTGCGGGAAAAATTCAGCAAGTTATTTACAATTTCGCTGGCGCGAAACGTCTGCTTCACGATTTTTTCTATGATCGCTTGCCTCGGATCGCCGTCCGGCATTTGCTTGCCAAGCATCTGTATGTAATTGGAGATTACCGCCAGCGGCGTATTTACTTCATGCGCCACGCCCGCTGCCAGTAGCCCCAGTGAGGTCAGCTTTTCCGTCTGGGTCATCTGTTCTTCGAGGCGTTCCCGTTGCGTCACATCATCAAATAGCAGCAGCCGTCCGATGCGCTCTCCCGATTTGCTGACCAGCGGCGTAATCGAAACATTTAATGTCAGGGTCTTCCCCAGATGGTGCAGCCGCTGCTTGTAAATCCCGGTGATTAATTCCTCATCGCTGCGGGCATTAATCTCCCGCGACAATTCTTCTGGCAGCAGCGAATTCAGTTGATGCCCGACCGCTTGCTCGCGTGCCACCCCAAATAACTGCTCCATTCGCGTGTTCCAGGATTCCACCAGGCCTTCCAGGTCCACCGCCAGCACTCCGACGTTCAGCGATTCCACGATGTTTTCGCTGAAGTCCTTCAACCGCGCGATCTCCGTGGCTTTTTGTTCCAGCGAGGTGTACAACTGCGAATTGTCGAGCGCGATGGCCACGTAACCGGCGATGGTCTCCACCAACTCCACGTCATCGCTTGACAGAAAATCCCCATCCACCGTCTTGCCCAAGCCCAACACCGCCACGGTGTGCTCCCGAATCCGGCAGGGCACAAAATAATTCAGGTCCAGTTGCTCCAGCGTTCGGCGCACGGATTCGCTCACGTCTCTCGCCGCGCGGGGCGACTCAAAAAAGAGCGCCCCACGGGCGAACTCGGGCCGGGCCGGCTCGAGGAAGCCAAGATCAAGTGGTTCAGTCAATCGCACGCCCATCGAGCGTGCCAGCCGCATGTGCCCGGGATGCACCGGGTCTTCCTGGAAAATCGCCAACCGATCCACCAGCAGAGTTTGCGAAACACGATCCATCACCGAGCCAAGCATCGGCTCCAACCGCACTTCATTAGTCAGCGTGCGCCCAAACTCAATCAGCGTCCTGCGATAATCGAGTCGGTCGCGATAAAAGAATCTGTCCAGCCTCGACTGCGTCCATTCGCGGAACGGCTGAAACAGAAACGCCGCGATGACTATGGCGATCATGCCGCCCACCGGCCCGGTGGTCTGCGCGTGGAAAATCTGCGCCAGCAACGCCACCAGCGCAAAATAAACCGCCGCTACTCCCGCGGTGGCCGCCGTGTATGCCAAGCCCCGCTTGAAAATAATATCCACGTCCATCAACCGGTAACGGATGACCGCGTACCCGAAGCACAAAGGAATCAAGACCAGGCTCACCGCGGAGAACTGCATCCACCCGCGCGGACCCAGATCCATGACGAACGGCACAATGTAGAGGACCGTGAATGGCACGGTGCCCGCCAGCGTCCCGCCGGTCAGCCATTTGAATTGCTGCCGCAACACACCAGATGGCGCCACTCGAAAATTTCTGTAGAAACCCAGCCCGGCGGCAAGAAAACATGCGCCCAGAAAAGTCAGTTCGATCTTATCCAGCAAAATGCGCGAGCCCAGCCACGGAACAAAGCCGAAACTGTTGCGCGCCGTGCTGATGTGCACCAATAACAGCGCCAGCGGCGGCAAATAAACCGTCAGCACCTTTGATGAAGAGCGAAGGGTTGTTTCGGAACGGCCTGGAAACACCAGCGCGAAGTGCAACAACACCGCGGGCGCCAGCAAGCGCGCCACGATATTCGCCCAGTAAACTTCCTGGTCAAAAGTGTCCAGTTTTCCGCTGTAGTGGAATGAATACAGGATGAATGACACCAGGCAGAACACATAGAAGTGCACTGCCTTCGGCGCATTCCAGCGGCGCGCAAAAATAAACAATCCAATAAAGAGATAAAGCAGGCCAACGACCCGCAGATAATTTTCGATGGAAGCGGGCTTCTCCGCCGGCGCAGTGACCAGCGGGGTCTCGAATTCCTGGCCCGCACGGCTCAGTTTGTAGCGCACCTGGGTCCACAGGCCCGCGCGGCTCAAACGCATGGTGACCTGGACGGCTCGTTTTACCGGGACGCCATCTATCTCCACCAAATGGTCGCCCGCGCGAACACCCGCCAAAGCTGCTGGCGAGTCCCTGCCCACTTTCCAAGCCTCGACGCCGTGATCGGTGTCTAGCCAGGCGACGCCATCATCCACCAGCTCAAATTTGCTTCGTTGTTGGAAGTTCAGGAAGGCAAAGATCACCGCTGCCAGCGTAGCCAACGCCAGCACGACCGCCCCAAGACTCACGCGCAGATTCTGTTTCATACCGCGGTTCGACAGGGATACACCTTCCCGATATAAATCTGGTGCAAATTAGAGACCATCCGCCACGGACGGCACTCTACTTTAAACCCTTTTGATTCTATCGTTTCGAATAAAAAATCCGGAAAGACCGAGCGGGGATACGGTATTCGGAAGGGCAGATATGGCTTTCTAAAGCCTGAATTGTCAAAACTGGACGCTAAGCCCGCCGCGGAAGCTTCGGAACGCCGGTATCAAATTGGTCCGTCCATCCCGCGAAGCTACCGGCACGTTACCTTGAGCCAGTAAATTGTCGCAGTCTGCCACCGCCTCCCAACGCCCTAAGGCGAACTTTGGCAGCGGCTGCCTGACTCCCACATGCAGGTAAGGATCGAGCTGGAAGAGCGATTCGCCATACATATCCACGCGCGAGACCGCCACGCCGCTTACCCATTTATAGCCCGCTTCGACCTTAGTTCGGGCATGAGGAATCTTCGCCGAAACGTTGGCCCCTAGAGAATGCCGCGGCACTGTCCGCAGAATATCGCGCAATACTCCATTCAAATCTTCGCCCGGCGCCAGCGCCCCTGCGAATGCGTAAACCGTCGTCAGCTCTATATCGTCATCCAACTTCTCGCGTAGCGCTACGCGCGTCCCCCAACTGCTGGACGAGCCGCCATCGTATGCAAATCCGTTTGAAAAATAATCCTGGAAATAGTCTCCGGCGGGCAGATCACCACCGCGCCCGAACACCGCCACATGCCGGTTGTCGTCGTGGAATGCCGCGACTTCCAATTTGCCGCGCGCGCCCAATTTGCGGTCCGCGGACACTTCCTCGTGCCAGCCCTTCTGCAGTACCGGTTTGCCCGCACGCCACAGTAATGTCGGGAACCCGTCCAGCTCATTCAGGGCCGCAGCCATGTTATTGACTTCGCCGTCTGTAGCCTCCAGCGGCCCAGGCCCGTTCGGCATGGAAGTGAAAATCACGGTTGCGTTCCAATCGTCCGAAACCCGGACATCTAATTTCGTTCGCGGGCGGATCGACGATGCCGCAGCTCCCAGCCCAACCATGACAAATTCTCCGCCGTAACTTAGAATTGCGCGATCACCGATGGCCATCGCGCCGCCCTGATCAATGCGCACGCCGCGAAATGTGGGTCCATCCGGGCCAAGCTTGGCTTCACGCAAAACCAACGCGGTATGCGGACCGGCACCCAAAGACCCGGTTGGCAGCCACACTGTCGCGATACTTCCCGCAGGCGCTTCCTGGTCATAACTCATCTGTCCGGCAAGAATCACCTGACCGGTTCCGCCCAGCTTCTGGTCGTACGCAAACGCCGTCGCCGGAGCCGCCACCAGGTTCGATCCTGAACCCGGATGCCGCGCCCCATCCGTAAATTCCAGCCGCGCGCGCGGAGCTCGCGGTATACCGCGATCGATACCTGCATCCGCTGTCATCACCTGCGCGTCGCCCATCCACTCCAGCACCGGCCGCGTCGCAGCCGCCGAACGCAGCACCCATTTCCAATCATCGCCCTCCACCGGAATGTTTACCGGTTGCCGCCTCAGCTGTTCCAGTGATGCGAACATGGATTCCATCTGCACGCGCACTACGGTGGTCACGTTGGGATTGATGCGAATGTGTTTTTCCAGCGTAGGCAAAAATCCCGCCAGCGTAACTCGCACGGTATACAGGCCCGGCGAAAGTTTCTCGCCGCGAAAAACACCTTCCGTGTTGGTCAAGAGTTCGCGAGCGATATTTACTCCCGAAGCTTCCGCAAGGAGTTCAACGGTCGCGCCCATTTGCGGCGTTCCCGCGCCGTCCAGGACCACGCCGGCAAGTTTGCCCGGCCCTGGTTTCGAAGCGGCTTTCAACTGTGCGTCTGGCGACTTGGCGTTAGCCGGCCAAGCTGCGCCTGCTAAAAACGCCAGCGTTATGGCCCCGAAATGGAGGAGCCTTTTTTGCTTCACTTTGCTGTACCTCCAGGTTGCACGTTCGCGGCGCTCTTGGTTTCCAATGGATGTTTAACCGTGAAATCAGCCGTCCGCGAAATCGTCTGATTCGAAAGGGTGTCCGTCGCGCTTATCTCCAGCGTGTACTTGCCCGGCGTTAGTGTCGCCAACGGCAGCAGGCGTTCGATCGTAATTTGATCGCCCGTTTGCTTCATATCTGCCGACGTTTCCTTGAATTGTAGTACCTGCGCGCCACCTTTTTTCACCGTGTACTCAAATGTAGCGTTGGATTTATGTGTTTTCTCATCCGGCTTCAGGTTGTAGACCTGCATGTAAATTCCCAGCCGGTCCGCAGTGGTAAAATCTCCTTCCATCCGCGGCCTCACTTTGGAAGAACCTAGCACGAATTGCCCGTTCCCAATTTGTTTCGCCGGCACGTGTTCAATTTGATCCGCGAGAATCAACGAACTGGTCTCCAGCTTGTCGTCCTCGTAGCGCGGCACTTGCAAGCGCGCGTTCACCACGCCGACATTTCCGCTTTGTACGTCCTTGATCACCAGGTCCAGGCGGTAAAGTCCGGGCCGCAGCGGTACCGCTTTTTGATAGATGGATTGCAGCTTCAGGGATTGCTGGAATAGCGACTCCGGGAAATCCCTGCTAACCGAATCTTCGAAAGTCTGAACCACCCGCCCTGTTAGCGTGCTCACTCGTCCAAATATATTGATCGTCGCGGAGTGAACTCCTTCCTTCGACTGGAACGACAGCTGGGTGTTGGGGATTTGCACGGTCACCGGCACCAATACCGTATCGTTCGTTACTTTCAGAAAATCCGTTCGCCAGTTGAAGTGCACCTGATCGCGCACGATACGCGAGGTCACGATCGCTTCCAAATCCTTGAATTTCACCACCGGCGGTTTGAACGCATTCGCGTACGCTTCCAGACGCGTAAATTCGTTCATGCTGGCCGGAGTTCCGCCCATCGTCGTCGGCAGGTTCGTTCCGTCCGACCTCGTAAATCTGTCGGCCTTCGAGGCCAGTCCCATCTGCTCCATTAGGCTTAATCCCGCGCCAGGCACATGCGTCAGCGCATCCTTCTCCGAAGGGTCCATCGTCAAGTGATATTCGCCCGATCCCGTAGGATCGACGAACTCCATGATCACGTTCTCACCCATGCCCTCGATATACCGCCAACGCCACGTCTCCCACGGATACGTGGTTGTGGAGCCCCCGCCTTCCTCCTGGGGCCGGTCATAGGTACCGCCCGTCGGATGGCTGTCAATCTCGTCTGGCGGGCCCCACACGATATACATGTGTCCGCGATCGGTCTTCCATCCTGGAATACCCGAGGCGTAATGCTCATTGGCGTACGCGATCCGCCGGTAATGCTCTTCTTTGAATTCGTTATCCGGCAAATCTGGATTAGTGCTGCGGCGCAGCCAAAACTGCTCGATGAATTGTTCGCGCTCTTCGTTGGTTGCCAACTGCCCGAACGCGTTGCGCTCTTCCGGCGAAATAATGTAGACCACATCCTCGTTGAGCCACTGCTTGTAAGGCGTGTCCAATTCCTTCAGCGTCTTGCGAATTTTCTTCTTTTGGGCTTTGTCGAGATTCTGATGTGCAGTGGGATCTTGTTGCTGCGGTGCCGGCTGTTCCTGCTGTGCCGGCAAAACCGGCAACGCCAGCGTAAGCAGAGAAAGCGAGGTAAAGAGGGTGCGCGCTACCCTAAACATGGTATTCCACCTCAAATCTGGCAAGTGAGGATTCTAACTCCGCCAGTGGCTGGCGTCAATTGAGTAATCCCCTTCATTTTGTGACACTTGTCCCCGAATCGCTTAGAATCAACCGGAGAAAAATTAGTTGCCTTCAGCACTTTGGAAACCTGTACGAATGTACAGGAAATTTCGCCTCGGACACCAGTTTCCTGTTCGAACGGACAGGGCGTAGATAATTCAGTAGGGAAGTGTTCTGAGTTAGTTAAGACAGGAAGCGTTCAAGGAGGACTGACGAGGATTATTGCAGCCGCTGGTTTTGCAGATCTGATCCAACGAGATTGTCAAAAATCGCCAGTACGTGCCGCCGGTATTCCACCATACGTGTAAAGATATCCCGCAATTCAGGCTCGCGCTCGGCTTCGCGATGCCATTTCACCAGTACCGCCGTTGGTACTTCGATATCCCGCCGCAACTGCTCCGCCGAGTGGCCACGCAAAAACAGCCCATAGAAAAAAGCCGCCTCCCGCTGAGGCAGGTCGAAATCCTGCATCACCACGGCCGGTACGAATTGTGGCATCGTTGCCATAAAGAAAATGCAGTTTACCCAAAAGCGGCTCCGCGTCAAGTAGGACTACCGTTTTTTTGCTGCCTGGCAGTCACTCCCTACGACTCGTTCCTGATAAGTACCGCGGCGGATACCCCCTTATCCTTTTGATTAATCCCGCGCTCTATTTTGGCGTTTACGGATTTTGTGATGGATAAGCATCCATTGATCGGGAATTTCGCTCCGACCGAATCTAAGATGCTGCACCCCATGTTCGGGTTACGCAATTCGTTCACACTCCGCTGATACGCTTCTCTCGGGCTTTAGTAGTTTCGAGTGCAACCCGATGGCTTAGTGGGAAATCAATTTATCACTGGGTCTTTCAAAGCCCGGCCTCGGAAAGTCGCGTACTATCATTGAAGTCGTCCAAGAAAGCTGCACATGAAGGGAAAGTGAATTCTATGCAATTTAGTCGATGGCAAGTTTGCACTGCGTTCCTGTGCTCCTGCATTTTCGCGCTCGGGATGCCCGCTCAGGAAAAACATCTCAAAAAATCCGATTTGCCTGCGGCCGTTCAGAAAGTGGCCGACCAGCAAAGTCAGGGCGCTACCGTCCGGGGCTACGCAAGTGAAACGGAAGACGGGAAGTTGCAATATGAAGTCTCGCTGACTGTTGATGGCCACACCAAAGATGTCGCCATCGCGCCCGACGGAACTATCAATGAAATTGAAGAACAAGTGTTTCTCGACAAGCTTCCCGCTCCAGTACGCGAGGCGCTTCAGAAAAAAGCCGCGCCAGGAAGAATTGTGAAAGTTGAATCCCTCACCAAACGCGATCAATTAGTGGCCTATGAAGCCCAAATCGTCACCGGCGGCAAGAAATCCGAGATCCAAGTAGCGCCTGACGGCGGTGTGCTAACTCATCCGGAATAGTTGTTTACATCTGCGCAAACACTTGGACGTCAATGACTGGACCGACGTGAGCTACCCGCGGCACGCATGGCTTTTCAGGTCCGGTACTGGAATTTTTATCGCTTACCCCTTACAGTAAATGACGCCTGTATCGTCCATCACGCAGCTTTGCGGAAAGCCGCGGGTATAAGGTATACCGGAGAAATCTTCATGCACTTGATCCACAAATGTTCTGCTCTGTTAATTCTGGTGGCCTTCGCCCTCGTTTTACTGCTCTTGCCGCAGCAATCCATATCCGGCGCGAGCGATCTGTCCTCCGCCGCCGAGCCGCAATCCGCCAGCGACGTTCCCGCGTTTCACAATGAAGCTCCCACCGGCGCGCTTCCTGCGACCATGAGCCCGGATAATTTTTCTGATCCTTTAGCGGAGAATGCCTACGCCCTCGCCGCCCATGTGAAAAAAGTTTTGTACCAGCAACCGTGCTACTGCCATTGCGATCGCAGCCAGGGCCATGAAAGCCTTCTCGATTGCTTCGTCAGCAAACACGGCGCCGGTTGCGGAATTTGCGTCCGCGAAGATCTATATTCGTACGAACAAACCCGTAAAGGAAAAAATCCTGCGCAAATCCGCGCCGGAATCATTCAAGGCGAATGGCAATCCGTGGACGTCAGCAAATATCAAACGCCACCCGCAGCAACCAAGTGAGTGCAAACAAGTGACCGCAAACGAGTGATCGTCCAGCCCGGTTTCAAGCACGCTTCCAGTTGCGCGTCATTCCAAATCGCTGAGTTCATCGATCTCGCATCGACTAAGCTGTCCAAGGGTGATTCATGAAAAATAACGTCTCAAAATTCTCTCTCGCCGCTATTTTGTGCCTTACCGGCTTCGGCGCCCTCATACTCGCTTCTCACGCTGCGGACACTTCCTCTTCCTGGGGATTCGCGAGCACCAACCTCGATAAAACGTGCAAACCCTGCGACGATTTCTACCAGTTCGCTATGGGCGGCTGGATGAAAAACAACCCCATCCCCGCCGACCGTCCAAGCTGGAGCACTGGCGGAGAGCTTCAGGAAAAGAATCAGGCCGAGCTTCGCCAGATCGTGGAATCCTCGGCTTCCGCCAAGGCCACTCACGGATCGAATGAACAGAAAGTGGGCGACCTCTACGCCACTTGCATGGACGCCAGCGCCATCGAATCGGCTGGCATCAAGCCCATCACCCCACAACTCGACGCCATTAACGCTATGAACGACCGCAACGCCTTGCTCGCCGAAGTGGCCGCTCTCCATAATGAGGGCATCCAGGCGCTCTTCGATTTCAGTTCCACGCAGGACTTCATCGACAGCACTAAAGTGATCGGCGATGCCGATCAGGGCGGCTTGGGTTTGCCCGACCGCGATTACTACACGCGCGACGACGAGCGCTCCAAGCAACTCCGCACCGACTACGTCGCCCACGTCTCAAAAATGTTTCAGCTCGCCGGCGATTCCCCAGAAAAAGCCACCGCCGATGCCCAAACCGTAATAAATATCGAGACCGCCCTTGCTAAAGCCTCCTTGACCAATGTGCAGCTGCGCGATCCCAAAGCCAATTACCACAAACTTTCCACCGCCGAATTGAAGCAGCTCACGCCGAATTGGTCCTGGGATTCCTTTTTCTCTGACGTACATCTTCCGGGCCTTCCCGAAACCAATATTGGTCAGCCCGATTTCTTCAAGGAAATGGATCATCAGCTCACCGCGACGCCTTTATCCGACTGGAAGATTTATTTGCGTTGGCACGTGATACATGACAATGCACCCGCGTTGACCGACGCCTTCGTGCAGGAAAATTTTAATTTCTACGGCAAGCGCCTTTCCGGCACCACCGAGCTCCAGCCCCGCTGGAAACGCTGCGTACAGTCCGTCAATCGCAACATCGGCGAAGCCCTTGGCCAAGTCTATGTGGAGAAGTATTTTCCGCCGGAAGCCAAAGCTCATGCTCGCGAGATGGTGCAAAACTTGATTTCCGCTCTGCGTTCCGATATCCCCACTCTTTCGTGGATGAGCCCGGAAACGAAAAAAGCCGCCATAGAGAAACTCGAAGCCTTCAACATAAAGATCGGTTACCCCGACAAATGGCGCGATTATTCCAAACTCAACATCGAGCGCACCTCTTACGCCGTCAATTTGCGCCGCGCCGCGGCTTTTGAAAACGCTCGCGAACTCGCCAAAATCGGGAAGCCCGTGGACCGCAACGAGTGGGGCATGACGCCGCCCACCGTCAACGCCTATTACAACCCCACCATGAACGAAATCGTCTTTCCTGCGGGCATCCTGCAGCCGCCCTTCTACGACCCGAAGGCTGACGATGCCGTCAATTACGGGGGCATGGGCGCAGTCATCGGTCACGAAATTTCGCACGGCTTTGACGATCAAGGCTCGCAGTTTGACGGAAAAGGAAATCTGCGCAACTGGTGGACCGCGGACGATCGCAAAAATTTCGACGAGCGCGCCACTTGCGTCGAAAAACAATTCGACACCTACGAAGTCGAGCCGGGACTGCATCAAAACGGCAAGCTGGTGCTTGGCGAAAGCATCGGCGATCTGGGCGGCCTGGCCATCTCCTACGCCGCCTATGAAAAATCGCTGGAAGGTAAGCCGCGCCCCAAAGATCTCGACGGCTTCACTCCCGAGCAACGTTTCTTTCTGGGCTGGGCCCAAGTGTGGGGCACCAACCAACGTCCCGAAGCCGCTCGCTTACAGGCCAACACCAATCCGCATCCGCTCGCGCGTTTTCGCGGCAACGGCCCCTTATCAGACATGACCGCATTCGCCCAGGCATGGGGCTGCAAAAAGGGCGACCAAATGGTGCGCGAACAAGCTTGCAAAATCTGGTAGTTGGCCGGATTTTCAAGACAAGTTTTCTGCGGAAGGGAATATTAGAGGACGGCGCTTGTTCCAATCAGACCTGCTGAAATCCAAAAGTATTTTCCTTACCGGCGGTGGCACCGGCCTGGGCCGCTCCATGGCTCTACATTTTGCCAGTCTTGGCGCACGCCTCTTCCTCATCGGACGCCGGCCCGAGCCACTCAAGTCCGTCTGCGAAGAAATCCAACACGCAAGTGGGACCGCCGCATTCGCCTCCTGCGACGTTCGTGATTACGCGGCAGTCGAAGCCGCCGCCAGAACTGCTGAATCTCAAATAGGCAAAATAAATACCCTGGTCAACAATGCCGCCGGCAATTTCATGGCGCGCACCGAAAAGCTGACGCCCAACGCCTTCAACGCCGTCGTCGGCATCGTTCTCAACGGCAGTTTTAATTGCACACAAGTCTTTGG
>DATHRB010000047.1:0-2417 GCA_035482155.1 Verrucomicrobiia bacterium | reverse complement strand
GCAAGAAACGTGCCCCGCTTACAGGAACGCCGCCACTTTCGAATTAGTCCTAAATTTCGCCTTGTTTGCCGCGCACTCGTACCCACACGATGGCAAAATCCGAACCTTTACCTTCGGGATCGACAGACACAATGCGCTGATTGTCGTCGGTGCCGACTTTCAGTTCTACGGTGCTGCCGCTATCGTCATCGTCGCACTTCAGGTTTCCTCCAACGACATAACCCTTCCTTCCGCCAACAAAGGGCACATCATCGTCGAGCCTGGCGCGCTTGCCGTGGCATTGCACCACGTTGCCGTATTTTTTCAGCTGATCCCGGTAGTAAGCAATGATTTTGGCCGGCGGATCGTCAGACTCGTACTCCAGGGCGACCACCTTCAATCCAAAACCGAAGGCAGACAAATTAACGTTGGCGCTTTTTTGGTCGCCGTCTTTAGTCTTCGGTTTTAACTTTGCTCCGGGATATACGGATAGCCCGGTATCGCGCACATCCGCGTTCTGGTCGACATGAATTCCACCCACTGGAGTACTGATATCGACCTTAGCGTTGCCGTCATGGTCGTGGTCTTTCACGCTTACGCTGCAGCCGGGCAAGGCCAGCGTGCCGAGCACTAACATAATCGCGAGATATAGGTTAACGGTTGGTGGTTTGAGAATACGCATGTGGAGAACCTCCTTGCGCACTTTTTGCCGGACGCTCGATGCCGGCACCGCGGGACGCGATGTTCGGAATGCTGACTGGCAGATGTCCCCGGATTGGGGTTTCACCAAACAACGCTTTCACCGCGCTGATTTCCGAAACGGTAGCATTGGAAAACGTGCAGAGATAATTTTGTATTGTGGGAAAATCCTGCGCCAGGTATGGATTCCCCATAGCGACGACCACTGTTTTCTCTGCAGCCTGGTCCAACACCCTTTGCAGCAGAACTTCACCCGCATCAGAAAGGCCGGCCGGATTTGTGGCGTCAGCGACCCTCCCCGGCACCGGCACTTCGTAAACCGCCGCAATCACCGTTTGCGCATTGGTCACGGCTTTGAGTACATCGTCTGTCATCGCAGTCGCCACGCGGGGATCAATATAAAGCACATCGGCATCGGGCACACGAAGGCGTAGCTGGCGCTCCAAGGCGCGTCCGGCCTCGGTTCGCATGTCGTCAGAAAAAATTATCGCAACCACGGTGTCGCGCACTTCTTCCACTTTCTGATACGGAAGAACCGGCGCGCGAGTTCCATAGGATTTCATGGGCAGCAGCTTGCCATTGTCCCGAACCAGGGTGACAGCATCATCCGCGATTTGCTGGCCAAGGGCAAGGTTCTCAGGCTTGCCGACCAGCGTGGAAAGAGCCTCGATGTTCACCAATCGAGTTTTGTGCAGCGACAACGAAGCCTTCGCCCTCAATATCTTCAGGACGGAGGCGTCAAGTTGCGCCTGCGAGATCTCGCCAGTACGCACGGCTTCGAGCATTGCATGGTATGACGCGTCCAGGTCAGCGGGAATTAGCAACACGTCGTTGCCCGCCTTGAAAGCGTCCACTGCGGCGCGTCCTACGTCTGCCGCGTACAGGCGAGTAAGCGCAGCCATGTCCAGGGCGTCGGTGACGACTATTCCTTTGAAACCAAGTTGGTTCTTGAGCAGGCCAGTCACGATTGTCGGCGAAGTTGTGGCTACATGGTTGGGATCGGAGTCGAGCGCGGGAACTGAAACGTGAGCGACCATAACCGAGTCCACGCCAGCTTCGATCGCCTTTTCAAAGGGAGGAAGTTCGACGGATTTGAGGCGCGCCACGTCCCCAGTGACTTGCGCCACACCCAGGTGAGAGTCGGTCGCAGTGTCCCCGTGGCCGGGAAAATGTTTGACCGTGGTCATCATCCCATTGGCGTGGGCTCCGCGAATGTACGCGGTGACCATATCTCCGATCTGCTGCGGATCTTCGCCAAATGAGCGGGTGTTGATGATGGGGTTCGCGGGATTCGAATTCACATCGGCGTCAGGGAAAAAATTCCAGTGCACCCCGATGGCGCGAGCCTCTTGCGCGGTGATGCGTCCAAAAGCTTCGGCATATTCCAATTTGCCCGCTGCACCGAACGCCATGGCATGAGGAAATTCGGTAGCCCCATGCAATCGCATGGTGACGCCACGCTCGAAATCGGCAGAAATCAACAGCGGCAGCTTTGAGTCTTGCTGCAGGCGGTTGAGTAGTTCGGCAGCTTCAAAGGGCTGGTTTCGGTGGAGAAAAGGCGGATCCCAGCGAACCGTCATGGTGAATCCGCCCAGATGGTATCTGCTTATGGTGTCGCGAAACCGCAGATATTCAGGATTGTCGACATTCAGGAATTCAGCTCGCACAAAAACAGTAAAAACCTGGCCAACTTTTTCCTCGGTTGACATCTTGCGAAGCGTTTTCTCCGCCCACTTTTC
>DATHRB010000046.1:0-47810 GCA_035482155.1 Verrucomicrobiia bacterium | reverse complement strand
TTACCTAATTGTTAAAATTACTTTGAGATTAAATGCAGGCGGCAGGTCTTACAGCGCGGAGACCATGCGGGCGATGGCGTCGTCAAATGTGGAATTGCCGTCGAGGTACGGTTGCCAGAATTGCGTAAGCAGCTTGAAGTATCCGTCCCAGCCTCGCGCGTAGATGCCTTCGCGAATGGCGTAGGGGGTATAGCTCGTGGTGGATACCCTGCCGGAGGCGCTGTCGGTGGTTGTGGTAGAGATGACTGGGCGGATGACTTCGCCGGTGGTGTAGAAAATCAGCGCGTGCCACAGATCGCGCGGGATGCCTTTTTCGCGCTGGCGGCATTCGCGGATGATAGCTTGCTGTACCGGTTCAGCGATGCCGTGCGAAGCTTCGTGGAAAAGCACTTCCAGAGCTTCGACATCCTGGTTACGCGGGTCAATACTGGAAATGGTGACACGCAGAGGGTCGAGCGTAGTGTAAGCGCCCTGTCGATTGGCATAGGCGCATACGTCAACGCGGATTTTATCCTTGGGCCACTTCGTTTGGTAAATATCGGCGAGCCGCTGTGAGAGACCCAGCCCCTGCTCGCGCACCAGGGGTGCGACGCGCATCACCCAGCGGCGGTTGGCCAGATCGTGGCTTGGCCATTGATGCGCGCGATAGACCGGCGCGGCTTCCTCCAATACGTGGGTTAGATTTGCAGGCAGGCCCGCGTTGCAGGTTTCTTTTTTTCTTCCAGACAATTCATCGCAGCCATCGAAATCGCCGAGCTGATTTTTTATCAGGATCAACTCGGTGGTGAACAGCAAATCCTTGTCGACATAGTTTGCCGCGTAATAGCTGAGGGCTTCGTTCCAGGCGCGCTGCTCCGCGGGCGTCAGAGTGGACTTCGCGCCGGGAGAAGATTTCAGCGTGGGGCGGTTTTTCCCCGGCGCCTTATCATTGTCGGCACCCGTCGGCGAGCCCGGCGAAGGGCCGAATTTCGCTTCCTGATAAAGGGTGTGATGAAGATTGACCCAAAAGCCGCTATGGAATTCAAAAACGGGCAGCGGGCCGTAGACTGAGCCTTCATTAGTTTGGGCCGCGCCGCGCGGAACCCACACCGCCGTGCTCGCGAATAACAAGAATGATGTAGCGATAAATGACCGGGCCATGCGATTTGGAAATAGTAGCGTTAAGTTTGCGCGCGCACAAATGCGGTGAAGGCGGGTGCGATTGCTTTAGCAACACAGGGTTACAAATTGTGGGATTGGCGATACTCGCGAACTACCCTGGCTACGTCGCGTTGCTCCCCATCGACAAGGTAGTTGAGGTGGCGCATGTCTTGCCCGCTGATTTTGCCGCTTAACTCTGCCAACGCGCCGCGCAGTTGCGAAAATTTTTCAAGCGTGGCTCGGCGGACGATTGGCACAGCGTCATATGGAGGAAAATAATGGCGGTCATCTTTCAGGATCACCAGATGCAGCGAGTCGATGACGCCGTCGGTGGAATTGCCGGCCACGATGTCCACTTTGTGATCCTGCAGCGCGCGATAAATCAGGCCGAGATCCATGACGCTGGGTTGCTGGACAAAATGCAAGCCATAGCGTTCGCTCCAACCGCGAAAACCATCAGCGCGCTCCAGAAATTCAAAACCAACGCCGACGCGCCACTTGGGAGCGATCGGAACGAGGTCGGACATGCGCTGCAGATGAACCTGCCGCGCGTCTTCGCCACGTATTACCATGGCGAAAGTATTTTCGAAGCCCAGCGGCTCGGTAACTTCAAAATTAAATCGCTCGCCGTAAAGCTGCTTCACTCGCTGGTACACGGCGGAAGAGTCGCCGGTCGGGCTTTCGTTAAGGACAGCATTCAGTGCGGTACCGGTGTATTCAACGTAAAGATCGACTTGCCCCGCTTGCATGGCTTTGTGGACCAGCAGAGTGCCGCCCAGATTAGTTTTGCGCTGCACGTGAATGCCGGTGCGGGCTTCGATGTGCTGAGCAAGCAACTCCGCGAGAACAACCTGTTCTGTAAAAAATTTGGAGCCGATTACGATTTGAGGTTTTGGCGCGTGACAAGAAGTGGCGAACGCTAGCGTTACAACAAGGATTAAGGAAAAGAGTCGGCGCATCAGCGCACTAATTTCTCACGAGCAGTACTAAAGAGGAAGGACGAACTATTCTGATCGATCGGTATGGGCGATGCGGGTAAAGATTATTGGACACGCAGGCGCCGCTCGATTAACGCGAGGAACCCATCGGCGAGGATCGCTAACATAGCCGCAGGGATTGCGCCTGCGAGTATCACCGCATCGCTGACCATCGCCACCCCTCTGAAGATAAATGTACCCAAACCACCCGCGCCAATGGCCGCAGCGATAGTCGCTACCCCAATCGTGATTACCGTCGCGGTGCGGATGCCGGCCAAAATAACCCCCAAAGCGAGCGGCAAGCGCACGCGAGTGAGAATTTGCGTGTTGGTCATGCCCATAGCTTCCGCAGCTTCCAACACCGCAGGATCAATGCCGGTGAGTCCGACATAGGTGTTGCGAAGAATGGGCAGCAACGCGTAGAGCACCAGCGCGACAATCGCCGTGCGCGGGCCGATGCCGCCAATAAATGGAATGGGAATCAAAAATCCGAACAGCGCCAGGCTGGGAATGGTCTGAAAAACGCTGGCCAGACCGAGAGAAAAAGTGCGCAGCGCGGGACGCTGCACGATGACCATGCCCAGCGGCACAGCAATCACGATGGCAATCGACATGGCGATCAAGACGAGTGCGATGTGATCGAGCGTGGCGCTCCAGATTTCCGAGCGGTGCGTAACCATGAACGTCCAGGGCGTCATGCCGGCTCCCCCGGAACCGTGTGAAGCGAAGCGCTGAAGGCTTTCACTTCCGGATGATCGATGCGCAGAAATTCCTGAGGCTTGGCGCTGGCTACAATCTTGCCGTTCTCAAGCAGCACGATACGCGACGCCAGCAGGAGAGCTTCACGCAGATCGTGAGTGACGAAGACAATGGTTTTGCCCAGACGGTGGGCCAGTGCAGAAAATTCACGCTGCAACTCGGAACGGGTGACCGGATCAAGTGCGCCGAAAGGTTCGTCCATAAGCAGGATGGAGGGGTCAGCACCAAGGGCTCGAGCAACGCCGACGCGTTGACGCTGCCCGCCAGAGAGTTGCGTAGGCCGCCGCCCTGCAAACTCATTGGGATCAAGTCCTACGATTCTTAACAATTCATTGGTGCGCTCGGCAATTCGCGCCGCATCCCATTTTTCCAACTTGGGAACCAACCCAACATTTTCCGCCACGGTGAAATGCGGGAACAAGCCGGCCTCTTGAATGACATATCCGATGTGGCGGCGCAGTCGAATAGCATCCCAATTGACGGTGGACTTTCCTTCCACCACGACCGCGCCGGACGAAGGCACCAGCATGCGATTGATGAGCCGGAGCAGGGTAGTTTTCCCGCTACCGCTGCGGCCCAGTAAGACCAATGTTTCCCGGGAGTTAACGCGCAAAGAAAGCTCCGAGATAAGCGGCGCGGTCCTACCCTTAACGCTGTATGTCACGCTCTGGAACTCGATGATAGGGTCAGCGGTTGCTGAAGAGATGAGAGCCTCGTTTCCAGGGGTCCTAGGGGTCCTATTGACCGGCCGCATCGGTGGCCTATCATAGAGCATCTAACTCCCCGCGTCGCAACGGAATCTGAAACACTTTAGGACGTCAGAGCCCGTCCAATGACTAGTTCAATCAACAACCGGGGTAACGAATCATGGGCACGATAACCAGCGCAGCGCGCCTGCGCCATGATCTGTCAGCGCGATTAGATGACGCTCGCGCACGCACCGATGAACTGTTTGCGATAGTGCGAAACGAGTCCATGTACGATCGTCCGATCTCGGAGCGCCACCGCATTATTTTCTATGTCGGACACCTGGAAGCTTTTGACTGGAACTTGCTCGCCGAAAGAGCATTTGGTTTAAGACCGTTCCAGCGGACCTTTGATCAATTGTTTTCCTTTGGGATCGATCCGGTCGGCGGTGGATTGCCTACCGATACTCCGTCGGACTGGCCGCAGCGCGATGAAATTACCTCGTACGTGCATGCCGTACGCGACAAGTTGGACGAAGCAATAAGCGAGGCCCTGAGCAAGCCGGACAAAGGCCACCCGCAATTGAGAACGATGCTCGAAGTAGCCGTCGAGCACCGCTTGATGCATGCCGAAACTCTCGGGTATATGCTGCACCGCTTGCCCAGCGAGAAAAAAATTGGCGAACAGATTACAAGAAAAGCCGCAAAGCCTCGCGTCAAGGCGAACCTGACCGAAATTTCCGCGGGCCAGGCTACCTTGGGCCTGGTGAAAGAAAACGGCGACGAATTCGGATGGGACAACGAAATGGAAGCACACCAGGTGGATGTTCCGGCGTTTTCCATCGAGAAGTGCAACGTAACTAACGGCGATTATCTGCGATTCATCCAGGCCGGCGGATACAAGAATCGCGCGTTGTGGGACGACGAATCCTGGAATTGGAAAACCGCGAACAATGTGGAGCATCCCGCGTTCTGGCGGTGCGATGGAAATTTGTGGTTATACCGGGGAATGTTTGGCGAGGTGCGATTACCGCGTGACTGGCCGGTTTACTTGAGCCACGCCGAGGCTACTGCGTACGCGAATTGGCTGGGAAGGAAATTGCCGACCGAGTCGCAGTTTCATCGCGCGGCATACGGAAGTTCCAAAACTTCCGGAACGGAACGATTCTATCCGTGGGGCAATGAAGCCCCGACCGAGCGCCACGGCAATTTTGATTTTCATTCCTGGGAACCATCCCCTGTGGGTTCGCATCCGGCAGGAGCCAGCGCCTTTGATGTGCAGGACCTGGTCGGCAATGGATGGGAATGGACGCGCACGGAATTCGCGCCGTTCCCGGGATTCAAGGCCATGTCTTTCTACCCTGGATACTCGGCGAATTTTTTTGATGGCAAGCATTACGTGATGAAGGGCGGCTCACCGCGCACCGCTGCGTGCATGCTGCGGCCGTCATTTCGCAACTGGTTTCAGCCCCACTATCCGTACGTGTACGCAACATTCCGTTGCGTAGAAGATTAAGCCAAAAGGAACGCGTCCTTTATGTCGACTCAAGCGGTAGCAACTCGACACGTATCGGAATTTGCCGCGGAAGTTCGCGCGGGGTTAACCAAGGGTGGACAGCGCGAGCTGCCGTCAAAGTATTTGTACGACGAAGTGGGCTCGGCGCTATTTGAAGCCATTTGCGTGCTGCCCGAATATGGCCTGACGCGCGCGGATGCGCGGCTGTTGCAAAATCACGCGCGCGAAATCGTGAATCGATTGCCTTCGCCGCTGCAGGTGGCGGAGCTGGGCAGCGGCACCGGAAAGAAAACTCGCTGGATCCTGGAAGCGCTTTCGCAGCGCCAGAAAACCTATTACTACCCCATCGAAATTTCGCCGTCGGCATTGGCTGCGTGTGAAAAAGAGATGGGGCAGATCGATCTGGTCAGCGTGGTGGGCTACGAACGGCCGTACCTGGAAGGGCTTCGCGCGGTAGCGGACCGTCGCAAAGAGGGGGATCACTTGCTGGTGCTCTTTTTGGGCAGCACCATCGGGAATTTTGACCGCGATGCCGGACGCAATTTTTTGCGTGAACTGCGTGAAACTTTACTTCTGGGCGATGCTTTGCTGCTGGGCACTGATCTGGAAAAAGATATCCAAACGCAGATTCTGGCGTATGACGATCCCGCGGGAGTTACCGCGGCGTTCAATCTAAACATTCTGGGGCGCATCAATCGAGAGCTGGGCGCGAATTTTGACCTCAAGTCTTTCCGTCATGAAGCGCGGTGGAATACCGCCGAGCGGCGCATCGAGATGCATCTCTGCTCGTTGCGCAAGCAAGCCGTGGAGATACCCGCAGCGGGTTTGCGCGTGATGCTGAATCAAGGGGAGACCATCTGGACGGAGAGTTCGCACAAATACAAAGCGGAAGAAGTGTTGGAGATGGCCGCCGATACTGGGTTCCGCTGTGAAGGCCAGTGGATCGACAAGGAATGGCCGTTCGCGCAGAATTTGCTTGTCGCGATCTAATAAGTGCGGGAAATAAAAAAGGCACGCAGTGAGTGTGCCCGGAAATTCTCAGATAGATTCAGATAGATAAGGTGGCCTGATTACTTGGCGGCGAAGAAATCCGAGTTAACGGGAGTATAGCTCTGCCACTTTTCCGGCAGGTCCTCGAGAGCAAATATGGCGGTTACCGGGCAAACCGGGACGCAGGCGCCGCAGTCGATGCATTCCACCGGGTTGATATAAAGTTGCGGGACGCCTTCGAAGCCGGGCTCGTCCTTGCGCGGGTGAATGCAGTCCACCGGGCAAACGTCCACGCACGCGGTATCCTTGGTGCCGGTGCACGGTTCGGCGATTACATAAGCCATTCAAAATCTCCTTTGAGCGAAACACGGGCGAGCAGCGCGGGCGTCTAATTAATAGGAATAGGTAACAGTGACGACGCTTCGGCGAAGACGCATACTCATTGTACGTTAACGGGATTCAGATTCTCAACTTTCGCTCAGGATATTCCGGGGAACGGACGAAAAACATGATGCTTAGAAGAATTGCAGGTGTGGCGATGTTGTTTTGCTTGAGCGGCGTGACTCTGGCGGTTGCTATCGCCGCACCCCAAGCCACCAAGCGGCCAGCGGTGCACGATCCCAAAATCATTGATGCGCAAGGCTATCAACAACTGGTGGAGCAGTATCGCGGCAAACCGTTGCTGGTGACTTTTTGGGCCACCTGGTGCGAGCCATGCCGGGACGAATACCCGATGCTGAATGAGCTGGCCAAGCAATATGCTCCCCAAGGTTTGCATGTGGTAGGAGTGAACCTCAATGACGACGGGGACTTGATCCTGATGCGGCGATTCATCGCCCGGTATAACCCGATTTTCCCTAATTTCCGGAAGAAGATGGGCGGGGAGTCGGAATTTGTGCAGGTGGTAATGCCAGGCTGGAAGGGCGAGATCCCAGCTTCAGTTTTTTATGCCAAGGACGGACGGCAGCTTGGTCATTTGGTGGGCGAAAATAATCGTGAGACGTATGAAGCGGCAATACGCATGGTGCTCAGCTCTGGTGACGACAGCACCGCTACCTCAAAGTGAAGGCATCAAAATATCGGCAAGCTTTTGTTTTTGAGACTGATCAAGCGTCGGCAAACTAAATCCGCGTCCGGAGACAAGACATGTTGGATATGAAAGGTAATAAGATCACTTTTTTTGGGCATAGTACGTTCTCTCTAACCACGCCAAGCGGTGAAGTGGCGCTGCTGGATTCCTGGGTGACCACCAACCCGAAGTGTCCGCCAGACTTAAAAAAGATGAAAAAGCTGGACGCCATATTTTTAACCCATGCGCACAGCGATCATTTTGGAGATTTACTGGCGTTGGCCAAAGAACACAAACCCGCCATCGTGGCAATTTTTGAAACCGCGCATTGGATTGGCGAGCAGGGATTCAGTAAACAGGTCAAGCCCATGGGCAAAGGTGGTACAGTGCGCGTCGGGGATTTCGAAGTGACCATGACCCACGCGTTTCATTCCAACTCTATTGAGGAAAAAGGCAAGCTGATCTACGGTGGAGAGCCCGCGTCTTTTATCGTGAGGCTGCCAGGCGGGCTGATTTTATTCCATGCTGGAGACACCACAGTATTCGGAGATATGAGGCTGATTGCGGAACTCTACAAACCGGATATTGCTTGCCTGCCGATTGGAGATAATTTTACGATGGGGCCGCGAGAGGCCGCGCACGCGATCCGTTTGTTGGGAGTGAAGCATGTAATCCCCATGCATTACGGAACGTTCCCCGTTCTCACCGGGACGCCTGAGCAGTTGCGTGCGGAAACCAAAAACATTGGCGGGCTCGAAATTCATGCTTTGAAACCGGGAGAGAGCTTGTGAAGCTGCCAAAAAATTTGCGAAGCGGATTCATGGACGAGAAAGTCGAAGATTATCTTTACGCCTTGCTGCCCCCGCGCGACGAGGTGGTCCGCGATATGGAGGAGTACGCCGCGAAGCACAAAACTCCAATTATCGGGCCAGCGGTAGCTCGCATGCTGGCGTTACTGGTGCAAATTTCCGGAGCAAAACGAATCTTCGAGCTCGGATCGGCTATCGGGTACTCGACGATATGGCTGGCGCGCGCGGCCGGGCCACAGGCAGAAGTTACGTATACGGACGGCGACCCGGAAAATGCCAAACGCGCCAAAGCATATTTCGAGCGCGCCGGCCTCGCGCACCAAATTCGCGTGGAAACTGGCGACGCGTTGACATTGCTGAAGAAGACAAGCGGCGAGTTCGATTTAGTTTTCAATGACATCAATAAACGCGAGTATCCCGATGCTGCCAAGGTAGCATTGCCGAGAGTGCGTCGCGGCGGCCTGTTCATTACCGACAACACTTTGTGGTCAGGGAAGGCTGCGCGAAAAGCGAAAGCTGGGGATGCCGACACCCGAGGAGTACAGGAATTGAACCGTATGGTATTTGAATCGAAGGATTTGTTCAGTGTGATGATCCCGTTACGCGACGGCGTGACTGTCTGCCGTAAGTTATAGGAACCAAGCCAGTTAAGTTTAGGCTCTGAGCCCTACTAAATCTCGCCTCGCTGTACTGCAAGTACCGTAGAACTATCCGCGAAAACCTCAGTCTCATGACCCGGGTACCACCAAAAATGTGTCCCTTAGGCCAGTGACCACCGCCTGTACGAACGGGCAATCTCGACTCAGTTGCGGGGACACAAATTCCGACTCCGCGGCGCCCGAGGTGGTCAGTCACATGATGCTCGCAGCCCTGCTCCTGTTGAGCCCGTTTCCTTTGCTTGAGAACGCCGACCTGCCGGTTTCTAATCCCAAGGCGCCCACGGCAATCGTCTCCCAGCATCCAGACACAACTTCGCCCGTTGCGACGCAGAAGGAATTCACTGCACCGAATACCTCGGCTCCGGCTGCCCTCTCGGAACGGTCCCTGCCTTCCACTCCCCAGCCAAAAGTGAATAGCGACGCCGGTGCATCCTTCGCTGAACCGCGCCCTTTCCCAGTTCAGCCGGTAAAATCAGCAGTCCGTCACAACTCCGCCAGCCGCAACGAAAAGATAACCTGGTACAGCCTCATGATCGCCGAACATACCGGAGCTGTGCTGGACGCCTGGTCCACACGCCGGGCACTTTCTCGCAATTACGGACGAGAGGGAGACCCGTTGATGCGTCCGTTCGCTCATTCCGGGACAATTTACGTGGCCACACAAGTCACCCCGCTGCTGATGGATATTCTTGGCAGGCGCATGATGACGAGCGAGCGCCCGTGGGTGCACAAGTTGTGGTGGGTGCCACAAAGCACAATGGCCAGCGTGTCGTTCGAGGCGGGCATCCACAACGTTCGCATAGTCCCCTAAAATTGTGGCTCGCTAAATTTCCAGATGCGCCGCTTTTGCGACGCACAACAATCTCCCCTCAGAGGCGTAGTGACCAGCTCCTCGCAGCCCCTTCCTGCGAGGAGCTTTTTTTTGGCCTGGCTCTGTTTGCTTGTGATTTCGCCTCTGCATTTCGCAGGATTTAACGCGGATCGTCGAGCGATGGAAATCCAAGCGTAGCGGTCTGATGGCTGAGGTATAATGCGCTCGCGACTTTCGCACCAATAGGTTTCGGGATTCTAAGCCATCCAACCGATATGCCTTCCAACGATTCGAACACTATCCCTTTGCATTCCAACGCACCGGTTGGATGGCCCGCTGACACGTCGAACTCCGCTGAACCGTCTTCCAAGGGCGAATTAAATCCCGTTCCGAAATCGCCGCGCTTTATCGTTGTCGAAGGGCCTTTGCGCGTGGGCAAAACCACGCTGGCAAAGATTCTGGCGGAAAAACTACATGCCCGCCGCCTCTATGATTGCGACGACAATCCATTTCTCTCCGATTTTTATAAAGAAAAACCCGGCTCCGCTTTTCGCACCCAGATGTATTTCCTGATGGAACGCCAGAAACGGATTCGCGAAGCCTTGGCCGCAGGCGCGCCGGCCCCGGTTCTTGCCGATTTTTTGCTTGAGAAGGATCGCATTTTTGCGAATCTGAATCTCGATGACGAAGAACTGAAACTTTACGACCGCTATTACGAAATGCTGACTGCGGGCATTCCCGCTCCGGACCTGGTTATCTATCTACAAGCCAAGCCAGAAGTCTTGCGCGCACGCATCGAGAAAAAGGCTTCCCGTGAGGAAAGCGAAATTTCGCCCGAATACATCGAAGAGGTGGCGCGCGCCTACGAACATTTTTTCTTTCATTACGCCGCGTCCGACCTGCTGGTGATCAATACTTCGGAGATCGATTTCGTGGAGCGCTCTGAAGATTTGCAGCAATTGTTGCGCCGGCTCCAGGATCCCGTCAAAGGAACACAATATTTTCTGCCGCTGGGCGCCTCCGAATAGTCGAATGGTTCCTGCTTTATAAAACTTAAAATATTTAATTCACGCAGCTGCGCCGCTGCCACATACTATGCCCGCACGATTTCGCTTGAGTCGAAACTGCAACAGCAAAAAAACGGAGGCTTCCCATGGAAATCTGGTCGAGGCGTAAATTTTTCCTCACTTCTCTGGCGGGCAGCGCGGTAGCCAGCACCAATAAACTTTTTGGCTGTGACACAAACGCGGGAGATGCAGCCACTACTCCGTTCTTGCCTGCCGGAGAAACGGTCGCGCAAGGCAAGCGCCCGCTGATTATCTCCAGCGCGAATGGCCTCCACGCCCTCGATCGCGGAATGGACATTCTCAAAAAAGGCGGCGACACGCTGGACGCCGCTGTCGCTGCTGTAACCGTGGTGGAAGACGACCCCAACGATGATTCCGTGGGCTACGGCGGCCTTCCCAACGAAGAAGGAGAAGTAGAGTTGGACGCCAGTTGTATGCACGGCCCCACCGGACGCGCGGGCTCGGTGGCCAGCGTGCGCCGCATCAAAAACGTCTCCCGGCTCGCGAAAACAGTGATGGAGCGCACCAATCACGTAATGATTGTCGGCGAGGGCGCGCGCCGTTTCGCCATCGACGAGGGCTTCGAAGATTTAAATCTCCTCACCGAGCGCTCCCGGCTCGCATGGCTGGCGTGGAAAGCGTCCACGTCGTTCAACTGGCGCCCGGGAATCGACAGCCCCGAATATGTGCAGAAATCCTCGATCGAAGGATATAACCAGCACATTGCCGCGATTTTCGATACGCCCGAAAAACGCGAGTGGCTGCCCCATATTCAAAACGTCATTGCGCATCCGCCCACCGGCACGATTCCCTGCATGGCGGTGGATGCCAAAGGCGACATCTCCGCGACCACCACGACATCGGGGCTGGCGTGGAAAATTCCCGGCCGCGTGGGAGATTCACCGATCATCGGCGCAGGTTGTTTCGTGGACAACGAAGTCGGTGCCGCAGGCTCAACGGGCAAGGGCGAGGAGAACATCAAAATTGCCGGCGGGCACACCATCGTGGAAATGATGCGCCGCGGCAAATCGCCTTCTGACGCGTGCCTCGAAGCCATGAGCCGCGTGGCGCACAATTACCAGAACGACAAGAAAAAACTCACCACCTTTCACATATTTTTCTATGCCATAAATAAAGACGGCCAGCATGGAGCTGCTTCGCTGTGGCGCTCGGGATACAACAAAGACAAACACGCCAACTACGCGGTGCATGACGGGACCCAGGCTCGGTTGGTGGAAACGGTACCTTTTCTCGACGAGATTCCTCCAGGCGAACCGTCCTAAGCTTAGAATCATCCTTACGGCCATTAACCGGCGAAATTCACCTTCATGGACGAAGTAAATATTTTAATTATCGGCGGCGGGGTAGTCGGCTGCGCCATCGCCGCCGAACTTTCCAAACAATGGCAGGACGTATTTGTCGTGGAGCGCTTTCCGCGCGTGGGCATGGCCACCAGCACGCGCAACAGCGGCGTCATCCACTCGGGAATCTATTATTCACCCGGCTCGCTCAAAGCACGTCATTGTCTGCAAGGCAATGCGCGTACATTTGCGTTCTGCGAAGAGCACAACGTTCCACACCGGCGTACCGGCAAGCTGGTGGTAGCCACCGAATTACGGGAAGAACCGGCATTGGAAGCGTTATATAAGCGCGGCCAGGAAAACGGCGTCGAAGGTTTGCGATTGATTGGCCCGGCGGAAATTCGCGAGCGCGAACCGCACATCGCCGGAGTTGCGGCCTTGGATGTCCCCAGTACCGGGATTGTTTCGGCGGAAGAATTAGTGCGTGCCTACGCTCGCGTTGCCGTCGAACAAAATGCGCACATCGTCACTCGCGCGCAAGTGATGTCGCTGGAACCAACAGCGAAGGCCATAGGCGTTGGGATTCGCGTCGGCGAAGATGTAAATACACATCCGGGGCAAGATGAAATCGCGGCGCAGGAAACGATCGAAGCGCGCTGCGTAATAAACGCTGCTGGCTTATATGCCGACGATGTCGCCGCATTAGTCGGCAACAAATCCTGGAAGATTTATCCCGTGCGCGGGGAGTACTGCGAAGTGCGCGGCCCGCGGCGTTCCCTGATTAACGGGCTGGTCTATCCCCTGCCGCATGCCGATGGGCTAAGCCTGGGAATGCATTTCACAAAGACAATTTGGGACACGGTATTGATCGGGCCGACGGCGCGATACGTGAAAGAGAAAGATGATTACGAGCGCGATCGTTTGACGGTAGCTGATTTTGCGGAAGGCGCCAGGATATTAGTGCCCGAAATTACCGACGCTGACTTGCAACTCGCATACTCCGGCTTGCGGCCAAAGCTAGTGCCGCCCGATCAGCATGGCATCGCTGACTTTGTGGTCGAACGCGATGCCAAAGTGCCACACATGATTCACCTTGTCGGGATGGAGTCGCCCGGCCTGACCGCCGCGCCTTCTGTAGCGCGCCAAGTGGCTGGAATGGTGGGAGAGATTCTGGCTTAGTTTCAAATGTCGATGATGCCCTTTAAGCAACCACGACATGGACAAATTTTTTCTTACCAGCGCGCAGCAGAAAATTCCTGCCGTTACTCAGATCCACTTCTTTGCGCGGATCGTCGATTCGCTGACCGTCGATTTCCACAGCGCCCTGTTTCACCAGCCGCTCCGCATCGCTAATGGAACTGGCGAGCCCCAGCATCGTCAATAAAACTTTGATCATTTGTGGTGGTCCGGCCGCGACATTTTTCACCGGCGCCTCCTCAGGCGCCTGACGATCGCGAAAAACGCGCTGAAACATTTCTGCTGCCTTGCGCGCTGCGGCCTCCCCGTGGAAACCGCTCACCACGTCCTGCGCCAGTAACATCTTTACGTCCATAGGGTGTTTACTTCCGCTGGAGACGTCGTCCTTGAGCTTGGCGATTTCTTCGGGCGTGCGATCCGTCACCAGTTCGTAATAAGACCACATCAACTCGTCCGGAATGGACATCATCTTCCCGAATATCTGGTCCGGTGTTTCGGTAATGCCCACATAATTGCCAAGACTCTTGGACATTTTGCGCGAGCCGTCGAGCCCCACTAGAATCGGCATGGTGAAGGCCACTTGCGACTCCTGGCCGTACTCGCGCTGGATCTCGCGGCCCATCAGCAGATTGAATTTTTGTTCGGTAGCGCCAAGCTCCACGTCAGATTCGAGCACCACCGAGTCGTAGGCTACCAGCAGCGGATAAAGCAGCTCGTGCATGGATATGGGCTGTTGATTGGTAAGCCGGGTGTGAAAATCCTCGCGCTCCAGCATGCGCGCGACGCGGTATTTCGCGCACAGCCTCACGATATCGTAACTGGACAATTTATCGAGCCACTCGCTGTTATAGCGAATTTCAGTTTTCTCGCGATCGAGAATCTTGAACACCTGCTCGAGATAGGTTTCCGCATTAGCATTCACTTGTTCACGAGTGAGCGGAGGGCGCGTTTCGGACTGTCCGGTAGGATCGCCGACCATCGCAGTGAAATCGCCGATCAGAAAAACCGCGGTGTGGCCCATTTCCTGAAAATGTTTCAGTTTTCGGATCACCACGGTGTGGCCCAGATGAATGTCCGGCGCAGTGGGATCAACGCCCAGCTTCACGCGCAAGGGCTTGCCGGTTTTTGCTGATTTTTCCAGCTTGGTCTGCAGCTCCGCTTCGCGAATAATTTCCGCGCTGCCCTTTTTTAGATAAGCGAGTTGTTCCGCGACAGGTTTGAAGGTTGTGGTGGTCATCGATTTGTGCAAAGGCTCACCGGTGAGCAGCCTGGTTAGCCAATTGAATTACACGCCGGCCTTTGATTTTGAAACGCCCATCCAAGATAATTTTTACCGCTTCGGAATAAATGCGATGTTCTTCGCGCAAAATCTTTTCCGATAGCGTATCCGCCGTATCGGCGTCCAGCACCGGTACCACGGCTTGAAGAATAATTGGTCCGGCATCCAGATTTTCATCCACGAAATGCACCGTGCAGCCGGCAAATTTCACGCCATATTCTAGAGCCTGCCGCTGAGATTCCAACCCGGGAAAAGACGGCAGCAGTGAAGGATGAATATTCAAGATGCGCTGCGGAAAGCATTGAATGAAGTATGGCGACAACAAGCGCATGTAGCCGGCCAGGCAGACCAAATCCACCTGCTGTTCGCGCAAAACGGAAACGATCTGGCGGTCGTATACTTCCCTCTCGAGCCCTCGCGAAGGGAGGACTCTTGTCGCGATCCCACGTGTATTGGCGCGCTCAATTCCCTGCGTGCCTTCCCGGTTGGCGATGACAATGGCAATTTGCGCGTCTGGAATGCGGCCTGCGGCAACGCTATCCGCAAGGGCTTCAAAATTCGAGCCGCGCCCACTCAGCAACACGCCTATGCGTTTTTTCATGAACGGAAAACGTTAGCACAATCATGCACGTCGGCAAAATGTGCGTGAGTTGCCTCGAGGAGGACGAGGTAGAAATAGATTGGCCGAAGAATGGCGCTGCCTACAAGCCCAGTGCGCCCGAATAGGCCACGCGAGCTTTGCCGGAATCGCTGCGTTCAATGCGCCCGATGCGGAAAAACTTCTCGCGGCGTTTTTTTAGATCTCCTTCCACAAATTTCACTTGCGCAGGCGGCACCACCAGAATCATGCCCACGCCCATGTTGAAGGAGTGCAGCAGCTCGTCGCCGTCAATTTTTCCAATCTTAGCCAGATACTTAAAGATCGGGGGCACCGGCCAGGACGCCAGATCGATCTGGGCCTTGACGCCGCTAGGCAACACGCGCGGAAGGTTTCCAGGAATCCCGCCGCCGGTAATATGCGCTAGTGCCGAGACACCTCCACGCGCAACGATATTTCTCAGCGCCGGCGCGTAGCACAAATGCGGCTTCAGCAATTCAGCGCCAATTTTGTTGCCTACCTCTGCTACGTAAGTGTCCGGCCTGAGTTTAGCGACTTCGAATACCAATTTGCGCGCCAGGGAATATCCATTGGTGTGCAGCCCCGACGACGGCAACGCAATCAAAGCGTCGCCAGGCTTCACCGCTTTTCCGTTGAGCATGTTCTTACGCTCAACCACGCCCACGATAAATCCCGCGACATCATATTCACCCGCCGGGTAAAACCCCGGCATCTCCGCGGTTTCTCCGCCGATTAATGCGCAGCTGGCTTTGCGGCAAGCGCGGCTCATGCCGTCGACAAGTTGCTCGACCACCGTCGGTTCGAGCTTGCCCATCGCCAGATAATCGAGAAAAAAAAGCGGCTCGGCACCCTGCACCAGAATGTCATTGATGCAGTGATTCACAAGGTCGCCGCCAACGGTGGAGTGCACACTCATGGCCATGGCGATTTTCAATTTGGTTCCCACGCCGTCGGCGCTGGAAACCAGGATGGGCTCTTTCCATTTTTTGGTGTCGAGAGCGAAGAGACCGCCGAATCCGCCGATGCCACCGAGGACGCCGGGCGTGAAGGTACGGCTGGCGTGGTGGCGAATCCTTTGCTTCGCGTCGTCCGCTACCGCGATGTCGACTCCCGCATCTGCGTATTTCATGAAACCCTTGTCTGCAATTCGAATTCGATATGAACTTTGATGCACAAACCTAAGAACCCACTATTCCCGATCTGGGTTTTTAACGTGATTACAGCTGCGGAGGATGCAGCGGAAATCTCACCGCGAGAGGAATTCCCGCAATTAAAATATATGAAACAATCTTCGCCATCGCACGCTGCCGGGATGCAGAATAGCGTTGGCGTACGCAAAAAACCGCTCCCGAATCTGCCCTGGCTCCCAGGCGTCCGACGGCGCATCTAGAGACATATAAATCATCACCGGCGTGCCAATAATATCCTTGCGCGGAACGCAGCCCCAGAAGCGGCTGTCATAAGAGTTGCCGCGATTGTCGCCCATCACAAAATAACAATTGTCGGAAACTTTATACGGGGTGTGCAGCTCATAGGGCTCGCTGGCTCCCACCGCATACGGCTCAGTCAGCCTTTGCCCATTGACCCACACGGCTCCGTCATGAATATCCACGCTATCGCCCGGTAATCCAATCACGCGCTTCACGTAATCCGGCGTATCCGGCGCGAAGGGCGGCTTGAAAATAATTACCTGCTGGCGTTTTGGATTTCGCCATAGCGGCACATGCCAGCTGGTGAACGGAACTCCGGCGTCGTAGCCAATGCGGCTCATAATCAGGTGATCGCCGATCAGCAAAGTATTTTCCATGGAGCCAGACGGAATTACGCGCGCCTGTCCAATCGTTCCGTTAATCAGCAGAAATGCCAGGCCGACCCAAAACCACGCGATAATCTCGCGTTGAATTTTTGTGCCCACTGGCACGTGCGTCACTTCTTGTTTCTTGTCACTGTCAGCCTTCACTTTCCACCACCACGGGCCTTTCTGTTGCGAGTTCATCAGCAGAATTTCCGTTCAGGTCGCCGACCACGCCGTTGCCGGCGCCCGCTTTGCCGGCGCGGACTTCCAGTTGCACCAGATCCGTCGGATAAACGCCTGTATAACAGGAAGTGCAAAACTTTCCTTCCCTGTCGTCCACGGCCTGACGCAAGCCCGCCATCGAGATGTAACCGAGAGAATCGGCCCCAAGAAATTTGCGAATCTGTTCCGGTGAATTGGAAGAGGCGATCAATTCCTCGCGCGTCGGGGTATCCACGCCGTAATAGCAGGGCGAAATCGTGGGAGGACAACTGATGCGCACGTGCACTTCTTTGGCGCCGGCTTCCCGCACCATTCGAACGATTTTGCGGCTGGTGGTGCCGCGAACGATGGAGTCGTCCACCAGCACAACCCGCTTGCCTTCAATCAATCCGCGCACCGGATTAAGTTTCAGCTTCACGCCAAAATTGCGGATAGCCTGCGAAGGTTCGATAAAAGTGCGCCCGATGTAATGGTTGCGAATCAGCCCCATGCGAAAAGGAATTTTAGACTCGAGCGCGTATCCGACAGCGGCCGGAACGCCGGAGTCTGGCACCGGGACGACGATGTCAGCGTCGGCGGGATGTTCCTGAGCGAGCAAGCGGCCTAGAGCTTCGCGGCTCTCGTTCACCGAACGGCCGAAAATAATGCTGTCGGGGCGCGAAAAATATACGTGTTCGAATACGCAGTGCTGTTGCTGCTTGGGCGGCGCGAAGCGAATGGATTCGATGCCGGATTTGGAGATGCGCACCATCTCCCCGGGCTCGACTTCGCGAATGTATTGCGCGTTAAGTAGATCGAACGCGCAAGTTTCCGAAGCCACCATCCACGCTTCGCCGGCAGTTTCCGTTGCAGGTAGTCTGCCCAGCACTAACGGACGGAACCCGCGTGGGTCGCGCACAGCATACAACTCGTCGGTCGTGAGCAACAGGAGCGAGTAAGCGCCTTCAACCTGGTTGAGCGCATCGCCAATCGCACCGGACAAATTGCGCGCCGGCGATCGGGCGATCAGATGCACAATCACTTCCGTATCGCTGTTGGTCTGAAAAATGGAACCGCGATGTTCCAGCTTGCGGCGCCATTCCGCAGCGTTGGTGAGGTTGCCGTTGTGGCCCAGCGCGACTTTGCCTTTGTTGCAATCGATCATGATGGGCTGGGCGTTGAGTAACGCTTTGTCGCCGGCGGTCGAATATCGAGCATGACCGATCGCGGCGGTGCCGGGAAGTTTTGCCAGCACCGCGGGTTGAAAAATTTCTTCCACCTCGCCCATGGCGCGGTGAAGATGGAGTTCGTGGCCATCGCTCGAAACTATCCCGGCCGATTCCTGGCCGCGGTGCTGCAGAGCATACAAACCGAGATATGCGAGGTTGGCGGCTTCAGGATGGCCAACGACCCCAAATACTCCACATTCGTCGTGGAAATGATCGTCAGCGTAAGCGAGCTTAAGATTCATTGTTTGAGTGCGCGCTCCAGCGAACGGGCCCAAATATCGCGAAGTGTCTCAACGGGCTCCTCGATTATGGCACTTCCATTGAGTTCGATGCGGAAAATGCCGTTAGCGGTAACTTCGCCGATTCGTACGGCGCTAACACCGTATTTTCGCGAGGTTTGCAGCACAGCATTTAGCGAATTAGGTGAAACGGAAACGACCGCGCGTGCTCCCCGCTCTCCAAATACAGCGGATTCCGAGGGAGTGCCGTCTTCTATTTTTATCTTTGCGCCGAGAGTGTCGCCAGCTTTCCGCACCGGCGCGGAAGCAAAGCAGGATTCGGCCAAGGTGACGGCCAGGCCTCCGTCGCTGAGGTCATGAGCAGATTGAATTGTGCGCGACGCAGCCAGCGCAACCATGCATTGTTGCAGACGCTTCTCGGCGGGAAGATCGATGGCCGGGGGCTCGCCCGCGACGATGCCGCCAACAGTCTTGGAATATTCGGACGAGGAGAATTCTCGCGCTAGTTGGGCATCCGAGCCGTTCGAACTCTTAACGGCCGGCGAATCGGTTGCTCCGCTCATGCCGTCAAGCAAAACCACAATGTCCCCGTGATCGCGAAACGCCATCTTCAAGACACTCGTCGCGTCTTCAATCACTCCTAAAATGCCGATCACCGGCGTGGGGTAGATTGAGCTGCCAAGAGTTTCATTGTAGAAGCTCACGTTGCCGCCGGTGATGGGAGTTTCCAGTTCATTGCAAGCAGCGGCAAGTCCGTCAATCGCTTCGCTGAATTGCCACATCACTTCCGGCTTTTCGGGGCTGCCAAAATTCAAGCAGTTCGTAGCGGCGATAGGCTTCGCGCCGGAACACGCCACATTGCGTGCCGCCTCGGCCACTGCATGCATCGCGCCCAGCCGCGGATTCAACTGGCACCATCGCCCATTTCCGTCAGTGGCCAGCGCCAATGCGCGCTTCGTTCCTTTTATGCGAACCACAGCGGCGTCGCCCGCGCCCGGAACCGCGAGTGTGTTGGTTCGTACCATGGTGTCGTATTGCTCGGTGATCCAACGCTTGGAAGAAATTGCCGGCGACGCAAGCAGCTGCTTGAAATTGTCTGTAAGATTTTTCTTTTCCGGGCCAAACACGAACCAATCTGCCGCCGATTCGTCCTTCCGCGAAGGCTTGGCAATCGGACGCTGATACACCGGGCCTTCTTCAGCGAGCGGATGCGCCGGAATTTCCGCGACGACTATGCCGTGATCTTTGACGCGCAACAGCCCGCCATCGGCAACTTCTCCAACCACCACCGCGTCCAGCCCCCACTTTTTGAAAACTTGCAAAACTTCAGGTTCGCGGCCTCTCTCAGCGACCAGCAGCATACGCTCCTGCGATTCGCTCAGCATAATTTCGTAAGGAGTCATGCCGCTTTCACGCTGCGGCACACGGGCAAGATCAATTTCAATGCCGGTGCCACCTCGCGACGCCATTTCTGTGGTCGAGCACGTCAGGCCCGCGGCGCCCATGTCTTGAATCGCGACAACCGCGCCAGTGGTCATGGCTTCCAGGCAAGCTTCGAGCAGCAACTTTTCTACAAAAGGATCGCCCACCTGAACGTTGGGCCGCTTTTGTTGCGATTCCTCGGTGAACTCCGCGGACGCCAGCAGCGACGCGCCATGAATTCCATCCCTGCCGGTTTTCGCGCCGACGTAAATCACCGGGTTTCCAGTCCCTCGTGCCTTGGCAAAAAACAAATCTTCTTTCTTGGCGATCCCCAGCGCCAGCGCGTTCACCAGTGGGTTTTGCGAGTAACAAGGTTCGAAGCAAACTTCTCCGCCGATTGTGGGCACGCCAAAAGAATTTCCATAATTGGCGATTCCGCGAATCACACCATCGAGAATGCGCCGATTTTTAGCAATCGTTTCAGGCGAGACCGATGGCGCTGAATTGTCGGCCGTGATCGGCCCGAAGCGCAAAGAATCCAGCACCGCAATGGGACGAGCGCCCATGGTAAAAATATCGCGCAGGATTCCGCCCACGCCCGTAGTGGCGCCCTGAAACGGCTCTACAAAACTGGGATGATTGTGCGACTCGATTTTAAACGCAGCGACTAGCCCGTCGCCGATATCCACCACGCCGGCATTTTCACCGGGCCCCTGAACGACCAGCGTTCCGCAGACCGGCAGGCGCTTCAGATGGACCTTGCTGGATTTGTAAGAGCAGTGTTCGCTCCACATCACGCTGAAAATGCCCAGCTCGGTTATGTTGGGATCGCGTCCGAGGATTTGCTGCACGCGGGCATATTCCGGAGCCGACAGGCCATGCTCCGCGGCGATTTCCGCCGTAACTTTAATTTCCGCGCTTGCCGTCGCCAATTTTCTTACCTAGAAATCACGAGGAGAATTCGAACAAATTCTGAAATCGCAAAAAATAATTTCTCGAATGAATCTTTAAGCGCTGGCCTTAGCGGAAGTCGCCAAAGATTCGACCATCGAACGGAAAATCACCAACCCATCCGCGGAATCCAGAGCGGACTCCACCGCCCGTTCCGGGTGCGGCATCAAGCCGGTGACATTGCGCTCGCGATTGCAAATGCCGGCAATGCTCTCCATCGAGCCGTTAGGGTTACCGGTGGCATCATCTTTGCCGTCCGCACTCGTATAGCGAAAAACGATTTGCTGGTTTTTTTGTAATTCCGCGAGAGTCTGCGGATCAGCTGTGTAATTCCCATCGTTATGTGCGATAGGAATTTTAAGAATTTGCCCCGGCGTAGCAGCTTGCGTAAATGGCGTGGCGGTATTCTCCACGCGAATGTAAACGTGACGGCAAATATATCGCAGCCCGATATTGCGCATGACCGCGCCAGGAAGAAGACCCGCTTCCAGAAGAATCTGAAAGCCATTACAAATCCCAAGAACCAGGCCGCCACGCTTTGCAAAACTCTTCACCGACTTCATCACCATAGAAAATCGCGCGAGCGCGCCAGTGCGAAGATAATCGCCGTGAGCAAAACCGCCCGGCAAAATGACCGCATCACAATTCGCTAAATCTTCGGATTGATGCCAGATGAACTCAACCGGCTGATGGAGAACATCGCTTATGGCGTAGAAAGCGTCGTGGTCGCAGTTGGATCCGGGAAAGACGACGACTCCAAATTTCATGCGCTGGCGGCTCCCCTGAGGTTGCGGAAGTATTATTTTAACACAGCGCGTACACCGCATCCACGAGCCACCTAAATTGCTCAGCGTCGCCGCTTTTTGGATGCCCGTCGCGATTTTCCCCCAGCGTTTTTTTTATCGCCCGAAGCGGCGGCCAGTTCGCGCCGCTTTTTCGACGCCCAGCCAACTTTGTTCATCTGGCGGCCGCGAGCAATTCCCAGGGAATCCGACGGAACATTTTCCGTGATGGTCGAGCCGGCAGCAATGAACGCGCCGTCTCCCACGCGTACCGGAGCCACCAGGGCGGAATCGCTGCCGATAAAAACTTTATTCCCGATGGTGGTGGGATGCTTGTGGAAACCGTCGTAATTGCAGGTTATGGTTCCGGCACCAATGTTGGTTTTGGAGCCGATCTTCGCATCGCCAAGGTACGTAAGGTGCATCGCCTTGGTGCCTTCACCAATGATGCTTTTTTTCAGCTCTACGAAATTCCCCACACGTACGCCAGCTTTCAGATGATTGCCGCCGCGCAAGCGTGCAAACGGCCCAACGATCACGCCATCATCCATCCGGCTATCCGCGACCAAGCTGTGCGCCTCAACGACGACATCGTCAGCCAGAATCGCATCACTTAAAACGCTGCCCGTGCGAACAATGCAACGCGCGCCGATTTTTGTTTTGCCCAGCAACTGCACGCCGGGCTCAATCACAGTGTCTTCACCGGCGATCACATCTGCATCGATCAAAACCGTTTCTGGGAGTTGGATGGTGACTCCTGAATCCATCAACGCCAGGCGTTTCCAATCCCGAAATATGCGATCCACTTCGGCGAGATCGGCGCGCGTATTGCAGCCGAGAACCTCGCGCGAATCCGCCGCCACTTGCGCGAGCACGCCTTCCCCCTTGGCGGCCAAAACCGCGACAGCGTCCGTCAAATATAATTCGCGATGCTTGTTGTTGGGCTTTACCTGCGCAAGAGCCGGCCACAGTTTTTCCAACGTAAAGCAATAAATGGCGGAGTTAATTTCGTTGATCTCGGCTTGATCGCCGCTCAGTTGAGATTCCTCCACGATGGCGGAGATCGCGGTGTTCGATTTTCGCAGAATTCTTCCGTAGCCTCGTGGATCCGCAACCACCGCGGTCAGAACTGTCGCGGCGGCATTGGCCGATCGATGAGTTGCCAGCAAAGCTTTCAGCGTTTCAGGGCGAACCAGCGGAGCATCGCCGGGAAGCACAATGGCAAATTGGGAGTTTCCTAATGCGCGGCGCGCTACCTGCATGGCGTGACCGGTGCCATGTTGCGGGTGCTGCAGCACGGTCGTTGCGCCAAATGGCTCGATCGTCGCCGCGACTACTTCGCTCTGGTGCCCGACCACCACGATGGTCCTTTTGGCGCCCAATGGCGCACACGCGCGAATCACTTGCTCCACCAGCGTCCGTCCACCAGCGCGGTGCAATACTTTGGCAAGGCTCGATTTCAGGCGCGTACCTTTGCCCGCGGCGAGAATGACTACGGCAAGATCATTGTTTTTCATGGGAGTCCAGGTTCAGTTTGTGGGAGCGAGCGGAATTTCGCAACGCGGCAAGACAACTTTGGGGCGAAACACTAATCAGTTCACTAATCGGCAGCGGAAAGGGACGGCCCAGTCAGCGGCCCGGTTAGCTCCATTTCGCTCACCGAAGCCTCGGCAGTAGTTATGGTCCAGAGCGAAGGATCAGCAAGCAGGCGGCCCACAAGTTGCGTATGCAGCGCATGGCCCGCTTTATGAGCTTCCACCCGCGCCAGCAGCGGCAAACCCACCAGCGCCAGATCGCCGATCAGGTCTAAAGCTTTGTGCCGGCTGAACTCATCCGGGAAGCGCAGGGGACCATTCATAACCCCGCGCTCGGTCAGGACGATGGCATTTTCAAGTGAGCCTCCGCGAATCAGTCCCATAGCCCGGAGTGGTTGAATATCCCGCTCAAAACAAAATGTTCGCGCTCGAGCCAGCAATCGCCGAAAACTTTCGGCGTTGACGGTAATCTCAAATTGCTGCCGGCCCACCAGCGGATGCGGAAAGTCCACGTAACAACACACGCGGAAATCGTCAGCAGGGTAAATTCCAATTCTGCGATCGCCTTCAACGACTTCCAACGGTTTCAAAACCTTCAAAAAGCGTCGGCGACGGCGCAATCTCCGTAAACCACTGCGCTCCAACATCTGCATGAAAGGCTCGGCGGAGCCATCCAGTATGGGAATCTCTATGGAGTCGATATCGATAAAAATATTATCGATGCCGCAGGAATAGATGGCCGCGAGCAGATGCTCGGTGGTAGAGAGCAATACGCCTTGTTTCATCAAACTGGTGGCGTAACTCACCCGCGCGACGTTGTGGCCCTGGGCTTCGATGGGAAAATTATCAAGATCCACGCGCCGAAAAACGATCCCAGTCTCGGCGGGAGCGGGAGACAAGGTCAGGTGCCCGTACACACCAGTGTGAAGGCCAACTCCCTCAGTGTTAGTAGCCGACGCTATAGTGGTTTGGAACATTGGGAACGCATAGAATAGCAGGTTGCAGGCCAGTAGATGTTAACTTTGTGTCTTGTTTTGAATGAGTTACGTCATAATGGACCGTGAATAAATGACACGGTGTGGTTAAATGGCATCAAAACTCACGCTCCCCGTGTCTGTTCGTGCTTTTGCCGGTGGCTATTCGTGCTTAAATGCAGATTTCATCACCTGAATTGCTCTGCGGACGAAGGCTTCCTTTCTGCCGCGCTGCGCGTCCCACTATAAGCAGTGTTATACTTTTGAAAGTTTCCAGACAGGTGGATCAATGAGTCGAGCGGCGCGTGTTGGGCTGATTTGCGTATCGGTGGCGATCTTTTGTTATGCCGGAATTGGACATGTCCTGGGGCGCACTCCGGACGATAAAGCCTACAAGTCGCTCACGGTGTTCGGCGAGGTCTTGCAGAAAATCCAGCAGGATTACGTCGACGAACCGAACATGCACATGGTTACCGCCGGATCGTTGCACGGCCTGCTTGAGTCGCTCGACACGCAGTCCAGTTACCTGACTCCCCGCGAATACGACGAATACAAGAAAAAAATTCAAAGCTCCAGCACGGGAGACAGCGGTATCACCTTGAGTAAGCGGTTTGGCTACATCATCGTAATTTCCGTACTGCCCGACAGTGCCGGCGCGAAAGCCGGAATTCACAGCGGCGACATTTTTGAATCAATTGGCGGCTTCACGACACGCGATATGTCTGTAGGCCAGGCCATGAATCTCCTGACTGGCCCGGCCGGCAGTGGAGTGAAAGTTGCCGTGATCCGGCGTGGTAAGGCGACCCCCGACGAAGTGGATGTGGTTCGCGAGAAGCTGACAGCGGTGAAAATCACAAGTCAGAAAGCCGATCCAGACATATTGGCGTTGCGCCTTACGTCGCTTGATCCCGGACGCGCCGATGAAGTGCGCAGCCGATTGTTGGAGGCTGAAAAGCAGGGCGTTCACAACGTCATTCTGGATTTACGCGAGTGCGGCCGAGGCCCGGTTTCCGAGGCCATTTCTGTGGCTCGACTTTTTGTGCCGACCGGTACTTTGGCCACTTTGCGCGGGCAGACCGTGTCCTCACAAACTTTTTCCGCTGAACCAAAGCAGGTAGTTTGGAAAGGCCGCGTTGCCGCCTTGATTGACGCTACAACGTCCGGCGCCGCCGAAGTGCTGGCTTCAGCGATTGAAGCAAACCACCGCGGAGATGTTGTGGGTGAACGTACCTTTGGTCTGGCTTCAGAACAAAAGTTAATTACCCTCGATGATGGCTCAGCGTTAATCCTGACGACGGCGAATTATTACAATCCGAGTGGGAAAGCAATTCTCGAAGAAGGAGTTACCCCAACGGAAGTAGTGCATGCCAACTTGGATGATGATTCCGAGGTCGACGAGTCCGCGACGGATGCCACACCCAGTAAAGAGCTTCCGCAAGGACCGCGCCCACTTTCGCCGGAAGATCCCATCTACCGCAAGGCGCTTGACCTGGTAAAGGCGCCGGTGAAGAAAGCCGCCTAATCTTCGGTGTTACCGAGTTCTTTCGCCAATTGCAGTTTTCCAATTCGTTTTAGAATCCGCAAAATCGTTGCTTTTCTTTGTATCTTCATTGCTTGCGCAAGCGGCTGCAATCGCGGCCGGCAAAAGCGCCTGACCGAGGAAGACATCCACCGCATCACCCGGGAATTCGTGTTCGCAGCGAATTCCGCCGCGCCGCGGGGATCAGAGGTACATGGCGAGGTGGGCGCATTCGACAAAGTCGCAAATTCGTCGGACCTGGTGGAGATACACATTTTTATCAAACGCCACGGGAAAGACTATCCCCCGGCGGTGGCGCGTCTGATTAACGAACTCAATGACATCGCCGCGGCGCATGCTTTAACGCCGGATCAAACGGAAATTGGGGATGCGATTTATATTAGTTATCGCCATGCTGGGGTGATTACCCACACTGTTCATATTCACTTTGCCGGAAGCACGGATGTATCGAACAACCCGGAGTCCGCGCCAGCGAAAAGTGATAATCAAACTCCGCGGCTGGCGATTATTCTTGACGACCTGGGCAACGATAGCGCGGTGGCCCAGGCCGTTTTTGCCATGCCGTATCCGTTGACCATTTCGATTTTGCCGAATCACACTCATTCAACCGAAATTGCGGAACAAGCGAAGCAGCGGGGTGACCAGGTAATGCTGCATCTCCCGATGCAATCCCTCGCAAAAGAGCACCCGGAGGCGCAAGAGCTTCATAGAGGCATGTCCCGCGCCGACGTTTCCCGGTTGGTGTCACAATTTCTTAATGAAGTTCCCGGAGTGATTGGCGTGAACAATCATCAAGGGTCGGCATCCACGGCGGATAAAAAATTGATGGCTGAATTGATGCCGGTGCTGAAGGACCACAAACTTTTCTATGTAGATAGCCGCACCAGCGCGGCGACAGTCGCCTACGATACCGCGCAACGATTTGGAGTGCGCGCAGCATTCCGTAACGTGCCCTTCCTGGACGATGTAGAAAACGTTTCGGCCATCCGCAAACAGATTGAGTTCGCGATTGCCGGGGCTGCCAGGAAAAAAGATGCCATTGCTATCGGACATGCTCATCCATCTACGCTGGAAGCGCTGAAGGAAACACTCCCTGAGGCCAAAAGTCACGGAGTGAAATTGGTATTTGCCTCGGAATTAGTGCGGTAAATACTGGCGGCGGCCTGGCGCGGCGTTTTATTCGTCGGATACAGCCGGTGAATCACGTAAAAGAAAATAAATAGCAGCACAAAATCGAAAACACTTGCTTCGGGACCAACGGTGCCTCCGGTAAGCCACGCCGGACCATGAAGAGTGGCGTCGGAAAGATGACCCGGCAAAACCATGCCGCTGTCCGGGACGGAATATAAAAAAGTCTCGCCAAAGTCGAAAGCCGCGTGCATCCCTACCGCGAACCACAGACTGCCTGTCCTCCGTACCGTAAAACACCAGAGCATTCCGACAACAAAGACACCGGCCACACCCACGCGACCTTCGCCACTATTTTCCAAATGCACCGCCGCAAACAGCAGCGAAAGCAAACTGGCAGCGAGCCAGAAGCTAACGCCGGAACTTAAAGTAAATAAAGCGTAGCCGCGAAACAGAAACTCCTCGAATAACCCAACAAATGTCAGACAGAGTGCCCACAAAACAGCCCAGCGAACGATCTGCGGACCGTGTAATGCCAACGCGCCGAAGGAATATCCGCCAAACGCGTAAATCAGTCCGATGACTGCACTGATTTCCAGAAATCCGAGCAGAACTCCCTGCCAGAAAAAGTTCCCGAAAGCCTGCTGCACCGGTAAGCCATAAGACCCCACCGGACGATGTTCGAGGAAGGACATCACGCCAGCTGCGCCAAAAGCGGAGATAAAACCAATCATTTCGGAAAATAAGGTGCTCTCAAACGAAAACTTGTCCGGGGCGGGCCGATAGAATTGCATTAACAACATTTTCAAACCAAGGAAAAGCACTGCCGTTATCACCACGTACAATAGCAACCGCCAGCCTGCACGTAGACCTTCGGCATTAGCAAATATTTGGTTTAGTCCCTTAAAGGAATTGTTGGAAGTGTCGCGGAATTCGCTGGTGGGCTGCGTTTCTATGGGCCGTTCTTGCTCCATTCGTGATCACCGAATCATTTCGTGAGTTCTGTCAGAATTACTTAGACGCACCAAGTTGGGCAAGCACTTGCGCGCGGCCTGCATTTACAGAGAACGGCTCGTGCGCCCCAACCGCGCCATAGTGCGTAACCACACTATGAATTTAGTCCCAGGCAATATTATTTCACATACTTCGGGGACTCGCCTTTGGACCACGGGTCGTAAGCGTGCGCGAATACCAGCCGTTCGGCCAGCGGAGGATGGCTGTATAGCCAGAACGTAATAAAAGCGGGAGGATTTGGGTCAGAGAGATCTAGTTCGCCCAGGACTTGAAAACCGTGCGCGGCCACTTCTTCAGAATTGGGCACCAGGCCGTGAATTACTTCCAGGCCGTAGACATCGGCGGCATGTTCCTGCATGCGGCTGAAGCCGTTCACGATTGGTGAAGAAATAAAGGACAGAATCTCCAGCCACAGTAAGAGCACAGCGATGGCCGCCCAGTCTTCCGGTCCCTGAATGTTCCACTCAGCGCCCCAGCGTTGCAGGGACCAATGCAGCGCGCGATACATGAGATACAACGCGAGCAGAAGCGCCATGGCGAAAAACAAGAATCCAGTAACGATGTGGCCAAGGACGTAGTGTCCTAGCTCGTGGCCGAGTATAAACAGCGCTTCGTCGGTAGACGTTTTCTGGATGGTAGTGTCCCAGATAACCACGCGTTTGGACGCACCGATACCGGTGACGTAGGCGTTTATCTGGTTGGTTTTCTCGCTGGCTTTCATCAGAAACATGCGATCCCGGGGAATCGGGACGCCCGCTCGTTGCGTAAGTGCTTCGATGGAGTTCACCAACTGCGGATGCTCCTGCTCCAGCGGCTCGAAGTGATTAAAGAGCGGATCGATGAACCAGGGGCTGATGAAAAAGAAGAACAGCAAAATTGGAAGTGCCGCGAGCCAAAAATAAAACCACCAGCGCCTGGGACTTTTGCGCATTGCGAGGGTCAAAATAAAAACCAGCAACACCGCCAGACCAACGCTCAGCGCTTCTTCTTTGGCCCAATCCACGAGCCAGGAGCCCCAATGTTGAATGGATTGCTGGTAGCGCAGACTGAGCGCGTGCCAATAAATGCGAACGGGCAATTCAAGCGAATCGGTCAGCAATATTAGTAATGGGACAAAAATCAGACACTGAATCCATTTCTTTTCACTGACAGCTTCCGCGATATCGCGAAACCTTGCGGCTCCACCTAATCGCAGAATCAAGAGGAGTACGGCTACAGTCACAAAATAGGAAACGAAATATAAAGCGTAGCCGGCACGAGAATACGAGACGGCTTTTTGGTAGCGCTCCCTGGAAAGCCGGTATTGATCGGTTTCGGCCTGGGTGGGCGAGGGGGGCTGTTGGTTGCTGGCAGGAACATTTGGATTTAATTGCAAAGTTTGAACGGCTGACGCGGAGTAATCAACGCGATCCACGCTTTGTGCGCGGACGCGAGGCGCAGCAAAGCAAAAAAACAAGGCCAGAATACAGATAAAACGGTGATCAAACACACACCGTCTCATACGACCTGGCGGGATTTTAACCTGAAGCCCGAGCAAGAAGTCCCCTGAAATGCGCGGCGAGTATGCCGCACGCAAAGCAGTTGCGCAACAGCGCGAATACATTAGACGGGTGGAAATGACAAAGTGTCGCCCGTACTGTTACTGCCCACACCGTTAGCAAGAGCCGCCAAGGCTCCAAAGTTTTAATCTGGTTGGGTGACCACAATTGCGCGGTGAGCTGTTTTCAAAGAATAGTTGCGTACCGCGCCAGTAGTGGCGAGACCGATGTGAACGATGGAAGTCCAGCGCTCCAGTTTGTGGTGACCGTAACGATGGAAAAGATAGGAGGCGCCGATGGAAACACCGGTGGCACCTGCCTCGATGAACGCGAAGCCGGCGTGATTATCGACGACGTCGTTGGTCAGAAATATTTCCTGGCGGCCGCGGCGCCGCATGTTCAGGGTAGAAAAATAGTCCAAAGTGCGGGCGGCGGCGACTCCAGCGAATAAGAGATCGTTTTCCTGGTCCCAAAAGCGATGTTCGGCTGGCAGAATGTTGGTCTTCGAAGATTGAGGCTGTCCGGCTTGCGGCTTGATATCTTTCGCCGGAGCTTGCGGTGGTTCTTGAGAATACAGCGGGCTTGCGATGCATGCGAATATCAGCAATGTTAGAAATCCTATTGACCGTTTCAAACAATGTCTCCGGGTTGTTGAAACTTCTTGGGTACCTGGGTTAAGTATCTGGCATTTTCCCCGCCGAAAAGCGTGCAGTTTCAGTTGGTACAGTGTTCTTCTCAAAGCCACCCACGAAACGCCGAGCTAGTGCTTTAGGGCTCCGGGCCCAGTGGCGCCCGGATTCTCCGGCGTTACCTATGCGCACGGTAAGGGTGCACACGAACTGGCGGGAGGCCAGAGTTAGCGTTATCTTGGAGCTTCGGGTATTCGTGTTGGCGCGAGGTGACAAAATGTCAGGCCGAATGTTCGCTCCGTTCCTCCCCAAGTGGGTCATGGTGCTGCCAGCCGCGCTGTTCGCGGCGATGATTGTATGCCCGGCGGCTTTGCCGAACGGGCAATCGCAGGACCAGCAATCGTCCGACGCGCAAAACCAATCTATCGCCGAGGCTGCGCGGAAATCGCGCCAGGCCGCGAAAAACTCCAGCAAGCCTTCCAAGGTCATCACCGACGACAATCTTGATAAGGAAAACATAAAGCCTGGGGCGCAAGGATTGAACGTGGGGGCTCCTGCCGAGTTGGAGACTCAGCCGCCCAGTCCTGGCGCTGTGGCCGAGGCGGCCGCCACGCCTTCCACGCCGCCCGATCCCGCGACGGAAGTGGCTGCTTCTGACGATCCAGAGATTGCCAGGTTAAAAGACACCATTGCCGATGCAGAAAAAGATGCCGATATTGCACGGCGCGACCTGGCATTGCAACAGGATACGTTCTACTCCAATCCCGATTACGTACACGATACCGCAGGTAAAGCCAAACTCGCCGGGATACAGCAGCAAATCAACGATAAGCAGCAGGAGATCGACCGGCTCAAGACGCGCCTGGCCGCGTTGGAAGAGACTCAAAAGAAAAAGCGTGGCAAGGCCGCGGCCCGGCCGCAAGCACCTGCGGATCAAAGCACGAATCCAAACGCCGGTCCACCGGCCTCGCCAAAACCCTAAGCACCGTTTTCCAAAATGGAAAACTCGCTACAATCTTCTCGTTAAACCCAAATTCACTGTTTTTCCACAAATGGAACGCTACTACTATACCTAGTGGTCGATTTTCGTTGACACCAGAATGCCTCCAGCGCACAATCGCGACATTCAAAAAATATTTTCTAAGTTAATTCCGTCAGACACCTGTTCCTAATCGAAACACGATGCACGGGCTCCAGCGATACGTAATTACGGAGGCAACGATGCAATATCTGCCGGGATTCACGGTTCAGTGCATCAACCAAATGTGCGAAGCGCGAGGCCATTGGTTGCGCGCGGATGCCACAGCTGCTACTTCGCATGAAGGGCGCTGCCCGTGTTGCGGAGATTTTCTGCGGAATGTCCCACCACCTCTGGCGCCCAGATTCCGGATGCGTCCTCGAGCATTGACTTCGCATCGTCCGCCAATGCGGCGACGGTAACGTCGTAGCAGTCCTCGCCTATTTCCATCCCTGCCACTCGATTAATCCCTAGGCACTGGCTCCAAGTGTCAGGAATGCTCCCGTTCTATTTTGTCAGGGATGCCCCCGGTTCATACCCTCACTGGTGATACCTCCCTACCCCCGGTGTTTTTGGCAAAAGAGTTCGTAATGTATTGAAAACAAAGGATCGCGTGCGCAAAAAGCGCTAAAGAGTTCACAAAATGCTGAAAAGAAACAGGTAAGCTGAAAAGACATGGGAAAATTTCGATCGGAAAGATGGACCTGCGGCAAGAAAGGCTTGAACTGGGCGCGACGATCATGGCGTATATTACCATTTAACAAATTAACTACAATGTACTTTAGGATGGAGATGGATGTCGCGGTGTTTCCGCCGGGATTTAACTTTCGATGAGGCCCTGTTCAGCCATTTGTTCGTCGGTGAGCCAGAGGTTGGGGATGTTGGCGGAGCCCAGGCGGTGAATATCCTGGAGGGCGCCCCGCACTTCTTTCAGTTCGAGGTTAACGCCAAGTTTTTCCAGCATTTCTATGAGGATGCGGGAACCTTCGGCCAGGACGGGCTTAGGAGCTGAGCCGATGCGATCGAGTCTGCGGTAGGTGAGCACGTAGATTGCAGCTGGACCAATGCCGTGGCGCACGATGTTGAGAAAGGCGCGTGTAAGGGACGGCAAGGCTGCCTGCGCAGGGTCGTGCACGGTGTAGGCAGGTGACAGGTCCTGGGTGGAATCGGGTTCGGGGACGGGAGTGGAGCACGGCGCCGGTGACGGTTGCTTGGGAGCGGAGAACGCGTCCTGCTCCCATCCCACAGGGGGAATGCTCATTCTTCAGGGACCCCGTTGAGCCCGCTATCTTCCAGCAGGCACTTCACAGATTCTTTTAGCTACAGCCGCTGGTGCTGCCACAGTTTTCGCATTTGTAGCAGGCGCCATTGGGAACCATGAGCATGCCGCACTCGGAACAGGTGGGCGCGCCTTCATGAGCATTGCTGGGTTTCGACGAGGCGCTGGCGGCCGGTAGAGATGGCATTGACGCCATAGCCTGGGCGACGACGGGCACGGCGCCGGCAGTTACACTCCCAACGGGAGCTTCAGAAATGACGGCGCCGTTCAGCTTCAGGTAATCCGCGGAGATGAAGCGACCACCAAGCCAGCGCGCGATGTAGTCGAGGACGCTGGACACGAAGCGGATCTTGGGATTCGCAGTGATGCCGGAAGGCTCAAAGCGAGTGTTCAGCAGCTTATCCACGTAAACCTTCAGCGGCACGCCGTATTGCAAGCCGATGGAAACGGTCAGCGCCAGGCCATCCATCACGCCGGAAAGCGTGGAGCCTTCCTTGGACATCTTGATGAAGATTTCGCCAGGGCGATTGTCTTCGTACATGCCGACGGTGATGTAGCCTTCGTGTCCGCCAACACTGAATTTGTGAGTGACGGAAGCGCGCTCCGCGGGCATTTTTTCGCGTTGCGCACGAGCGAATAGTTCCTGTTGCATAGCTTCCACCACGGCTGCGGCCTCGGGCTTCTTTTCGTCTTTCTTCTGGCCGGCAGCGGACAAAGGCTGAGAGCGTTTGGAATTGTCGCGATAGATGGCTACGGCCTTAAGTCCCAGCTTCCAGGATTCGATGTAGGCGTCCATCACATCTTCAACGGTGGATTCCTCGGGCATATTGATCGTTTTGGAAATGGCGCCAGAAAGGAACGGCTGGGCGGCGGCCATCATCTTTACGTGACCGGTCCAGGTGATGGAACGTCCGCCGCCCGCCGGGGCAAGGGAGCAGTCGAAAACCGGAAGATGCTCGGGTTTCAAGTAAGGCGCGCCTTCGATTTTGCCGTTTTGATCGATATGCGAAACGATTTCGCTCATTTGTTCGGGGGTGTAGCCGAGGCGCATCAAGGCTTCGGGAACGGTGTTGTTGACGATCTTGATCAAGCCGCCGCCAACGAGCTTTTTGTATTTTACGAGCGCGAGATCCGGCTCAATGCCGGTGGTGTCGCAATCCATCATGAAACCGATGGTGCCGGTGGGAGCAAGAACAGTGACTTGGGCGTTCTTGAAACCAAACTTTTCGCCGTGCGAGAGCGCGGTATTCCAGGATTCCTGGGCGGCCATGTAAAGTTCGGGCTGCACATGCTCGCGCTTGATTCCACGCATGGCGTCGCGGTGCATGCTGATTACGTCCAGCATAGGTTCGCGATTCACGGGATAGCCCGGGAAAGGACCCATGGCTTCAGCCACGCGCGAGGATTGCGCGTAAGCTTCGCCGCACATTAGCGCGGTAACAGCGCCGGCAACATCGCGTCCTTCGTCGGAGTCATAGGGCAGAGCCATGGACATGAGCAGCGCGCCGAGATTGGCGTAGCCGAGGCCGAGCGGGCGGAAATCGTGAGAATTCTGGGCGATTTGCGGCGTCGGATAGCTGGCGTTGTCCACCAGGATTTCTTGCGCGGTGATGGTGATGTCGACGGCGTGTTTGAACGCTGAAACATCAAACTGGCCGCCGGAATTGACGAATTTCATGAGGTTCAACGAAGCAAGATTGCAGGCGGTATCGTCCAAAAACATATATTCGCTGCAAGGATTGGAGGCGTTGATTCGCGCAGTGTTCTTGGAGGTGTGCCAGCGATTCACAGTGGAGTCGTACTGCATGCCGGGATCGCCGCAATGCCAGGTGGAATCGGAAATTTTGAATAACAGATCGCGCGCGCGAAGTTTTTCGGCGGGCTGACTGTCGATGACGTTTTTGGTCCACCAATCTTTATCTTCAGCGGCAGCGCGCATGAAATCATCGGTGACGCGAACAGAGTGATTGGCATTCTGGAAAAAGATGGAACTGTAAGCGTCGCCATCGATGGCTGAATCGTAACCCTGCTCGATGAGCACGTGAGCTTTGCGCTCTTCCTTGCGCTTGCATTCGATGAATTCGACGATGTCGGGGTGATCGATATTCAGGATGACCATCTTGGCGGCGCGACGAGTTTTGCCACCGCTCTTAATTACGCCGGCAAAAGCATCGAAGCCCTTCATGAAACTTACCGGGCCGGAGGCGATGCCACCACCGGAGAGGGTTTCCTTGCTGCCACGCAGGCTGGAGAAGTTTGTTCCGGTTCCAGAGCCCCACTTAAAGAGCATGCCTTCCGTACGCGTCAGGCCCATGATGGACTCCATGGTGTCTTTGACGGAGTTGATGAAGCACGCGGAGCACTGGGGCTTTTCCTGCACGCCGACGTTGAACCACACCGGAGAGTTGAAAGCCATTTTCTGTTCCACGAGAAGGTGAGTGAGCTCATCGCGGAAAGCGTCGCGAGACTGGGAATCGGCGTAGTAGCCGCCCTGCTCACCCCAACGCACGATGGTGTTGACCACGCGGGCGATCAGTTGGCGCACGGAGCCTTCGCGCTCCGGCGAGCCAGGCTTGCCGTGGAAATATTTACTGGTGACGATGTTGGTGGCGGTCTGCGACCAGCTTTTGGGGACCTCGACACCTTCCTGGCGGAAAATGGTCACACCCTTTTCATTGCCGATAAGAGCGGTGCGGCTTTCCCATTCGACGAGGTCGAAGGGAGACTTCTTGCCATCGGTGAAAAATCGCCCGAAAAGCAGACCGGTGCCGCGTCCGGCCGGAGTCTTTCCCGATTCCACTTCCGTTTCGAGTGATCTGCCATTTAGTGCGGATTTCACAGTGGCCATTATTCCTCCACGCCTCAGATTCCCTGTCCGGGGACGCTCTAGACTGGGTGCACTACAATTTTTTGAAGCTCTACTATTTGATGCATCCAGCGGCTGGCGGTACGAAAGCGGCCGAACCGGCTAGAAACGACGTAAAAGGCAAATGCTCTGCCCGCCGGCTGATTAAATGAGGCCAGCCATCGTGCAGGAACCGCGCTCCCAATGCGGCGCGGAGATTGGGACTTCGCGTCGGTTTTTTAGCTTTGAACCCGGCTTGGTTTCGTCCCCCTCCAAACGGGCCCTGACGCTTTGGGATAAGGCTCGTTTGGGCGGAGTGTACGTCCCCCGAATCTGGACTCGCAGTATCGGTCCGCGCGAAATAACTGTCAAGAGCTTAATGCATGTAAAAGAGAAAAAGTCGCAAAATGTACTAGTGGCTGTGACTAAACTGTCTATAAGTAGTGGTGCCATTTCAGTACTACGAAGAGCTTCAAACACTTAAAAAACAAAAGCTTACATGTGGAGGTGCACCAAATACGGGCATGAAGGTTTTTCCATCCTTCCGGCATTTGCAGGCATCAAAATAGTAATGGTGAGGGTCCGTTCATTTCCCCTAGCGTTACTGATTCTCTGCGTAAGTGCGCAGGGTCGTGCGCAAGACACGCCACAACCGATTACGCCGTCGGTGATGTCGTCCGCATACGGCGAAAAATTAAAGATTCGCGGGATACCGAATCCAGGAAAGATCAATGATGGACTGTACCGCGGGGCGCAGCCGAATGAGCAAGGCCTGGAAGAATTAAAAAAACTGGGGATCACCACAATTGTGGATCTGCGCGCGGAAGATCGCGGCAAGTCTGAATGGGAACGTCAACAGGCGGAAAAATTGGGCATGCGATTTGTGCATATTCCCATCGCGGGGTTCGCGGCGCCAACCAACGAGGAAGTGGTGCAATTCCTTTCGCTGTTTCGCGATTCGCAGCAGAAAATCTTTGTGCATTGCCTGCTGGGAGAAGACCGCACCGGAGTGTTTGTGGCCACGTACCGGATGAGCGTGCAAAAATGGCCGGTGGCGCAGGCGACGCGAGAGATGAATACCTTCGGTTTTAACGGCTTTTGGCATCCGGCCATGAAAGCGTTTGTGCGCGATTTTCCCGCGCGGCTAACGTCGGCGCCTGCGTTCGCGTCTTTGCAGGATGGCAAGTCCTCTGCGCCGATCGTATCGGGCGCGAAGTCCAACTAACGGTTCCCCAGAAAACCCCGCGCGGAACGCGTCTTCAACGCTATTCATAGATCAAACCAAGACGCAGGCTAAAAAGCGAGCCTGGGCCACCCTGCGCGTTGTTGTGGATTGCGCCGCGTTTTTGTGGGTGGCGATAACGCGTTGAGCGGCCTTTGAGCAGGGTGAGGAATGTAGTACGGCCGTACTCTTACAACCGACGGATTAGAGCGTTGTAATGTTTTGCGGACCGGACTGTGACGACAATTCTATCAACGGCGGGGAGACCAGTTGCGGCGTTGACCGGGACGGCACCCATGCGGGTGGGCCGTTACGAAATTCTAGAAACAATCGGTACAGGCGCAAACGGCCGGGTGGTGCGCGCGCACGACCCGATGATCGGGCGCCTGGTAGCGATCAAATTGCTACCCCCAGAATTGGCAAAGGGGGAGGCACAAACTCGTTTTTTGCAGGAAGCGCGGGTGGTGGGGCAATTATCGCACCCGTCGATCATTACGCTGCATGACATGGGCATTGAAGAGTCCACGTCGACGCCGTACCTGGTGATGGAATTCTTAACCGGGCAATCACTGGATCGAATTTTGGAAAAAGGCGCTGTGCCTACAATGCGGGCGTGCGCGTGGATTGGAGATGTGGCAGGCGCGTTGGCGGCGGCACATCGCAAAGGGGTGATTCACGGAGACGTCAAACCCGCAAATATTTTGATCACCGAAGATGGACGCGTGAAATTAATGGACTTTGGCATGGCGCGGGTGGCGGCGCGCGAACAAAGCAGCCAGCCACTTTTGGGCACGCCGGCATACTGGTGCCCAGAGCAAATTATGGGCAAGCCCCAGGACGGGCGATCGGATTTGTTTTCACTGGGGATCGTGCTGTATGAAGTTCTTACCAGGAAGCGGCCATTCGACGCCGACTCACTGCAGGGCGTTTGCAACCGGATCTTGTCTCACGAGCCCTTACCGGTCTCGCATCTCAATACGTCACTTCCAACCGCGATGAATGAAGTCGTGATGCGGTGCCTGTCGAAAGATCCTAACAAGCGCTATTCATCGGGAGAGGAACTAGCGGATGACTTATATCCGTTTGCGAGACGGAGAAGCACGGGGCTCGCGCTGGGCCGGCCGACTAAAACACAAGCGCAGGGCTTAGGGTCTTACACGGGAAAATGTGTTCACCCGTAGAGGTTTACGCACGGAAAACGAACTAGGGTGTTTCCCTTAGCCCGCGCGGACAGGGTACGCGAGTTTTACACACTGGGACCATTGGGTGATTCCCACAGGAGGATCGCTAAGTGAAAATGTTTCTGTAGCTAAGGCGGAAGGCTCGCTCGCCTAAGCGAAAAACTTATGATTACTCCGCAAGGCCGTTATGAATTTCTAGAAACGCTGGGAACCGGGGCAACCAGCCGCGTGGATAAAGCGCGTGACACGCTGATTGGCCGCACTGTTGCGTTGAAGACATTCCTTCACGGTTTCGGTTCCGGGGACGTTCAAAAGCAATTCCTTCGCGAAGCGCAAATTATCGGGCGCCTAGCACATCCTTTCATCGTAGGCCTATATGACGTGGGAACAAATGCGGAAGGCGTTCCTTACTTCGTAATGGAGTATGTGGACGGAAGGACGCTGGAAAAGGTTCTTGATGACGGGCCGCTGCCGCTGGAAAAGGTCGCGTTGTGGGCTACCGACCTTGCGGCCGCGATCGCCCGCGCGCATCGCGCGAAAGTCATCCACGGGGATATCAAGCCGGCTAACATCCTGGTCACCAGAGAAGGACAGGTTAAGCTGGGCGATTTCGGGATCGCTAGATTCGCGACGCAAGTGTCCAATTCCGGGGTGCTGATGGGCACGCCGGCGTATTTGTCTCCCGAGCAGATTCAGGGAAATGCGCAGGACACGCGATCGGATCTTTTTTCGCTGGGCATCATTCTGTATCAGATGACCACTGGGGTGCAGCCGTTCAGCGGCAGTTCGGTGAGCGCGGTCTGCGCACAGATTGTGGCGATCATGCCGCCGCCGCCTTCACATCACAATTCAAGTTTGCCACCGGCCTTCGACCGCATCGTGATGCGTTGCCTGGCCAAGGATCCCGCGGACCGATACGCGACCGCGGAAGCTCTGGGAGCTTCGCTGTATCCTTTCGCACACGCGCAGGAAATGGCGGCGGTCGCGCCGGAAAGACCATCTGCGGCTGCTGAGTTTGTGGAGCGCGCCGAAAGATGGCTGGTCACGGCGAAGAAGGCACTGAAGGCCGAAGCGCGAGAGCAATCCCGAAGTTTGACCTCGTTAGTAATGGCCATCTGGACTTCCGACGCGGCGTGGTGGAATCGTCCAATGCAGCGGAAAGATTTGTGGGCCGCGGGGGCTGCTGCGGTGTTGCTGGTCGGGCTGGTGCCCATGGCTCGCGCGTTACGAAATCGCGGGCATGTTCAGCCGGTGGTATCGGCGGCGACGGTAAGCGGTGCAGCTTCTTCGATTACGGCGTCGAATGTCAGTTCTCAGGGGCCTATTAATTCGAACGCTTCGATGATCAACATTAGTTCGTCGTCGGTGGGCGATACCGCGGTTGTGAGTTCCGATGCCGTCGTTGGCGAAGTCGCGAAGCCGGCGGTGAACTTCCAGGACGAGAAACCCAAGACGGTGGTCACGGCTAATCAGGGATTCGAACACCATGGAGCAGCCGGAACGAAAGCGCATCAGCTGAGCAAGCAGGCGGCGAAGTCGGCTGCCGCAGCACTAGACAGCCTCCCGGTTTATGGACCGGGCATGGCAGCCATTCTGCCGGTGGCGGACGCCGCACCCGCGAAGGCCGCTGTGGCCCAAGCGACATTGCATATCAACATCGTGTCGGAAGTGACCGAGCAGACTACTCTGGCGGTGTTCTCCGGCGATGAATTACTGCTGACGATGCCATTGAAACCGGAGCAGGTCGGGGACACGTTGCGCTTCAATTGCCCGATTGTGGCGGGTGAACACGCGCTGCGGGTGGTGCTGTATCGCGCGGATAAAACGGTGTTCATGCATAAGGAAAATAAATCGGAATTGCATGCCGATGGGGCCAATACCATGGAAGTGCACGTAAACCGCAAATCGAAAATGCTGGTAAAACACGAGACTTCGTTGGAGGTGGTGTGGCCGAGCACGACCACTTCATCGTCCGCAGAGGCGAATCAGGGATTCAAGCCGGCTGGGGCGCTGGCGTTGCGCTGATTTGCTGGTTCGTGGCGTAATCACGCATAACAAAAATTCAAGAATTCCCACCTTATAAACCAAGAGCGGAGAGATGACTATGAGCGCAATAGCCCATTTTTACCGCATGGATACAACCCGACCGCACCTTTGGTGGATCAGTTGCGAAAGGTGCCACAGAACAGGAATCGCTCACCTTCAACGGAATGACGCTGTATGGTGTACGAAATGCGATCGCCGCGGGAAGATTCAAGTAACAATTTACCGGCCGGATTCGCTCAATTTGGTTCAGTGGCGGCTGGGGATAGGCATTTGTTTCGCAGTGGCGGCGCTGGCTTGCTACCTAATTTTCTTTGATTGATGGGTTCTTCGCCTCATCGGCGGGGTGATCGCGGAGGCTAATTTGGTTACTCGTAGCGCAGGGCTTCGACGGGGTCGAGTTTGGCGGCCTTCATGGCCGGCCAGACTCCAAAGAAGAGTCCAACACTCACGCTGACGATCAGGCCTGCCGCGGCAGCCCACACTGGGACGCTGCCATGCCATTCCAGGGTCAAGCGAATCAGCAATACCAGGCCGTTGACGAGAATGAGCGCGATGATTCCTCCTGCGCCGGTCAAGGTCATGGCCTCAAGCAAGAATTGCCAGGTTATGTCCTTGCTCTTGGCGCCGATGGCTTTGCGGATGCCGATCTCGCGAGTGCGCTCGGTGACGCTGACGAGCATGATGTTCATTACCCCTACGCCACCGATCAGCAGGCCTACGGAGCTGAGCACTACCGCGGCCAGGGCTACCATTCCGACGATGCTGTGAAATTCTTGCACTTCCTGCTGGGCGGTGCGAATCACGAAACTATCCTTGGCGTTGTAAGCGACGTTCCGGCGGCGGCGCAAAAGTTCCGTGGCCTGATCGACGGACTGATCGAGCATGTTGGGATAGGCCTGAAAACGAATATTGTTTTCATAGGCGCCGGGATAAATTTTGTGGAAGGTGCTGTAAGGGATCAGCACGCGGCGGTCTTCATCGCCCATTCCGAAGCCGCCCTTGGGTTTTTCGACCACGCCGATCACCAGGAAGACCGAACCATCGATGAGCACGTCTTTACCAACCGGGGACCCTTCCGGAAAGAGGACGGGTGCGACGTTCTCGCCCAACATGACCACCTTTTCGCGGTGGATATCATCGCCTTCGCTTATGAACCTGCCAGACAGGGTGGCAGCATTGGCGTAGACCTGGCCAAAATTCGGCTGGACGCCGCGAAAATCGATGGCAGTGACCTCGCCGGCCTTGGTGCGGACGGTGTGGTTCTGCTCCCACCAGATCAAAAACACGGTGACGTTTTTTATCGCTGGGCAGCCATCTTTCAAGGCATCCGCGTCTGCCAGGGTGAGGGGCTTGCGCAAGCGTTCTTCGAGGGGGCGAGTGTTGCCATGGGGTCCCTGATCCCAGCGAGAAACAAAAGCGGTGTCGGCGCCAAACTGTTTGATATTTTCCTGGATGGTGTCATCGAAACCGGTGATGAGCGCGGCAACCAGCATGATGACGCTGACACCCAGCACCACACCAAATACGGTAAGGGCGCTGCGCATCTTGTGGGCGCGCAAGGTATCCATGGCCTGTTTTAGATTCTCAGTGTGTGAGTGGGCCATGATTATGCCTCAGCCGTCCGCGCGCAGGGCTTCGATAGGATCCAGTTTCGCCGCACGCATTGCAGGATAAATTCCAAAAAAAAGACCGACGGCGGTAGAAACGCTGAGCGAAATAATTACTGCGCTAAGCGGGGTTTTTACCGGGATGGGTGTGACGGCACGAACCAGAGCCACGATTCCATAGGACAAGGTCAGGCCCATTATTCCGCCCACGGCGGCAAGGACGGCGGATTCGGTCATGAATTGCAAGACGATGTGTTTTTTTCTTGCGCCCAGAGAGCGGCGCAATCCGATTTCGCGGGTGCGTTCGGTCACGCTGGCGAGCATGATGTTCATGATTACGATACCGCCGACCACCAGGAAAACGGCAGTCAGGGCTACCGCAACAGCGAACAGATTGCCCGTAATCTGGTTCCACAGAGCCATGATGGAAGCCGAACCAAACACAGCAAAATTGTCAGGGGCATCATAGGGAAGATGGCGCCATGCGCGCATGAGCATGCGGGCCTCATCTTCGGAAGCCTGCATGACTTCGGAGTTCTGAGCCTGCACAAAGATGGTTAACCAGTCGTTCTGCTTATGCCAATCTTTATAGTAGGTGGTAAAAGGAAGCAGAATGTAATTGTCCTGCGACTGGCCGAAGGCGCTGCCGATTTCGGTGGCTACACCGACGACTTCATAGGTATTGGTGCCGGCACGAATGGTCTTGCCGATGGGATCGACGGTGGGGAAAAATTTCTTCACCACATCGGTGCCGATAAAACATACCGGCGCGTGATGCAAATCATCGCCCTCGGTCAAGAATCGGCCCGCGGCAAGATTCATGTTACGGATCTCAGCGTAATTGGGAGTGACACCGGTAAGGTCGGTGTTTTCGAGGAGGATGTTACCGGAACGCACGTCCATGATGCGGTCATCGGTAGCAGCGACATTGGCCGCGCTCTTCATACTTTCGCGGAGACGTTGATACTCCTCGAGCGTAACGAGTGGGCGTTTCTGGGCCTTTATCCAGGCATCCTGACTGGTGATGATGCCGAAGCGGTCGACCAGATATACGTTGGCGCCAAGATTGGCGACCCGGTCGGCGACGTAGAAGTTCAATCCCGCGACGACGCTCATAACCGCTACCAGGGTGGCTACGGCCAAAATTACACCCAAGAGGGTCAGGAAACTGCGCAGCTTGTGGGCGCGCAGGGCATCCAGCGCCAAGCGAAAGGTCTCGATGACGGTAACAGCGGCGGCAGCGATGCGGCCACGGCGCTTGCGCACAGAGACAGCTACCGCAGGCAAACCAGTCAGACGATCAATAGGAGCTACACCCAAAACATGGCCTCCGGTTGTTACTTACTACGTGGAGGGACGCCAAAACGTTCCCGCAAAGCCTTATCTATTAGACGTGTGAAGCGCGGTTTTATTACCTGTCTAAGCTATTTTAACCTGTTTTAAACAGGTATAGAGGTTCTTTGTGAGGCCACGTTGACCATTGCCGCTTTCCGCAAAGGCGTGCGGTATAGCCACGGCGTGGGACGAAAGACTCGTGCAACAATTGAGCGAAGAAGCGAATCCTATATGCTCGACCTCGTCCGCCACTAAGCCATGCATATTGCCGCCTTTCTGCTTGCCAGCGCTCTTTTCCTGTTCGCCGGGTCCAGTGAAACTACCCAAGAAGCGGTGGCTGTCCGTGCCGCGGACAAACCTAACGATCATGCGCTGTTTGACCGCGTTGTAGAAAACCAGAAAAAGAGCGATGCGGCCATGGATCTATATGAACGGCTGGAGCGCGTTGAAATTCATAAAGTAAGCGGAGAAAACCAGTCGACGGAGGTGAAGGTTTCGCGGGTCGTTCCAGCGGGTACGGGAGCGGCACATCTTCCTATGGGCACGGATGGTAAGGTCTCTGACCAGAACGCCTATCGCGCGGAGCTCGAAAAACTCGAGCAGGCCCTGGTGTGGGCCGCGGAGACCGGCCGGACGCAACGGGAAGCGTACGAGAAAATTGCGAAGAAGAGGAAAGAGCGGGACGAACTTATCGGGGCGGCGCGAGCGGCTTTTCTATTCACTTTGATCGGCAGCGAGCAACGGGATGGCCGCCTACTGCTGAAATACAGCATGAACCCGAATCCAGCGTTCAAACCGACTTCGCGCGCAACCTCTATTTACCCGCGGGTTCGAGGAACGGTGTGGGTTGACGAAGCCTCCGGGGAGTTGGCGCGCATTGAAGGAGAGGTAACCGAGGATATTTCGCTGGGCCTATTTCTAGCTAGAGTTTACAAGGGAAGTCGTTTCATGCAGGAGCGCTATGAAATGGTGTCCGGGGTGTGGCTGCCTTCTTTTTCACAATACGACTTCGATGGGCGTAAATTTTTGTCGAGCTTTTCACTGCATGAGCGAACATTTTATTCGCACTACCGGCGAGTAGGCAGTCCCAAAGAGGCATTGGAGTTGGTGCGCGCTGAATTGAAGGAGATGAGACCTGGCGGAGTGGCCAGTCGATAGAATTTGTGAGTGGCGAATTTTGAATAGCTAAACGAGTGATGGCCGTTTCAACAACCCTGTACTTAGCATTAACCCTCCCTTAGATAGACAAGCCTACAATTTAATTAGGCTATAGATAAGGGGGAGCTATGAAAATCCTCGTCATGACGGCAGCATTTCTTCTGTCTTGCGGCACGTCTCTCTGTTCAGCACAATCGGCCAATTCGGGCAGCCAGAACACTTCAGACGCAGCAAAACCCGCGGCGCAATCGTCGAGCAGTTCAGCGGATGCCACAACGGACAAAACCAAAACCAAGCCGAAGAGAGTTTGGACTAATGAGGAGATTGCCGGTGTGGGCGGCGATGGAGCTATTTCCGTGGTCGGCAAGGCGGGCAGTGGAGAATCGAATGCGTCATCAAACGACTCCCAGAAAAATGCGGCGGTCTTGAGTGCCCGGTACAAACAAGCCGCCCCTTACCGCGATCGGCTTCGTCAGTTGAACAACCAACTGGAAACCATAGACAAGAAAATTTATGAGCTACAAAATTTTAAGGCCGATAACAGCAGCCCGTCGGGCGGAATAAATATGCATCAACGCTACGACATGACACCAGTAGAAGAGCAAGTCAAAGAGCTGGAAGAGAAAAAGAAGAAAATTAAAGCGCAGATCGATGCGGTTGAGGATCTGGCGCGTAAGAACGGCTTTGAGGCGGGGCAATTGCGCTGAAGTTTCGAGTGTTACAGCTCTCGAATTCCCTCAAAACTGTGACCTGCAGACTTAGGCCGACAGGTCGCTTCAAGCGTTCGCGGTCAATCTCCGCTGCAGGCAAATCCGATGACCTGGCGCGCGGGCGGGCGGTTGTTTCTTTTTGCCCAAGCTTGCGAACTTTGGGCCCTGACGCGGACAGTGCGTTGGCGAGCGCGAGGAAATTTCTGATGTAATTTTTCGCGTAGTTTTCGATGGGCGCGGAAGAGACGCAGGCGCACGGCCACATTTGAAATGTCCAGGTGGTCAGCGGCCTCTTGAGTCGAATAGTTTAAAACATCCATGAGCAGACACACCTGGCGCAGGTCGGGCGGTAGCTGCGAGATCGCGGATGCCAACAGGCGACGAGATTCCTGGCGCAGGAAGCCTTGCTCCGGATTGGCTGTCGCCGAAGGAATTTGTGCTGACCAGGGTTCATCCGCGGAATTACTGGATTGGTCCAGAGAAAAGATTTTTCCTTCACGGCGACGCCGGATTACATCGATGGAAGCATTCCTGGCGATGCGTGAGACCCAGGCGTGCATATCGTCGCTTGGACCGGTTTGCGAGCCGACAAACTGATCGAGACGCGCCACGGTCTTGAGCAGGGTTTCCTGCCGTACGTCCTCCGCATCGTGGGCATTGCCAGTTAACCGTAGGCTGGAGCGGTATAGGCCAGTAGCATAAGGCATGACCAGCTCTGCGAGGGCCTGGCGATCGCCGGCACGCGCGCGGCGCAGCAGCGCGGAACGAGAATGCCATTGTTGCGTATCGATGGAAGCGCTCACGTTTGCCTCCGCGTTTTCAGTGGTGTTCATACCGTTAGATCAATGGCAGTTTCCTGCCCACCTAACGTGGAGCTGGAACGTACACAAAACAAGGCACAATTTGGCTGGCGGGTTATTGTTGCTTTATGGGATTTGACCGCTTATGGGATTCGCTACCGCGAAATCGGTCACTCAATGTTGCTAAGGGATTACAACTAAGTGGGATAGGGTCCTGCGGGACTTTTTTTGAACGCAGGTTGTTTTCGGAAGTTTTCCTGGGAAACGAAAAGCAGAATGAAGGAGGCAATCTCAGCGATGCAGCAAGTGAGGGGAAGCAATCGAGGCTTCCCCTCGCTTACGTATTCTTAGGCAGTGGCTGCGGAAGCCTCTTTCTCGATGGGCGCGCCAATAAGGTTGCCCCACTCGGTCCAGGAACCGTCGTAATTGCGAACATCTTTTATGCCGAGAAGATATTTGAGCACGAACCAGGTATGGGAGCTGCGCTCACCGATGCGGCAGTAGGCGATGACTTCCTTGTCGCCGGTAATGCCTTTGGAGCCGTAGAGCTGCTTCAGGGCGTCGACGCTCTTGAAGGTGCCGTCTTCGTTAACGGCTTGTGCCCAGGGAATACTCGCGGCTCCGGGAATGTGACCGGCGCGTTGCGCGGTTTCGCTCATGCCCGGAGGAGCGATAATCTTGCCGGAAAACTCATCCGGTGAGCGGACGTCTACTAATTGCGCTCCGGACTTTTTGTCGACCGCGGCGAAAACATCGTCGCGTTTTGCGCGAATGGAGGCGTTGGGAGTCTTCACCTTGTAGCCCGCGGCGCTGACGGTGGGCTTGGCGGTAGTGAGCGGGCGCTTTTCTTCCACCCACTTTTTGCGGCCGCCATTCATGATCAAAACTTTGTCATGGCCGTAATATTTCAGTTGCCAGAAAGCCCAGGCGGCAAACCAATTATTATTGTCGCCGTAAAGCACGATGGTGGTTTCTGGAGATATTCCAGCTTTGCCAAGCAGGGTTTCAAAAGCATTGGGATCGGCGAGATCGCGGCGGATGGCGTCCTGCAATTCGGTCTGCCAGTTCCAGGCAATTGCTCCGTCGATGTGACCCTGGTCGTAGGCGGTGGTGTCAACATCCACTTCTACCACACGAATTCCCTGATCTTTAGCGTGGGCTGCGACCCATTCGGTAGTAACTAAAACTTCTGGATGAGCATAATCGGACATTGTTCGGTTCCTTCCTGGATTTAGAATCAAAAAGCGTAACGCAGAGCGGGCCGTGAAGCATCACCTTTTTTTCCGGACGCGAGATTCAGAGCCGAGCGTTTTCAGTCTCAGACTTGAACGAGCTGGCCCTCCCGCGATTCCCATTCGATGCGCACCAGCCAATCGAAATGCATCCCTTCAGTTTTGAGCCAGCCTTCCAGGGCTTCTCTGGAATCGGCACGAAACTCCGCGAACATTTTTCCTTCAAGCATGTTCACCATGACGCGTTCGGCTTTGGCGGCATGACCCGCTTGCATCCGCCGCATCAGGGCCTCAGCACCCTGGCGTGTAAGGCACGCCAGCGTATGCTGGCTTAAATAGAGTGGCATCAACGCTCCCGAAGAAGATTGAAATTCGCGCATCGGAGTCAGGTGATTAGACGCCTCATGTACCTGTACCGATAGACAGTTAGTTGCCGCAACACACGATTTGTAACGCGAATCGGGTTACTCGTCGGATGGTACTACACTCATGTGAGAATCCATGGAGCAATGGGAATATGAGACATTCTTTTGACTTTTTGGTATTTGGCGTCTTGGTATTGGTTTTAGGGCTGACCTTTGGCGGCCCTTGCGCATATGGCGGTCCGCGCACTGGACATACCGCGGAACTTACCGGCGAGGTTCTCAGTGCAACCGGGAAACCGGTGGCAGGCGCGGTGGTGACTTATCAGTCAGGCGGGGGACACACAGCTCACGTCGTACATACGGATGCGCATGGGCGGTTCACAATCGTTAAGCTACGCCGGGATAACTACGATTTACGAGCTTCCTCGCATGGTTTGTTTTCAACCTGGGAGAAAAACGTGATGGTGCGCTCCGGTGAGGTGAAAACAGTCACTCTGCGTTTGACGGAGGGCGTAGAGGCAGCGAGTTCTTCGGTAGTGGCTGCCCCTAAGTGAAGGGTTACATACGTAGTCTGAGGGAAGTACTATGGCGCGAGGTTACAAGGAGCTTCAAAGTATCGCCTTAAGTCTATTATAATCTGCATATTACAACGTAGCTGCTTGAAGCGCCCTTTCGGCCTCAGAGTAGTACTAGCTGGTGGGTACTGCGGCTGGTGGGTCGGATGCTCCATTGAGGGACACAGGCTTGGTCTGTAACTTACTAAGAACGGGTTGGGGGCCGCGCGGGGACAGCGGCTCCGCGAGGAGCCGTGTGCGAGCTACCCAACCCGCCTCTTTTTGCATCCTGCTCCGACTGAAACTTGTCTAAACAAGACTAGTACAAATAACTTCCTGTTCCGCTTGCATGAATGGGTGTCTACCTTGCATGGTAGAGAGCGGGGCGCGAAAGCGTCTGCGGAAACTGCCGCCTTATGAATACTTTGAAGCGCACTTCCATGTTTGAAATGAAGGGATTGTGCGACAGGTGAAAGCCACGGGCGCCAAAAACTCCAACCTGATCCTCTTCCTTCTGGCGGGCATGGCCCTGCGGCTGGGCGCAACGGACGTCGCGCGAGCTGGGGAGCCAGCCCCACCGAAATTGAAAGCGGAAACGCAGG
>DATHRB010000045.1:0-25564 GCA_035482155.1 Verrucomicrobiia bacterium | reverse complement strand
CGGCTACCGCCCGCAGTTTTACTTCCGCACCACGGACGTCACCGGCGACGTGAAGCTGCCGCAAGGCGTCGAGATGGTGATGCCCGGCGACAACGTCAGCTGCGAAGTCACACTCATCACCCCAGTAGCTCTCGAAAAGGGTTTGCGCTTCGCCATTCGCGAAGGCGGCCACACCGTGGGCGCAGGCGCGGTCACGGAGATCATCGAATAATTTATGAGACAAGGCGACAAAATCCGTATACGCCTCAAGGCGTACGATCACAGAATTCTCGACCAGTCCACCAAGGAAATCGTGGATACTGCGAAGCGTACCGGCGCAGACGTGGCTGGGCCGATTCCTTTGCCCACCACCATCAATCGCTGGACGGTGTTGCGTTCGCCGCACGTGGACAAGAAATCGCGTGAACAGTTCGAAATGCGCACGCATAAGCGCTTGATCGATATTCTCGAGCCCACACCCGACACCGTGGACGCGTTAATGAAGCTCGATCTTCCGCCGGGCGTGGACGTGGAAATCAAGGCTTTTGGACATACCGCGAAGTAACGAATTTTAATTTAGAGAATTTAAAGCCCAAGAGAAGAGAGAGAAGGCATGGCAGTCAACGGGATTATCGGAATCAAGCTGGGAATGACGCAAGTCTTCCAGGACGACGGCACATTGGTGGGTTGCACTGTTCTACAAGCCGGCCCGTGCGTGGTGGTGCAACGCCGCACCGCCGCGAACGACGGCTACGAAGCCGCGCAACTGGGACTGGTGGAATTCGTCAAGCCGCAGCGCGTCAACAAAGCCATGACCGGACATTTTAAGAAAGCCGGCGCGGCGCCCATGAAAGTCCTCCGCGAAGTTCGCATCGAGGAATCGAAGGACGAAACCAAAGTTGGCGACCGCGTGCTGGTTGAAAACTTTAAGGCCGGCGAGTTGGTGGACGTCAGCGGCATCAGCAAGGGCAAAGGCTTCGCGGGCGGCGTAAAGCGCTGGCACTATCGCGGCGGCGACGCCACCCACGGTTCGATGTTTCATCGGGCACCGGGAGGCATCGGCGGCAGTTCGTTCCCATCGCGTGTGTGGAAGAACCAGCATTTCCCGGGTCACATGGGGCACGAGCGGGTGACCGCCAAGAATTTGAAGGTCGTAAAAGTCGATAACGACGAAAATTTGTTGCTGGTAAAAGGCTCCGTGCCTGGGCCAGCGGGAACGTACATTTTTATTCACAAGGTTCGCAAAGCGTTGGTAAACACCAACAAAAAAGTTAAGTAAGGAAACGAATTATGCCGGTGGTTGACGTAGTCAATTTAAAGGGCAACAAGGTCGGCCAGCTCGATCTCCTCGACGCGGTGTTTGGCGTCAAGGTGAATCAGTACCTTTTGCATGAAGCCTCGCGCTGGTATCTGCGTGGGTTGCGCAGGGGTACGCACAAGACCAAGGACAAGAGCGAAGTCAGTGGCGCGGGCCGTAAGCTATGGAAGCAAAAAGGCACCGGGCGCGCGCGCGTTGGCTCCATCCGCTCGCCACTCTGGCGCCATGGCGGAACGGTTCACGGACCACGCCCGCGGGATTATAGCTACGCGCTGCCAAAGAAAATGTTGCTTGGTGCGTTGCGTTCGGCATTGTCGGCCAAACTTACCGAGCAACGGCTGACCGTCGTGGAAGATTGGGAGCTGGAAAACCACAAGACCAAAGAATTTTTGGGGGTGCTGGGCAAATTGAAACACAAGAAGTCGGCCTTGATCGTAGCTCACGGCGAGAACACCAATCTGGAACGCGCCAGCCGCAACATTGAAGGTGTCACGCTGGTGGCTCCAAATGGGCTTCAGCCCTACGACTTGCTGAAGCACGATCTGCTGGTGCTCTCGAAGGAAGCTGTCGCGCGGCTAAGCCATTCGCTTGATCCGGAAAAAACGCCGGCGGCAACTCCCGACGTGGAAACCATCGCGCCGGCGCCGAAGCGTGCAACGAAAGCCGCCGCGAAACCTGTAGCCGCGAAGAAACCCAAAGCGGCTGCCAAGAAACCGGCGAAGAGCGCCAAGAAAAAGGGCAAGGAATAACCAATGTCTACGCCTCACTACCAGATCATTCGCCGCCCGATCATCACCGAAAAGGGCTTGGGCGTAAAAGAGACGCAGCACACCGTGGTTTTTGAAGTTTCCGCCAAAGCCACCAAGACGCAGATCAAGGAAGCGGTGCAACAGATTTTCAGCGTGAAAGTTACCGATGTGCGCACCGCCAATTTTTACGGCAAGATGCGTCGCCGCGGGCAAAACGAAGGGTACCGGCGCGACTGGAAGAAAGCCTACGTGAAGCTTGCGGAAGGCGAAAAGATGATCGAGTACGCCGAGAATTTATAAATATCGGGCCATTTTTTAAAGCAGCAGAAACGAAAAGAGTAAGAGGCAGCGATGGGACTGAAAAGCTTTAATCCATACACGGCGTCGCGACGGTTTATTACCGTCGTGGATAAGAGCCACATCACCAAGCAGGAGCCGGAGAAGGCGCTGCTGGAGCCCAAAAAGCGTACCGGCGGCCGCAACAATCACGGCGAAATTGTGATATGGCACCGCGGTGGCGGCCACAAGAAACAATATCGTCAGGTGGATTTCCGGCGGGACAAGCTGGGCGTGCCTGCCACGGTGGCCGCAATTGAGTACGACCCCAATCGCAGCTCGAACCTGGCGCTGCTGCACTACGCCGATGGCGAGAAGCGCTACATTCTGCATCCGGTAGGGCTTGAAGTTGGCGCTACGGTTTCGACTGGAGAGGGCGCGGACATTCTTCCGGGCAATGCGCTGCAGTTCAAGCACATTCCCCCGGGCACCATGGTGCACAACCTGGAGCTTTATCCCGGACGCGGCGGCCAGGTGGTGCGCTCCGCAGGCGGTTCGGCGCAGTTGCTCAGCAAGGAAGGCGACATTGCGCTGGTGAAGCTACCGTCTGGCGAAGTTCGCAAGTTTTCCATCGAGTGCATGGCTACGGTTGGCCAGGTTGGCAATCTCGATCACGAAAACGAGACCTTTGGTAAAGCTGGACGCACGCGCTGGCGGGGCATTAAGCCCACCGTACGCGGCGTGGCTATGAACCCCGTTGACCATCCGCACGGCGGTGGTGAAGGCCGCGTCAAGGGCAATCATCCCCAAACGCCATGGGCTTTCCCGACGCTGGGTAAGAAGACCCGCAACAATAAGCGTACCGACAGAAACATTGTGGAGCGCAGGAAGTAAGCGGGAAGAGTTTTTAACGAGCAGCGAGCAGTAGCAACTGAGGGAGATCCGGGGAGCTTAAACACGGCGGCCCGGCGAGAGCAAATGATGGCGACCAGAGCAGCACGTTCATCAAGGTCTGGCAGGACGGCGGCGGCCCGGCGTAACAGGGCCTCCGTGAAGCGCTCGAGGCCTAAGCGCGTGGCAAAAAAGCCTGCCCCGAAAGTAGTAGCCAAGCCGGTGCGCGCGAACCTGAAGCCGGTAATCGTTCCGCCGGAGCCAGTGCTTTACAAGCTGTGCAAGCCCGGATGGGGTGTGATCGTGGAGCGCATTCCGAACGCGCAAGGCACGCGCTTCGTTTGCCCCTTCTGCCCCCGGTCGCATCGCGTTCCGGGGCCAGTGCGGGGATTCAAGAAAATGCGGCGGGCTCAATGGAGCCGCTTGCGTCGAGTGGAGGAATAGGGGATCGATGGGACGCTCACTAAAAAAGGGGCCGTTCGTGGACGGCCATTTGCGCGAAAAGGTTGAAGGCCTGAATACGCGCAACGAGAAAAAAGTAATCAAGACGTGGTCGCGGCGCTCCACCATCGTGCCGGACATGATTGGCCACACCATTGCGGTGCATAACGGGAAGAAATTCATTCCCGTATATGTCACCGAACAAATGATTGGCCACAAGCTGGGCGAATTTTCACCCACGCGCACTTTTAAAGGTCACGGTGTGAAGGCCGCTCTCGAACGCGCCGCCGGACCGGCACCAGCAGGAGGCGGCGCAGGCGCAGCACCAGCAGCAGCGGCGCCGAGGGCTTAAGACATGGCTGAATTGCAACAGACGCAAGCAAACATCGAAGCGCATGCGCTCGCCAAGCATGTGCGTATGTCGCCGCAAAAAGCGCGGCTGGTTATGGATTTGATTCGCGGGCAAAAGGCGCAGGACGCGCTGCACACTTTGCAGTACACGCAAAAACGTTCCGCGAAGCACATTGAAAAGGTTTTGCGCAGCGCCATCGCCAACGCCGAACGCAAAGCCGAAGATGCTGGCGCGCCGCTCGATGTTGACGAGCTGTACGTCAACACCTGCTACGTAAACGAAGGCACGCGCTGGAAGCGTTTGCGTCCCGCGCCCATGGGCCGCGCATTTCGCTATCAGAAGCGCACCGCGCATTTGTGGGTAGGCGTAGCCGAGCATCATGTTGCGGCTGCAGAACGCGTTGCCGCGATCGAAGCGGAAACGGAAGCGCAAAAAGGTGTACGCGGCACGGCTCGCCGGGTTCGTAAAGCATTGACCGGCAAGCAAGGCGCGCATCCGAAAAAGGGCAAGAAGAAATAAGGTGGTCGCTTTGGACATGGCACGAGTTTTTGGACGAAGAGGATAAGAATGGGACAGAAGACACACCCGTACGGATTTCGACTGGGCTACAACAAGCCGTGGAAGTCCCGCTGGTACGCTGACCGCGACTACGCTGAGCTGCTTCACGAAGACGTGAAGCTGCGCGCGGAACTGAAAGAAAAGTTGAAGAGCGCGGGCATCAGCTCAATCGATATCGAGCGCGCCGCTAACAAGCTGGTGGTGCGCATTTACACCGCGCGCCCGGGCATCATCATCGGCCGCAAAGGCGCGGAGATCGACAAGCTTAAGCAAGACGTGCAAAAGCGCACCAAGCGTGAAGTACACATCGATATTCAGGAAGTACACCGCCCGGAACTGGATGCGCAACTGGTAGCTGAATCGATCGCGCTACAACTTGAAAAGCGCGTGGCTTTTCGCCGCGCCATGCGAAAAGCAGTGGACTCCGCGCTGCGTTTCGGTTGCAAAGGCATCAAGGTTCGTGTAGCGGGCCGCCTGAATGGCGCGGAAATCGCGCGTAAAGAGTGGTACCTGCAAGGCCGCTTGCCGCTGCAGACCTTGCGAGCAGACATTGATTTCGGCATGGCCCGCGCGAATACCACTTACGGCGTCATTGGCGTGAAGTGCTGGGTTTATCAAGGCGAAAACGTTCCAAAGCGCGCTTCGAAAGTGCAAAAAGAACGCGAGGCCGTCCCCGCATTAGCGTAGCTTGCGGTCGAACGGTGCGATCAAGAGTTAAACGAGATTAGGGAAGCGAGAACATAGCGATGTTGATGCCCAAGAAGGTGAAGTACAGAAAGCAAATGCGCGGGCGGCGCACTGGCAAAGCCTGGCGCGGCAGCGATCTGGCATTTGGCGAATACGGTTTGAAAGCGCTTGAATGTGCGTGGATTACCGACCGCCAGATCGAAGCTTCGCGCGTGGCGATTTCGCGATTCATCAAGCGTGGCGGAAAGCTGTGGATCAGGATTTTCCCGGACAAGCCCTTCACCAAGAAGCCGGCGGAAACACGCATGGGCAAAGGCAAAGGCGCTCCGGAAAAGTGGGTTGCGGTCGTTAAGCCCGGCCGCATCATGTTTGAAATGGCGGGTGTGGACGAAGTGACCGCCAAGGAAGCCATGACGCTGGCGGCGCACAAGCTGCCTATTCCCACGAAGTTCGTGACTCGCGCAGGAGGCATGTAGTATGCCGCGTCGCATTGAAAAAATTCGTGAAGCAGGCAACGACGAGCTGCTGGTGCAGGAAAGAGAATTGACCGAACAGATTTTCCGGCTGCGATTCCAATTGTCCACCGGGCAAGCGGAAGCGCTGAAGCGTTTGCGCGATGCGCGTAAGGATCTGGCCCGCGTCAAAACACATTTGCGTGCCCAGGAATTGAACGGCACCGCTGGCTCGAAAAACGGCACTGAAAAGAGTGCCGAGAAAGCCACGGAAAAAACTGCGGTAACGCCTGCGAAGCAAGCAGCAGCAAAGAATTCGGCGGCCAAGCCGGCTAAGAAATCCGCGGAACGTTCCAGCAAGTCGAAGAAGGCAGGGAAGGCGTAATGACCACTGAAACACAGAAGGCTCCGGCGGCGGAGCAGGATAAGCGCGGCGAGCGCACCGTTCTCACCGGCAAAGTTACCAGCGCCAAGATGGAAAAGACCATCGTGGTGGAAGTGCAGCGGCTCGTGCAGCATCCGAAATATCGCCGGGTAGTGCGCATTTCAAAGAAATTTTACGCCCATGACGAAACCCGCCAGGCCAAGACCGGCGACACCGTGCGCATCGTGGCTTCGCGTCCGTTGTCGAAACTCAAGCGCTGGCGGCTCAAGGAAATACTGACGCGTAATACGTCAGTTGAATTGACTGGGCGGGGAGCAGCGCAATGAGCATCATGATGCGAACGTGGCTGACTGTGGCCGACAATTCCGGCGCGCGAAAGCTGATGTGCATTTTGCCTTTGGGCGGCGATGCGGGATTAAAAGCTGGGCTCGGTGACGTGATCACCGCCTCGGTGAAAGAGGCCACGCCAGAGAGCGCAGTGAAGCAGGGCACAGTCGTGAAGGCCGTGGTGGTGCGCATGCGCAAGGAAGCGCGCCGCAAGGATGGCACGTACATCCGCTTCGACGACAACGCCGCGGTGCTGATCAACGACGCGGGCGAGCCGGTTGGCACGCGCGTGTTTGGTCCGGTGGCTCGCGAACTGCGCGAGCGCCAGTACACAAAAATTGTTTCTTTAGCTCCGGAGGTTTGGTAGCTCATGACATTGAGGCATGACAGAACTGAGCGGCACACCATCGCCATTCGCAAGGGCGACAATGTGCGAGTGATTGCGGGTAAAGACGCGGGCAAGAGCGGCCGGGTTCTTTCCATCGACGCCAAGAAAAACCGCGTGGTGGTTGAGCATGTGGCGATCATGAAGCGCCATACCCGACCCAATCCGCAGAAAAATATCAAGGGCGGAATCGTTGAAAAGGAAGCGTCCATAAACGTTTCTAACGTGATGGTGGTATGCGGCAGTTGCGGCAAGCACACCCGCATCGGCCACATGCTTTTGCCGGACGGCAGTAAAGTTCGCAGTTGCCGCCGCTGCAACACCGCGCTGGACAAGTAACGAGCGGTAATTTGAATTTGACACGAGGCGAAGGAAGGCAATGAAGAGTCGATTGCAGGAAAAATATCGCAACGAAACGGTGCCGGCGCTGATGAAGCGTTTCGGCTGGAAGAACAATATGGCCGTTCCGAAGCTGCAGAAAATCACAGTAAACATCGGCCTGGGCGAAGCCAGCCAGAACGCCAAGCTGCTGGATACCGCTGCGCAGGAACTCGGGCAGATTACCGGACAGAAAGCCATGATCACCAAGGCCAAGAAGTCCATCGCCAACTTTAAAATCCGCAAAGGCATGCCTATCGGTTGCGCGGTAACTTTGCGTGGCGACAAGATGTACGAATTTCTCGACCGCTTGTGCAACGTGGTGCTGCCACGCGTGCGTGATTTTCGCGGTCTGCCGTTCAATGCTTTCGATGGCCGCGGTAATTACACCCTCGGCTTGAAGGATCAGTTAGTGTTTCCCGAAATCGATTACACCCGCGTGGACAAGATCAAGGGCATGAACGTGACCTTGACCACCACCGCGAAAAACGATGAAGAAGGTCGCGAGCTCCTGAAGGGGCTTGGCTTCCCGCTTCGCGTTCCAGGAGGAGCGCAATAAATGGCACGTCTTGCAAAAATCGCCAAAAGTTTGAAGAAGCCGAAGTTCAAGGTTCGGGTGCGTAACCGCTGCCGCGTTTGCGGGCGTGCGCGCGCGTACATTCGCAAGTTTCAGATGTGCCGAATTTGTTTCCGCGGTATGGCGCTCAAGGGCGAAATTCCCGGCGTCACGAAAGCTAGCTGGTAGGTATTTAGGAGAAATATGCAGACGGATCCCATTGCCGATTTTCTGACGTCCATCCGCAACGCGGCGGCCGCCAAGCACCAAAGAGTGGATGTGCCCGCGTCGCGGCTAAAGTCCGAGATTGCGCGCATCTTGAAAGATGAAGGTTACATTTCCACCTACAAAATGGTGGACGAAAACAAGACTCGCAAAATGCTGCGTGTTTTCTTGAAGTACACGCCGGACCGCCGCAGCGTGATCACCGGGCTGAAGCGCATTTCGCGTCCGGGAGCACGCCGATACCTGGGCGTCACGGAAATTCGCCCGGTGGTTGGCGGGCTGGGCATCAGCATTATGACCACGCCCAAGGGCTTGATGAGCGGCCGAACGGCGCGCAAAGCCAAAATGGGCGGCGAAATTCTTTGTGAAGTTTGGTAACAAAGTTTGTTCAGGGGTCTTGTTGAAGCGATTTCGTAGTTAAGGGATAGAACTGATGTCACGTATCGGGCGTAAACCAATTCCGCTTCCCTCCGGCGTTAAAGTCGCCGTGCAGGGCGGCAAGATCGATGTGCAGGGACCGAAGGGCAAGCTCTCTTTCGCGATCCCTCGCGGGATTTCGTTTGAGCAAAAAGAGGGCGTGCTCACCGCGCTGCGCGAAACGGAAGATCATCGCGCGTTACACGGCCTGGCTCGCGCGCTGGTAGCGAACGCGGTGCATGGCGTTACTCAGGGTTTCAAAAAAGACCTCGACATCGTGGGCGTCGGCTATCGCGCGGAGCTCAAGGGCAAAATCGTGAACTTCGCTTTAGGAAAATCCCATCCCATCGAGTTTCCGATTCCCGAGGGGATTCAGGTGGCGGTAGAAAAGCAGACACACATTGTCGTCAGTGGCGCGGATAAGGGGCAGGTGGGTCAGGTCGCCGCGGACATGCGTTCGCTGCGTCCACCAGATCCGTACAAGCAAAAAGGCATCCGCATTACCGGCGAGCGGCTCAAGAAAAAGGCCGGCAAAGCGGGAGCCAAGGCTGGCGGAGCTTAGTTTTATTGAGTTTGTCCGGGCGCTTGGCGCCAAGGAGAAGAAACAGTGGCATCGGCTAGAGTTCGCAAACTATCTCGGGACCTGCATCGCAAGCGCGTGCATGATCGCGTGCGCACCAAAGTTTCCGGCACCACCGAACGCCCACGCCTATGCGTGTACCGTTCGCTGGGCCACATCTACGCGCAGGTCATCGACGATCGCAGCGGCAAGACATTGGTGTCGGCGAGTTCCGTGGACGGAGAAACAAAAAAGAATCTCAAGGGTGGCGGCAACATCGCGGCGGCAAAAGTGATCGGCAAAGCGGTCGCCGAGCGCGCTAAAGCTGTCGGGGTGCAAAAAGTAGTGTTTGACCGCGGCGGTTACAAGTATCACGGCCGTGTGAAGGCGCTCGCTGACGCGGCGCGGGAAGCGGGGTTACAGTTTTAAGCCTATGTCGAAGCAACTATTGCGAGACAGTTTAGCGGTTCGGCGGCTGCTGGAGGTCAATCTTTCGGAGTTGAAAGATGACGTCATCGCCATCAACCGCGTCACGAAGGTAGTCAAAGGCGGCAAGAACCTCAGCTTTTCAGCGCTGGTCGTGGTTGGCGATAGCCATGGACACGCCGGCTTTGGCATGGGTAAAGCCCGTGAAGTGCCCATGGCCATCAAGAAAGCCATCGAGCAGGCCAAGAAAAACCTGATCAAGCTGAATCTGAAGGGCACTTCCATCCCTCATCAAGTGATCGGCAATTACGGCTCAGCCCAGGTTTTGCTGAAGCCCGCCTCCGAAGGTACTGGCGTGATCGCCGGCGGCCCGGTCCGTAAAGTCATGCAAGTAGCGGGGATACACAATGTGCTAACTAAGTCGCTTGGCACATCTAATCCTCATAACGTCGTAAAAGCTACCTTTGCCGCGCTGCTCAGCCTGAAAGACGCTGCGCACGTGGCTGAAACTCGTTCTAAAACAGTGGATGAAATTCGCGGCCGGGAGCCGCGCGAGGCGGTAGGAACGGTCTAATGAGCGAAAAAGTAGCAGGCCACAAAGTTCGTCATGGCAAACGGGTGAAGAAGTCCGGCGGGCATCATTTCGGCAAGCAGTTCGTCATTAGCGAACATGCCGAGCCGAAAAAAGGCGGCAAGATCAAGGTGAAGTGGGTGGTTAGCGCGATCTCGTGTACCGACGATATGCGCGCCACCATCAAGGGGCTCGGTTTGCGCCGCATGCATCACGTCGTGGAGCGCCAGGACACCGCTGAAACGCGCGGCATGATTCATAAAGTACGACATCTCGTGGAAGTGGTGGACTAAACCGATGCCCAGAAGAAAAACAGGCGCACACAGACCGGCAGGCGGTCCTCGCGGACGTAAAGCAGGCAGCCCGCGCGGCCACCATAAACCGGCTACTCCGGCAGGCCGCAACGAGAAGCGTAAGTCGTATAGCTTGTCCAATCTTCAGCCGCCGGTGGGCTCACGCAAGAAAAAAGTCCGCGTCGGGCGCGGTATGGGTTCAAAGCTGGGCAAGACCGCGGGAGCCGGCAACAAGGGTCAGAAATCACGCCGCGGTTATTCACGGCGTCGCGGATTTGAAGGCGGCCAGATGCCTTTGCACCGCCGCATGCCCAAGCGCGGATTTCATAATCCGTTCTCGGTTTCTTATTCGGTGGTCAACCTGGATGAGCTGAACGTTTTTCCGGCTGGCGAAACGGTGACGCCGGACTTGCTTCGCACGCACGGATTTATTCGCCGCGCCAAGGACCGTATCAAGGTTCTGGGCGATGGAGAGTTGACCGCGAAGATTGCCATTCACGCGCATGCATTCAGCGCGTCGGCCAAGGAAAAGATCGCCGCCGCCGGAGCTACGTTTGAGGTTTTGGCGACGCCTTAATAAGCGTCGAGTATAAAAGGGAGCAGCACAGAAAAGCATGAATCGATTCATCGAAGCCGTGAAGAACATGTTCCGCATAGAAGATTTGCGGAACCGTGTCTTGTTCACGCTGGCGCTGCTGGCGGTCTATCGCATTGGTGCGCACATCCCCATACCCGGGATCAACACCGCCATCCTGGATCAGCTTTTCAACCAGGCGGCCGGCTCGGTGCTCGGCATCTTCGACCTCTTCAGCGGTGGAAATTTCCGCCGCATGACGATTTTTGCGCTCGGCATTATGCCGTACATCACGTCATCCATCATTTTGCAGTTGATGACCGTGGTGTTTCCTTACTTGGAACGCCTCTCGAAAGAAGGCGAACTGGGCCGCCGCAAAATTACGCAGTACACGCGCTACCTAACCATCGTACTCAGCATTGTGCAAGGCTTGTCCATCGCAGGCACGCTACAGGCGCAAGGTTTGAACGGCCAATCGCTCGTGTATCACCCGGGTTTCGGCTTCACCATCATGACGGTGCTCGCGCTGACGACCGGCTCGGCGTTCATCATGTGGCTAGGTGAGCAAATCACCGAGCGTGGCATCGGTAACGGCATGTCGCTGATCATCTTCGTCGGCATCGTGGTGGGCTTGCCGCGGGCCATCGTCAATTTGTATGAACTCGCCAAATCCGGACAATGGGGCGCGCTTACACCGTTGGTATTAATTCTGCTGGTGGCATTGATGATTGCGGTGGTGGCCTTCATCGTCTTCGTGGAAGGCGGTCAGCGCCGCATTCCGGTGCAGTACGCTAAGCGCGTGGTGGGCCGCCGCGTGATGGGTGGACAATCCACTTACCTTCCGCTGCGGGTAAATTCCGGTGGCGTGATTCCACCGATCTTTGCCAGTTCATTGCTGGCGTTTCCCGCGACCATCGCGTTGATCTTTGGCGCGCGCTACATTTTTCTGCGCACTATCGCCGACCGTCTGAAGTGGGGCGAGCCGCTGTACACCTTGATCTACATCACCTTGATCCTGGTCTTCGCCTTTTTTTACGTGGGCATCGTTTTCAATCCCACGGAGCTGGCCGACAACATGCGCAAGAACGGCGGTTTCATTCCCGGCATTCGTCCCGGACGCACCACCTCCGAGCACGTCAGCCGCATCCTGAAGCGTCTTACCTTTATCGGCGCCATTTATCTTGCGCTCGTATGCTTGCTCCCGGAATGGATGATCGCGGGTATTCATCTGGACCATTTGGGCTGGGGCATTGGTGGCTGGTTTGACCGGCACTTCCCGGTATGGTTCCTCAAGGGCCTGGGTGTGCAGTTTTATTTTGGTGGTACTTCGCTCTTGATCGTCGTCGGCGTGGCCATGGATACCGTTCAGCAGCTGGAAGCGCAACTGGTCATGCGCAATTACGAAGGGTTCGCTCGAAAGGGCCGGTTGCGTGGCCGGCGGTAATGGAGAAGACCGGAGCGGTGCCGGACTCCCGGCTCGTGGGTCGGCTGCAACGCGCGGTTATTTTTCTCGGACCGCCCGGAGCCGGCAAGGGCACACAAGCTCAGGAGCTCGCCAGAAGGTACGGCGTGCCGCACCTCTCGACCGGCGATATGCTCCGCGAAAATATCGCTCTGGGAAATGCGCTGGGCGAGCAAGCCAAACCGTTGATGGCTCGCGGGGAACTGGTGCCCGACTCCATCATCTTGAAGATGGTTGCGGCGCGCATCGAGCGCCCGGACTGTTCCTTCGGGTTTGTGTTCGACGGATTTCCGCGCACCGTGGCGCAAGCCCAGTGGCTCGGGGAATTACTTCGGCAGCATGGATTTAAGCAGCCGGTTGTCGTTCATTTCGTAATTGATCCCGCGCTGCTGATGCGCAGGATTACCGGACGACGGATGTGCAAGATGGGTGGCGAGATTTACAATATTTATGATCGCCCTCCGAAGGTGCCGGGAATTTGTGATGCCGATGGCGGCGAGTTGGTGCAGCGCCCCGATGACCGCGAAGAAATCGTAGCACCGCGGCTTGAAGCGTACGCCAAGATGACCGCGCCGCTGGCAGCGTACTACCGGCGGCTGGGGCGCCTGGAAGAAGTGGATGCGGCTCAGAGCGTGGAACAAGTTTCGAAGCGGGTTCTGGAGATAGTCAGCAAGGCGCAGTAAAGCTGGGACCCGACGGTTACGGAAACGAGATGGCCATTCATTTACGCAGCGCGGAAGAACTGGAAAAAATGCATCGCGCTGGGCTCATCGTCCACGAGGTTCTGGAGGCGTTGCGTGTGGCCGTGAAGCCGGGCGTTACGACCATGGATCTGGAGAAACTGGCCGAGCAAAAGTTGGCGGGAAAACCGGGCAAGCCGGCATTTAAGGGCTACAAAGGTTATCCATGCTCGCTATGCACTTCGGTGAACGGCGAAATTGTTCACGGCATCCCTTCTCCGAAGCGAAAGTTGCGCGAGGGCGATATCGTTTCCATCGATTTTGGGATGGAAGTGGACGGCTACTACGCGGATTCCGCCGTGACCGTTCCGGTGGGAGAAATTAGTCCGGCGCTGCAAAATTTGCTGGACGTCACCCGCGAATCCCTGGATCGCGCCATTGATAAAATGCGCGCAGGAAACAGGCTTGGCGACGTGGGTCACGCGGTACAAAGTTGGGTGGAGCAGAACGGCTATTCGGTGGTTCGCGAATTTGTCGGACACGGCATCGGCACCAAGATGCATGATGAACCGAATTTGCCGAATTATGGTGACGCTGGGCGCGGTGCACGGTTGCAAGAGGGCATGGTCATTGCCGTGGAGCCGATGGTGAATGCAGGCGGCCCGGAAGTTCGCATGCGCGATGAATGGGTAGCCGAGACGGCGGATGGCAGCGCGTCGGCGCACTTTGAGCACACCGTGGCAGTCACGGCCAACGGTCCATGGATTTTGACGCGACCGAAAGAAATGACCGGCCCGTCGTGGTAAGCATTTAGAGGAATTTAGTAGCGACAGCATAGGAGCGTATGGCAAAACCGGTTCAAGACGACAAAAAGAAAGGCGATTCCGGCAACACCAAGGAAGACGCCATTGAAGTAATGGCCACGGTCAAAGAGCCGCTGCCCAACGCGATGTTTCGCGTTGAATTGGAAAACAAGCACCAGGTTCTGGCGCACGTTTCCGGCAAGATGCGCAAAAATTTTATTCGCATTCTCGCGGGAGACAAAGTAGCCGTGGAGCTTTCGCCTTACGATCTTACGCGTGGCCGCATCGTGTACCGCTACAAGTAAGCGCACACAGAAGGAACAGGAAAAATGAAAGTACGAGCATCAGTTAAACCAATTTGTGACAAGTGCAAGGTGATTCACCGGCGCGGAGTAGTGCGCGTCATTTGCCAGAATCCGAAACACAAGCAGCGCCAGGGCTAAGGAATAAGGAGAACGTATGGCACGTATTGCAGGTATCGATCTTCCACCGCAGAAACGCCTGTGGGTCGGCCTCACGGCGATCTATGGTATCGGGCAGGAGCGCGCGCGGAAGCTCGCCAATCAAGCGGGTGTCGACTTCAATAAAAAAATTCGCGACCTTACCGAAGACGAAACTAACCGTCTGCGCCAGGAAATTGAAAAGGAAGGCCGCGTCGAGGGCGATCTCCGCAAAGAGATCCAGATGAATATTCGCCGGCTGATTGAAATTCAGGCGTATCGCGGAGTTCGCCATCGGCGCAATTTGCCGGTTCGGGGCCAGCGCACCCACACCAATGCGCGCACCCGTAAGGGTCCTCGGCGCGGCGCGGTGGCAGCCAAGAAGAAAGTTACCGGCAAGAAGGGCTAAGCCGGAAAGCTATTCAGTCAGGAATTAAAGGTCAAAAGAAACGGAGCAACACGTGGCAAAAGAGCAGCAAAAAAACGCACAGCCGGACGTCGCACCGGGTGGTAAACCCGCTGCGGCAACCAAGCGCAAGAAGGAATTCAAGAAGAAGCGCGAACGCCGCATCATTCCGCACGGGGTCGTGCACGTGGCTGCGTCCTTCAACAATACGCAGATCACTATCGCAGATCAGGATGGCCGGGTGGTGTGCTGGTCCTCCGCAGGAGCCATCGGCTTCAAAGGTTCACGCAAGGGCACGCCCTATGCCGCGCAACAGGCTTCGCTGGCTGCTGCGGGAGTCGCCCGCGACCAGTACGGCATGAAGAGCGTCGAAGTTCGTGTTCAGGGCCCTGGTTCCGGCCGTGAATCCGCGGTCCGCGCGCTGGCTGCTGCCGGATTGCACATTGTATTGATTCGCGACATCACGCCGATTCCGCACAACGGCTGCCGTCCGCCGAAGCGCCGCCGGGTATGACGCAAGGATTTATGGAAATTCAGCGCCGGACAAAAATGCCTGGCCTGCAAAGAAGTTTTTGGGAAGGGAGATAGAAGTTGGCAAGACATAGAGAAGCAGTCTGCCGCCTGTGCCGCCGGGAAGGGCAGAAACTATTTTTGAAAGGCTTGCGTTGTTTCACGGAAAAGTGCGCCATCGAAAAGCGCAACTTCGTTCCGGGACAGCACGGCCAATCGCGGCGCCCGAAAGTAGCCGGTTACGGATTGCAGTTGCGCGAAAAGCAGAAGATGAAGCGTACCTACGGCCTTCTGGAGCGCCAGTTCCGCTTGTATTTCGAACGGGCCACGCGCATGAAGGGTCCCAGCGGCGAAAATCTGATCATCATGCTGGAGCGCCGCCTGGACAACGTTTTATGGCGCGCCGGCTTGGCGTCATCTCGCGCGCAAGCACGGCAACTGGTGTTGCACGGTCACGTTCGCGTTACGGGAAAGAAGGTCAACATTCCTTCCTACCTCGTCAATGTGGGCGACGAGATCGCCATCAAGGAACGCATGCACGACAACGCCATGATCCTCGAGGCTCGTAACGTCGCGCAATCTCAGAGCGCAGTTCCCTGGCTCGAGCAGGACCGCGAAGGCTTCAAAGCCAAGGTTGTGGCTTTGCCCAAGCGCGAAGATGTGCAGACACCGCCATTCACGGAACAGCTGATCGTCGAGCTTTATTCGAAGTAATTTCATCCCGGCCGCCACATGGTCGGCCAGCAGTTTCGGTGACGTTTAGATATCAATTGTCATCAAACAGTATTGGGGCCTGCAATAGCCCCGGAAGGAAGGAACACGATGTGGAAGGGCTTTCAGAAACCAAAGCGGCTAGCCTCTGAACTGGAATCGCTGACCGAAAAGTACGGGCGATTCTCCGCGCAGCCGTTTGAGCGCGGTTGGGGCACCACGGTAGGAAACGCGCTCCGTCGCGCCCTGCTGAGTTCTATCGAAGGCGCGGCCATCACCGCCGTTAAAATCGAGGGCGTGCTGCACGAATTCTCCTCGATCGCGGGCGTAGTCGAAGATGCCACCGACATCATACTCAACTTGAAGCAGGTGCCCATTAAGCTCAATACCGACCTGCCCAAGACCATTTTTCTAAATTTCGAGCATCCCGGGCCGGTAACTTCTGCGCAGATCGAAGAAGACGCCGATTTCGCGGTGCTGGACAAGAACGTGTACATCGCCACCGTCAGCGAAGGTGGCCGTCTGCAGATCGAAATGCGCGTGAAGAACGGCCGCGGTTACGTGGCTGCCGACCGCAACTATGACGAGGACCTTCCCATCGGCTACATCCCGGTCGATAGCGTTCATTCGCCAGTGCGCAAGGTGAATTACTCGGTGGAAGCGGCTCGTCTCGGCCAGATGACCGATTACGAAAAGCTGATGATTGAAGTTTGGACCAACGGCGCGATCACCCCGCAGGATTCCATCGGTCTCGCCGCCAAGCTCGTGAAAGATCACATGAGCATCTTCATCAATTTTGAAGAGCCGGTCGACAGCATCGAACCGCTGCCAGACACCGCGCATGATCCGCGTCTCGAGCATCTGGATCGCTCCGTCGAAGAGTTGGAGCTTTCGGTACGCTCCTACAACTGCCTGAAAAACGCCAACATTCAGACCATTCGCGAACTCGTGCAGAAGAGCGAGAATGAAATGCTGAAGACTAAAAACTTCGGCAGGAAATCTCTCAACGAGATCAAAGATATACTGGTGAAGATGGGCCTCGCGCTGGGCATGAAATTCGACGAACACGGACGCATTATCTGGCCGCCGCTCCCAAGCCAGACCACCATGGCTCCCTCGGAGGAAAATCTCGGTCTGTAATCGCGGCGCGAGACCCGGTAAACCATGCGACATCTCAAGTCAGGATCGAAACTCGGGCGCAACCCGTCCCATCGCCGCGCGACTTTGCGCAGTCTGGTCACCAATCTGTTCGAACACGGGCGCATCACTACCACGTTGACGCGCGCGAAAGCCGCGCGTCCCGTGGCGGAAAAGATCATCACCCTTGGCAAACGCGATACGCTGCAGTCGCGCAGGCAGGCCGCCTCCTACATCATGCTTCCTGCGATCACTCAGAAATTGTTCAACGAAATCGCGCCGAAGTTCTCGGACCGCGCAGGCGGCTACACCCGCATCATCCATGCCGGACATCGCGTCGGCGACAACGCTAAAGTGGCCATCCTTGAATTGGTAGGCTACGAATTCAAGAAGAAAGAAAAGAAAGAACGCCCCAAAAAAGAAGAAGCTGTCGACGAGAAGAGCTAGTCTCCAAACCGCGCAAACAATTAAAGCTTGCTTCGGACCTCGAAGCGGGCTTTTTGCTTTCTGATGAAAGTTTACCGCGACTGTTGGAGGTTCAGATCATTGGCGGGGGCAGTTTGCAATCGGAACCACAAAAATAGCGCCGCAACCGCGAACGTAGCCCCAATTGAATCCAGCAGGGAATCGTAGGGCGACGCCGTGCGGCTCGCCACAAAGGCCTGGTGTATCTCGTCCAGCGCTGAATAACCTGCGGCAATAAATAGCGCCGTAAGTGCCCACGACCAGCGCCAACCTCGCTGTCCGCCGCGAATTCCTCTGTAAAGCAGCAAGCAAAATATAAAATATTCCGTGAAATGCGCGGTCTTGCGCACAAAAAAGTGGATGGTTACGAAGGCTTGCTCGGTCAGATGAGGCATCAGCCAGAACAGTATGGGCCGCAATATTCTTCCGGTATGTTCCGCGGAAAATGCGTCCGTCGACAAGGAAAAAATCACCGCTGCCCAGCACAGTGCCGGGAGCCAGGCCATCACCAACCGGAGTTGGTTCGGCGCCTGAATGCGTCCTTCCATCTCCGATAGTTGCGGAATGGGGCGCGGATTGCGCCAGGGTTGCGGGTCAGCCACGAAATAACTCGTACGCGATCATTCGTATATTGTCTTCCGACTTGCCGATCATTCCATGCGGTAATTCGGGGCTTCGCGCGTGATGATTACGTCATGCACATGGCTCTCCCGCAATCCCGCGCTGGTAATGCGGATAAACTTGCTCTTCGTCGTCAGTTCTTTAAGCGTTCCTGCTCCTGCGTAACCCATGCCGCTCTTCAAGCCGCCCACCAATTGGTCAGTAAGCGCGGCTAACGAACCCTTGTAAGGCACCCGCCCTTCCACGCCCTCCGGTACGGATTTGCCTCGCTCCATGTTTTCTTGTCCATAGCGGTCCGCCGCTGCTGTCGTGCCATCTTCCATGGCTGCCGTCGAGCCCATGCCGCGGTACGACTTAAAGGTGCGCCCCTGATACAAAATCGTTTCGCCCGGCGCTTCTTCCGTGCCGGCAAATAATCCTCCGATCATCACGCACGAAGCACCAGCGGCAATGGCTTTGCTGATATCACCAGAAAACTTGATGCCTCCGTCGGCAATCACTGGCACGCCGGTGCCTTCCGCCGCCCGCGCCGCTTCCATAATCGCGGTGATCTGCGGTACACCCGCCCCAGTCACCACCCGCGTGGTGCAAATCGATCCCGGGCCAATCCCCACCTTCAATCCGTCAATTCCGAGCGCGATCAAATCTTTAGCGCCGTCAAAGGTCGCTACATTCCCGGCAATCAATTGCATTTCCGGAAGGCGATGCCGAATAGCCTTGATCGCTTCCATTACCCGCGCGGAATGCCCATGAGCCGTATCGATGGCTAGCACGTCCGCTTTGGCCCGTGCCATTTCCACCGCGCGTTCCAGAAAATCTCCCGTAGCGCCCACGGCAGCTCCCACTCTCAATCGGCCCTGTTCGTCCTTGGCCGCTCGCGGGTAGGCGAGTTTTTTCTGAATGTCTTTTACGGTGATCAGTCCCTTGAGGTTGTAGTCCTGGTCCACCACCAGCAGTTTTTCGATGCGATGTTTCTGCAAAATGCGCTCAGCTTCATCCAGCGTAGTTCCCACCGGCACTGTGACCAGGTTCTCTTTGGTCATCACCGCGCTTACCAACTGCGAGTGATCCTTTTCAAAGCGCAGATCCCGGTTGGTAAGAATCCCGGTAAGCCGCGCGCCGCGCGTAACCGGCAAGCCCGAAATGCGGTACTTGGTCATGATGTCCAGCGCTTGCCGCAAGGTAATATCCGGCGAAATCGTCACCGGATCGACGATCATTCCGCTCTCCGAGCGTTTCACTCGATCGACTTCTTCGCTCTCGCGCTCGATGGTCATGTTTCGGTGCACGACGCCAATTCCGCCCTGTCGCGCAATCGCAATGGCTAGACGAGATTCCGTCACGGTATCCATGGCCGCTGATGCCAGGGGAATATTCAGCGACAGTTTACGCGTGAAGTTGGTACGCGTATCCACTTCGGCCGGTAGCACCGAGGATTTTCCGGGCAGCAGCAACACGTCGTCGAAAGTAAGACCCTCAGCTATCGGTCCATCCTTCATGCACAAGCCTCACAGAGGAAATGTTCGGAACAAAAATCCGCGTGTTACAGATGAAGCATGCTAAAACAACGCGGCCCAGCAGGCTTCTGCTGGGCTTCAAATCGATTCATCAAATCGAAGAAATTGTTCACCGTGGATATTTCATTGTAGGGGCACGCCTAGTTGGGGTCAAGTTGACCAGCTCGACGTTAACGTGCCCGTGCCTCTTGTCGAAAAGTCGCGCTCTACCATTCGTGTTACTGTAGGTATAGGATATCGCGGGTATCCGCGCATGCCCCTACGTATCGAAGATTTCGAGCCTCATCCGGTGCTTCGTGGCGCGCATATGATGACGGTGGCTCCTGTTTTTTGGCCAAGAAATTTTTCCCTGCCGCCGCCGGAGGATCGCTTATTTCAGGTTGATCCCGAATCTCGTTTGCTGGCGCACTGCCACTGGCAACCGGGCAAGCGGTCGGATGCTCCGGTGATCGTGATTGTTCATGGCCTGGAAGGCTCAAGTAATTCCGATTACTCCCGCGGTATTGCGGAAGTCGCATTCAAGCGCGGCTACAATGCCATTCGCATGAATCAACGCACCTGTGGCGGTACCGAATCGCTGACGCCGACCCTGTACAATTCTGGACTGAGTTCGGACTATCGTGCTGTTTTCGAAGAGCTCGCCAATGTTGACGGGTTCAAAGAAATTTTCTTCGTCGGCTATTCCATGGGCGGCAATCTAGTTCTCAAAATGGCCAGCGAATACGGGGATTCTTTTCCGCAGGCGCTACGCGGCATTTGCGCGGTTTGTCCCGCAGTGGACCTGGCGGCCTGTGCCGACGCCTTGGAACGCTGGGAGAATCATGTTTATCAACGTCACTTCGTGGTTAGCCTCATGAACCGCTACCGGCGCAAGGCCGTGACAATGCCCGAGCGCTACGTTCCAAATAAATTGCCTCCCGTCCGCACCGTCCGCCAGTTCGATGACGTCATCACTGCGCCGATTTTTGGGTATCACGATGCTCGCGAATATTACGAGGCCGCGTCCGCCAAAAAAATCCTCGCGCAGTTGCGAGTTCCGACCTTGCTCATTACGGCTAAAGACGACCCCTTCGTGCCCTACGCTTCCATCCTGGCTGCGGGCGCCGAAAGAAATCCCGCAATTCAACTGGTAGCGCCCGACCACGGCGGCCATTGCGCATTTATCTCCAACAAGACCGGCCCTGCAAGGTTCTGGGCTGAGCAGTCGGTAGTGAACTTCTGTGACAGCATCCGGATGTAAACCTCATATTCGTAGGTTCCGAAGTGCGATGCTGGTGCTAATATTCTGCGGGAAATTTCGCCTTATGAACTCGACCCGAGCGATATTCTAAAATTCTTCTAAAATCAGTATCCAGTATGTCGGATAGTATAATCAGGTACAAATCGTTGTTATAATCTACCTAACCTCGATATAAATTGCTGCAAACAAGCAGCTTATCTGCCGCTTTTTCAGATAAATTTCATGCCCCGTTTGGAGCGGTGATTGCAGTATGGCCTCCAGGTGTTAACCGGGACGTGTCCCTTGTTCCTGCGCGGATCATCAGTACCTAAATTTATGGAGGCTTCAGTGAATCAAGGTTTTCGCAGATTTTTAGTGTTCTCGTGTATCGCCGTTGTGGCCTTAAGTTTAGCAATCGTGGGCGGAGTGAGCGCTCAGATCATCAGCGGCGACCTCGTTGGTACAGTTCTGGATAAGACCGGCGCTGCGGTTCCTGGGGCGCATATCGAAGCGGTCAACGTCGACACCGGAGCAAAACTTGAGACAGACGCTAACGACTCCGGAGAATATCGTCTCAACAACTTGCCCGTGGGGACTTACAACGTCTCTGCCAGCTCGCCATCCTTTGGCACCACCACGATCAACGGTGTCAAGATTCAGCTGAACAACACGCTGACGCAACAAATCACGTTGGAAATTAAGGGCGCGGTTACCTCCATCGAAGTTTCCGGCGTGGCGGCGACCTTGGATACGACCACTGCCCAGCTCCAGAGCACATTCGAAACCAAGGAGATTTCCGATCTCCCGATTACAAGCGGCACCAAAGCCGGCAGCGGCGTTCTGAACCTTTCATTGCTGAGTTCCGGCGTTGCCACTAGCGGCGGCGTTGGCGTTGGATCCGGGCCCTCCATCGGCGGCCAACGGCCCAGGAATAATAACTTCACTATCGAGGGCGTGGATAATAACAACAAAGGCGTGACCGGTCCGTTGGTTGCCGTCCCGAACGATGCCGTCGCGGAGTTCTCTTTACTGCAAAACCAGTTTTCACCGGAATTCGGTCATTCTTCTGGTGGACAATTCAACACCGTGGTGAAGAGCGGCACCAATTCATTTCATGGGTTGGCTTACATCTATAACCAAAATAGGAATTACGATGCTTTGGATACTCTTCAGGTCATCGAAGGGTTCACGTCAGTACCGCGCTTCGATCAAAATCGTATCGGCGGCCAAATTGGCGGTCCAGTGCTCAAGAACAAGTTATTTTTCTTCGTCAATTACGAATATGAACCCTTAGGTCAAGCGGGTGGCGCTGGTGCCGTTTGTGCTCCGACTTCCGCTGGATTCGCCGCAATTAATGCCACGCCGGGGCTATCGGCTACCAACCTTGCAATATTTGAGAAATATGTGCAGCCAGGAACTCTTGCCGGGGCCGGTTGTACACCGATTGCTTGGACCGGGGGCACGACTATTCCCACCGCGGGTCTCGCTGTGGTAGCTCCCAGCTTTACAAACTCTAAGTTCATAGTCGCCAGTATGGATTGGGACATTTCTACGAAAGATCAGATACGCGGCCGCTACATCTATAACAGCGTCGTAGGGATTGATAACAGCGCCGCTCTACCAGCGTTCTTTCTCCCGCAGCCCAACAAGTTCCACTTGGTTACCATCAATGAATATCATACTTTTACCCCCACTTTGACCAATGAACTTCGACTCGGCTACAACCGTTTCGCCCAGACTTTTAGCGCGGGGAGTTTCCCGTATCCAGGCCTGGACAGTTTCCCCAACATCACATTGAATGACCTGAATTTCCTAAATGTTGGCCCGGACCCCAATGCTCCCCAGGGCGCGACCCAAAACACTTATCAATTGGCTGAGGCGCTGACTTGGACTAAAGGGAAGCACACCGTGAAGTTCGGGATCGAAGGCCGTAAGCTCATTGCCCCTCAAACCTTCACGCAGCGTTCGCGAGGCGACTATGAGTACAGCAATACATTTCAATACCTTCAGGACGCTGCCCCGGATTTTTTTGCGGAACGCAGCAACGGAAATAGCGTTTACTATGGAGACCAGTCGGCGATTTATTGGTATGTGAACGATAACTATCGCATTCGCCCGAACGTTACGCTCAACCTCGGACTACGTTATGAATACACCACTACGCCGTTCTCGGAAACGTTGCAACACCTCAACGCCGCTGCAAGCGTCCCTGGCCTGATTACGTTTGGAGCTCCGCAGTGGTCTAAAGATAACTTTGCGCCGCGTGTAGGTATCGCGTGGTCCCCTGGCACGAGCGGACGAACCTCCATCCGCGCGGGCTTCGGCGAAGCTTTCGATACGCTGTTTGACAACCTTGGACTTTTGACTCTTCCGCCCCAACTTAGTTCCACCAACGACTGCGTGCAAACCCTGGGCAACTATCCCTGCGCAAGCAGCGGATTTCTTGCGAGCGGAGGCATCCTGCCGGGCGCCGGCGGGCTGCGTACTTTCCCCAGTATCGCCGCGCAGCGGGCGGCTACCAGTGCGTTTCTCCCTAACTTCCAGGACATGCCGAAATCCATAGACTGGACCCTCGGCATTCAGCATACCTTCTGGTCCGACTACACCTTTGAAATTCGGTACCTCGGTACCCGGGGTATCCATTTGCCAGCTCAGATTCAGCTGAACAAGCAACCAAAGGTTACCGCTAGCAATTCGTTACCTACATTCTTTACCGCGCCCGACCAAGCGACCGTGGATGCTTCGACGAAGTCTTTGGCAGACGTTGAGACAGGGAACAGTGCCGTTGTACCAGCATTCAAAAGCGCTGGCTTTACCAGCACAATCACTTCGTACCAGCCTTGGGCTTCATCGACGTATCACGGCTTGGCGACTCAGTTGACCAAGCGCTTTAGCCACGGCTTGCAAGGCGTGTTGGCCTACACGTACAGCCATAATATTGACGACGCAACCGCTGAGGTGTTCAGCACAGTTTTGGCACCCCGACGTGCGCAAAATGGCTTGGACTTGAGTGCTGACCGTGCGAACTCCATCCTTGATCATCGGCACCGTTTGACTCTCACGATGATCTATGACGAGCCGTTCTTCAAGAATGGTAACTACTTGTTGAAAAACACTCTCGGCAATTGGGAGATCGCGCCCATTTACACCTACCAGTCTGGGCAATGGGTAACGGGTCAGAGTGTTCTGGACTCCAACTTGAACGGCGATGCGGCCGGCGACCGAACGATCTTGAATCCCGCAGGAGCTGGTGGCACAGGAACAGGGGTTGTCCCACTGTGCCGCAGTGTCGTTCCCGGTGCCGACTGCGCGCTGGGCAACGTCCTGTGCACAGGCAACGCCGCTACCGATGCGCCAAGCTGCCCCGGCGATGGCGTTAACATCGAAGGCAACGTCGTGGGCTACGCCGCCAAGAATTCCGGCGCGAAGTATGTACAGGCTGGTCTCGGAGCCATAGCCAATGTCGGACGCAATACTCTGCAACTCGCTCCAATTAACGACATTGACATCACTGCCCTGAAGCGGTTCTCCATCACTGAACGCTTCCGTATCGAATTTCAGGTCCAGGCCTTCAACGTGTTTAACCATCCGCAGTACGTTGGTGGCTACATTAACGACATCGCCCCGCTGGGCTTTACTGGTACCGAACGTACGATGTTGGAGCCCCAGAACGCAAATTTCAACCACCCTTCGCAAGTGTTCGCCAGCAACGCGCGAACCCTGCAATTGGCCCTGAAGATTTTCTTCTAAACTCATTCTCTTCGCCCGATGTATCGGGTGAAAGGCTTTGAACAAGGCGTCCTGAAGTTGGGACGCCTTGTTTTTTGGTCGCCAATTTTACGGATCTGACGGCTCGTCCGTATCGTTAGCAACACACAACCCGGCTCAACCTGACTTACTTAAAAATTATTCGGTGTTTTGTGAGCGGGGTTAGTTAGATAGCTACAGCGCCTGCCGCGGTCCTTGTCTTATTGCCTCCAAAAACTCTACTGTAGAACTCTGGAGGGGCAGTGCCTCGCCAAAGCACATGAGCATCGACACGCGCGGTGGCTCGCGCAGCTTTGTTCGCAGCCTCAATATTCTGTTGAAACTCGCCCGCCTTTATGAGTTCGGGCATGTGCGCACCGCCGCCCAATTTGAAACTACGTGGAAGGAATTGCGTGGAGCGTTGGATGAAAGCGGTGGTACGGGTCTCTTACTCGGCGCTTCCGGAAATCAAATTCTGCTCGATGGCGTCCCACTCGGGACCTCCGCCGGCGAAAAAAATTTTGCGCAACTGCTGATCACTTCCGGTATCGCGAGCATCCACTTTTCTCCAGCGCTCACACAATCACAGTTTGCCCGTTTCGTTCGCGCTTTTCCCAGTGGCAACGCAAAACCGTCTTCCCTTGCGGATCAACTCAAGGCCGCTCTTGGAGGCGAAACCGGCATCAAGGTGAATGAGATTCGTTATGTTGCCGAGGATTCCTCGGTCGCCGGTATAAAAACTGCCGCGAACCTGGCCGCAAAAGTTCTTGGCGCCACCGGCGATAAATTCCAAGACTTATTCAATGACCCCAGCCGCTTGTTACAAATGATTCTGGCTGCGGAAAGTTCACGCGGCGGAGCTGGAGGCGGTGCGGGAACTTCCGGCTCAAAGGGCGGCGGAGCAGAGGGGCCGTCGCGCAGCTCTGGTGGAGAGGATCTTTGGGAGTCTCGCGGTAACGGTTCCCCCGGGGGAACCGGCTCTGGCAATAACACTGGATCTGGCATTGGACGGGGCCCGGGATTTGGTCCAGGCAATGGGGCCGGTTC
>DATHRB010000044.1:0-94491 GCA_035482155.1 Verrucomicrobiia bacterium | reverse complement strand
TTTTCAAAAAGAAAATAAATCTCAGCACTTCTCTGGCGGGTCAAGCCGTCGGTATCAAGGAGGTCGACGATGGCATCTGGCTGGTGAGCTTTATGGACTACGATCTTGGTTACATCGATCTGGAGGAAAAAACCCTGCAGCCCTTAAAAAACCCTTTTTGGCCCTAAAGTGTAAACTATGTCTCCGGAACGTTCTGTAAAGGATCTCTTCGGACCGTACACAAGGTGATTGGAGCGGGCGATGGGAATCGAACCCACGTCCGAAGCTTGGGAAGCTTCTATACTGCCATTGTACGACGCCCGCCGCGTCGCTTCTGATTCTATCTAAATTGAAGCGCATTGGTCCAGAAGTGTGATGGCTGCGACTTGCGCAAGCCGTTCGCAAAATTGGCGCGGTAGCGCGATAATTCTCGGAGCATTGCGGAAGCCGCAAAGAGTCGTGCGTTTTTTGCGGTACCGCTTTTATCTTGTTACGCAAAAGGAGAAGCAGTTCGACAATCATTTCATCTATTGGAAAGGGGAAATCCGATGCAGAATGACAAACCCTCAGTGCAACGAAACGAACCACCCGCTAAAAAATCCGGCGAATTCCTGATCGGAAACGATCTTCGTGTTACACGCCTGGGATTCGGAGCGATGCGAATCACCGGAGAAGGAATTTGGGGCGAGCCTGCAGATCGGGCTGAGGCCATCAGGGTTCTGCGACGCGCCGTCGAATTGGGAATCAATTTTATCGACACCGCGGACTCCTACGGTCCCAGCGTTAGCGAAGAAATCATCGCTGAGGCGCTGCACCCGTACCCTGCAGGACTGGTGATCGCCACGAAGGGCGGCTTTATGCGCCCGGGCCCCAACCAATGGGTTGAAAACGGAAAGCCAGAACACCTGAGATCGGCCTGCGAAGGCAGCCTGCGGCGGTTGCGCCTGGAGCGCATCGATCTTTATCAATTGCATCGAATCGACCCTAAGGTGCCGGCTGAAGATCAGCTCGGGACCCTGAAGGACTTACAAGCGCAAGGAAAAATCAAACACATTGGCTTATCGGAAGTGAGCATGCGACAGATTGAGCATGCGCGAACCATTGTGCCGATTGTGAGTGTTCAAAATCGTTATAGCTTCACCGACCGTGGGTCGGAAGATGTTCTGAAGTATTGCGAAAAAGAAAATTTGGGTTTTATTCCGTGGTTTCCACTGGCGGCCGGTCGCGTTTCGGGTTCTGAGAGCCCTATCAGTCGTATCGCTGCGCAATGGAAGGCTACGCCATCACAGGTAGCTCTAGCATGGCTGCTGGCTCAATCTCCAGTCATGCTGCCGATCCCAGGAACTTCCAAGGTCAAACATCTCGAAGAAAACGTGGCGGCAGCAGAGCTAAAGGTGGACGCAAAGAAAATGCAGGAACTTGACCGTATGGCAGCGGCCGCAGGCTAGGAAAGAGCGGCCGCGCCAGAATTGCAAGGAATGACAGGTCAAATTTCTTTCGCAATATGCGGCATCGGCATCAAGAGCCAGCTACTGCCAGCCACCACCCAAGGCGCTGTAGAGTTGCACAACGGTGACGGCTTCGCCTTGTTGCGCGTTCACAAGGTTGAGTTCCGCCGAGTAAAGACTTGAGTCTGTGGTCAGGACCTCGAGATATCCGGTGGCCCCGCCCTGATATCGAAGGCGCGCGAGCCGCGTAGCGTCCTGTGCGGCTGCCACAAGCTTTTCCTGTTCTTGGCGGTACACCCGCTGTTTGTTCAACGCGATCAAGGCGTTGGAAACGTCGCGAAACGCGGTGGCGATGGTCTTCTGATAATTGAGAACCAACTCTTCCTTGGTTTCGCGAGAAAGCTTCAGCTGGCCGCGAAGCTTGCCACCTTCAAAGATCGGCTGTGTAAGTGATCCGATACCATAGATAGTTTTTCCGGAAACATCAAAAAGATTCGAGAATTCATTGCCTCCTACGCCGGCGGAAGTCGTGATGGAAAGCTGCGGAAAAAACTGCGCGCGAGCGATTCCGATCTGCGCATTGGCCGCAACCAAAGTTTGTTCGGCCTGCTGAATGTCCGGGCGGCGTTCGAGAAGCTGCGAGGGAAGACCGGTCGGCAAATCCTGAGGCGGGGGAGCGAGGGCGTCTGGAGCGGTGTGAGCAACCGGGCCGGGATTCGCGCCGAGCAAAAGTCTGAGCGCGTTTTCGTCCTGCTGAATTTGTTGTTCGAGCTGCGGAACTTGCGATGAAGCGGTGTAGAGGAGTTGCTCGGCCTGACGCACGTCCGAGAGCGGGGCGGAACCGCCGCGCTCTAATTTTTCGGTCAGCTCCAGAGAATCCTGGCGAACTTTTAGAGTCTGATTGGTTATCTCCAACTTGCGATCCGTTGCACGCAAGTCGATGTAGGTACTGACAACCCCCTGAATGAGTGTCAAGCGCACGGCTCGCTGCGCCCAAGTTTGAGCCAAAAGCTGCGCGCGCGCGGCCTCCGTCTGCTTGCGGTACAGGCCCCAGAAATCGGGGTTCCAGGCAGCGCCAAGGTTAAAAGCGCCGAACGCGAGAGGGCTGGCGATGTTGACTCCCAGGTTGGAGGGCAGCGTCGCGCCAACACCCGTGCCGCCGCCCGTGACTTGCGGAAATTCCTGTGAGCGAGTGATCTGAACTTGCGCCTGCTGCTCAAGTACTCGCCGCGCCGCGATACGAATGTCGTAGTTGTTTTTGAGCGCGGTACGAATCAAATCTTGCAGCTCGGGTTCGCGAAAAACTTCAGACCATTGTTGGTCGGCGACGGAGTTCTGCGCATCGCTGACGATGGAAGCATCGTCCGCGCCACGAAAAGCAGGTGGAGTCGAAACGGTCGGACGGTTATATCGCGGTCCGACATTGCAACCCGCGACGACGAGAGTCGCGAGCGCGATCGCAGGAGTGCGCGGGAACCAAATCAAAAAAGTTTTCATGCCATGTCCCCGAGAGCGGGCGTCTGCGGCCCGGGAGCTTGGCCCTCGTGTACGTCAACGTCAGCTTTGGAATCCATGGTGGTGTTCTTGCCGCCTCTGACAAAGCGATGGGAGAGATATTCGACCACCGCAAAAGTCGCGGGAATAAAGATGAGTCCTATGGCGGTCGACAGGAACATCCCGCCAATCACCACAGTTCCGAGGATGCGACGAGAAGCGGCGCCGGCGCCCGTTGCTATCCATAGAGGAAGACAACCGAAGATGAACGCCAGCGCCGTCATCACGATCGGGCGGAAACGCAAGCGTGCAGCGCCCAGAGCGGACTCCGCGATGCTCATTCCACTTTCGTAATTCGATTTAGCAAACTCGACGATGAGGATGGCATTCTTCGCGGACAGCCCGATCAACATAACCAGTCCTACAGTGGCGAAGATATCGTTTTCGAGCAGCCGAGCGCGAAGCGCGAGATATCCACCGAGAATCGCAACGGGAGTACTCAGCAAAACGCTGAAAGGCAGCGACCAGCTCTCATACAACGCGGAAAGAATTAAAAAGACGAAGAGCAGCGACAATCCAAACACGGCCCAGGACGGTACCCCCTTTTCGGCCTGCTGCTCCTGGAAGGACATGCCGGAATAATCGAATCCCGCGCCTGGTGGCATGGTCTTCTTGAAAACGTCTTCCAAGGCCGCGCGAATTTGGCCGGAACTGTAGCCCGGCGCGCCGGTGATGTTGAGCTGTGCGGCGTTGTATTCATTGAAGCGGTAAATAAATTCAGGGCCGGTGATCTGCTTCACCTTGACCAGCGAGGCCAGCGGAACCTGCCCGCCATTAGCGCTGCGAACATAGAACTGATCAATGTTTGCGATGTTGGTGCGCGATGTGCCTTCGGCTTCCACGTAGGTTTGCCATTGCCGCCCAAAACGATTGAAGTAATTCACCAAATAGCCGCCCATGAAAGTCTGCATTGTGGTGTAAACGTCCGACAGGCTCACTTGTTGTTGCAGCACCTTCTCGCGATCGACATCAACATACAGTTGCGGAACTGCAGGCTGGTACGACGGGATGGCCGCACCGATCTCTTTTCTATCCTTCAGTGCGCCAAGAAATGCGAACACGTTTTTCGTTAACGTTGCGGGGTCGTCGGTTCCCGAGCGATCTTCCAGAACCATGGTGACGCCGCCAGAAGTTCCGATGCCCGGAATCGAGGGCGGCGGGAAGGCGAAGGCAATGCCGTCAGGGTCTGCAAAAAGCTGCCTTTGTAAATGGCTTTGAATGTATTCGAGCTGCTGCTGCTTGCTCTTGCGCGTTTCCCAAGGCTTAAGAGCGACGAAGAAGAAACCGGCGTTGGTGCTCTGAACCTGTGTCAGCAGCGAAAAGTTATTGACGGCGATCACGCCTTGCACCCCAGGCGTCTTCAATAAGGCCGTGCTGATTTTCTGTTCGGCGGCGTCGGTGCGTTGCGCGGAAGCTCCATCAGGAAGCTGCAGCGCCAGAAACATGTAGCCCTGATCCTCTGTCGGTATAAAACCGCCGGGAAGGCTGCTGCCAAGGAAACCCGCCAGCACGGCTACTATCGCCAGGCCCACCATAGCGATTGCCGACTTATGGATGAGCACGTTGGAGGTGTGTACAAAACTTTCTGTCGTGCGTCCGAAAAATTTATTGAAGAGACCGAACCCTTTGCCAAGCAAGCCCTTTTTCTTTTCCGTGTCCCTGGGCTTGAGCAGCAGCGACGCGAGCGCCGGAGAAAGCGTAAGCGCGTTGAATGCGGAAATCAGCACCGAGATCGCGATGGTCACGGCGAATTGTTGGTACAGCCTGCCAGTAATACCAGGAATGAACGCGGTCGGAATGAACACGGCGGCGAGAATCAGCGCGATGGCCACTACCGGGCCGCCAACTTCTTCCATGGCTTTTATGGTCGCGACCTTGGGATCCATACCCTCGTCAATGTGGTGCTCGACAGCTTCCACAACGATGATGGCGTCATCGACGACCAAGCCAATGGCTAGCACCAGGCCAAATAGTGACAGCGTGTTAATCGAAAATCCGAGCGCCGGGAAAATAATGAATGTTCCGACGAGCGAAACCGGAACGGCTAACAACGGAATGAGTGTGGCGCGCCATCCCTGAAGGAATAGAAACACCACCAGCACAACAAGACCTAAAGCTTCCACAAGCGTGAAAACGATTTCGCGAATGCCCGCGGTAACCGCCTTGGTGGTGTCGAGCGGCACATCGTAAGTAATGCCCGGGGGGAACGTGGCGGATAGTTCCTTGATTTTCGCATTGACTGCTACAGCGGTCTCGACGGCATTGGATCCGGGTAATTGATAAATGGCCATAACTCCGGAGGGCGCCTGGTTATAGCGGGCGGAGATGGCGTAAGCCTGATCGCCCAGTTCGATACGAGCGATGTCGCTAAGGTGCAGAATCGAGCCGTCGGCATTTGCGCGGATAATGATGTTGCCGAACTCTTCTGGTTTTACGAGCCGCCCCTGAGTACGCACCGTATAGGTGAATTGCTGACCCTGAGGAATGGGCTCGCCGCCGATTTGTCCGGCAGGATTCACATTGTTTTGCGTCTGGATCGCGGCGATTACTTCCGGGGCAGTGACTCCCAGCTTGGCCATCTTGTCAGGCTGGACCCATACGCGCAGCGCATAGGTGCCGCCGAAAACTTGCACGCGCGAAACTCCGCGAACCCGAGCAATCTGATCTTGAAGATTGATGACCGCATAGTTGGTCAGAAAGTCCTGGCCCAATTTGCCGCCAGGAGAGTTGATAGCGATTAACATCAGGGGCGACGTGAGTGACTTCTGCACTGTTAATCCGGCGACGGTAACTTGCGAGGGAAGTTGAGACTGAGCCTGATCGACGCGCAGTTGCCCGAGCACCTGGTCAATGTCCGGATTAGTCTTGATGTCGAAGTCCACGAAGAGCTGCACTACTCCGTTGTTGGCGCTCACCGAGTCCATGTAAATCATGTTGTCGACGCCGTTCATCTGTTGCTCGATGGGCGTAGCGACGGCTTGCGTGAGAGTTTTAGCGTCAGCGCCGGGGTAGGTGGCGGTGATGAGAATTTCCGGCGGAACGATATTCGGAAACTGTGAAGTGGGCAGTGATGCCAGCGACACTACGCCGAGGATGACCGTAACGATGGCGATGACAATTGCCACAATCGGGCGGTTAATGAAAAATTTCGACATGAATTACCTTCCCGCCGCTTTGGCCGTTGAGCCGTTGCTTGTTGAAGCACCGGCGTCGGCAGAGGTAGATTGCTCATGCGCATTGATGGAAGCTCCATCGCGAAGCTTCTGTAGATTGTCGACAATGACCAGCGCCCCGGCGGAGACACCGGAATTCACCACCCAGTTCGTGCCAATCTGGGGCCCCAGCGTTACGGTTTCCACGTGAGCCTTGCCATCCGGCCCGGCCACATAAATTTGCTGCATGCCCTGGAACTCCGAAACGGCTACTTGCGGTATGAGTAAGGCGTTGTGCCGGACTTCGGTGTCTGCCTTGACACGGCCGAACTGGCCCGGGCGCAGGAGATTTCCGGGATTCGGAAACGCGGCCGCGATTCGAATAGCGCCGGTCTGGCTATTCATCTGCCGGTCAACGAAGGCAATGCGCCCCTTGTGCGGAAAATTCTCGCCATTTGAAAGAGTGAGCGTCAGGGGAATGGCCGAAGAGTTCTCCAGCAGGTCGCCACCTTTGTGTTTCGCTTGCTGCGTAAGAGCCAGATATTCACTATCGCTAATCGAAAAATAAACCTTGATGGGATCGAGTTGCGAGACGGAGGTCAGCACCGATTGCGTGTTGACCAGGTTCCCGACCTGCACGGTCGCCTGTCCCGCGATACCGGTGATAAGTGATCGCACGTGGGTAAAGCCGAGATTCAACTCCGCATTCTCAACCGCCGCTTGTGCGGCAGCGACAGAAGCTTTAGCCGATTCGACGGCGGCTTCACTCTGCGCTTTTTGTTGGGTGTCGTTATCGAGCTGACTCTGCGCAATAGCGCGCGCTTCCGCGAGCGGGGTGTCGCGATTGACGTTGATCTGGGCAAGATCAAGTTGCGCTTTGGCCTGCTGTACTTGCCCCTTGGCCTGCGCAAGTTGCCCTTTGGCCTGATCGAGCGCGGCCTGAAATGGGCGCGGATCAATCTCAAACAACACCTGCCCCTTGGAGACCAGGGCGCCTTCCTTGTAATTCTGCTTGATCAGGTATCCATTCGCCTGGGGCTGAATCTGCGCGTTGACGTAGCCGTCCAGCGTTCCAACCCACTCGCTGGTCAACGACACGTCCGCTGGCTGCACTTTGACAACTGTGACGGGCATCGGTGGTGGCGCGCCAGCAGCCGATGTGTTCTTGTTGCCGCACCCTGAAAGCAATGCGGTGCCATAAAGTAGCACTGTGGCAGTGCAAGCGAACATCAGTGCCCTGCGAGTTGGTACAGCTATAAGACTTGCTGGCCGCGCGTTCATAAACCTCCCCAACAGCACCTCGAGTTTTTTGCTGAGCTTCGAAGCGCTAATGGACCCGAATACAAATGCGGTCCGAAAATACTCAGCTTCTCGTTTGTTGACTATGGCGGCGCAGAAACTCGATGGAAGTTACATCCGGATGAGTCTGCGATGCCGTCGTCTACCAAACGGAGATTAACTTCCGAATTAGATTCACGACAGATGTTTTTGTATACATTCCTCCAAGGGATATGAAACGGCCGCAGCGCCTCCTGGGAGCCAAAATCTGTCATCCTGGCGGAACGGGGAGCTACAAGATAGCCGCTGGCAGATAATGCCGACACACGAATTAGTATTTTTGATTAATCTAATTGCTATATTGATTGACTCCTTTGAGACGGAGATCGCATAAGCCATGGACGAAAAGCAACGTGCCGCGGCATCCGCGGCTGACCTCGTAAAAAACGGAATGGTTATCGGCTTGGGCTCGGGATCAACGGCGGAGATTGCCATCCGCATCCTTGGCGAAAAAGTGAAAAGCGGCCTGCAGGTGATAGGCGTCCCGACTTCTCATAAATCCGAAATGCTCGCGCACGCGTTCGGCATACGCTTGGCAACGCTGGAGGATTATCCTGCCCTGGATCTGACCATTGACGGAGCCGACGAGGTGGAACTCGGCTCACTCGACTTGATCAAGGGACGCGGCGGCGCGCTGCTGCGTGAAAAAATTGTGGCTAGTTCCAGCCGGCTGCTAATCATCGTGGTGGATGAAAGCAAAATTGTAAACAAGCTTGGCTCCCATGGGGAAGTTCCGGTGGAGATCGTTTCGTTCGGATGGCAATCAACGGCGCACCGCGTCGAGAAATTGGGGTGGAAACCAGTGTTGCGTTCAGCTTCTGGGGGGGTACCGTTTGTCACCGATGGCGGCCACTACATTCTCGATTGCTCGTTTGAAAAAGGCATTTCCATCCAATCGCTAGCGGCGCAATTGCACGATACGGTCGGCGTTGTCGAACACGGTATGTTCCTGGGCATGGCTACCGAGGTGCATGTGGGAAGTGCATCAAGTGTCCGCGTACTGCGAACGGACATCGACACTGCTGTGGATCAGGGCTCGACAAGGTAGCTTCGCGGGAAAACTGCGGCAATCTGGCGGCTTTCTTCCCGGCGGTTCGTCAGCTGGTCACCTATTCGCGGCGCTGACGGTCTGCGGATTTTCTTGCACCTTGCCCACAAGGCTCGCCAGTAGTTCGTAAGAGTGAAGGCGATCTTCGAAGTTGTAAGCATTCGTAACCACGATTAGCTCGTCAGCGTCGGTCTCTTCCAGGAACGAATTCAGCCGTGAAGCGACTCGTTCAGGACCTCCAAAAATTGCGGCTCCAAGTTTCGCGGCAACCGTGTCTCGTTCTGCGCTAGTCCATTCGACGGTTTTTGTTGGAGGCGGCAGCGGTCCGGGCACGCCCCGAATCAAATTCAAAAACATTTGCACTGGCGTGGTGGTGAGAAACTGCGCTTGTTCGTCGGAGTCAGCCACGATGACCGGAATTCCAACCATGGCGTATGGCCGCTCGAGAACCGCCGACGGCCGGAATGAAGCGCGGTAGATTCGCAGCGCCGGCAGCAGGGGTCCCGGCTGAAAATGAGCCGCGAACGCAAACGGTAAACCGAGTTCTCCGGCCAACCGCGCACTGAAATCGCTGGAACCAAGAAGATAAATGGGAACATTGGTATCTTCGCCAGGATAAGCGTGGACGCGTTGCGAGGGTTGCGGTTTTCCGAGATAACGGCGCAACTCGTCCAGAAGGTCTGGAAAATCCTCGCCTGAGGTAACGAACGGACCCCGTAAAGCGCGCGCTGCCGCCGAGTCGCCGCCCGGCGCGCGGCCGACACCCAGGTCAATACGGCCGGGAAACAACGATTCGAGTGTGCCGAATTGCTCGGCAATGGCCAGTGGGGAGTGATTCGGCAGCATGATACCGCCCGCTCCGACGCGAATCTTCGAAGTGGCATTGGCAATGTGGCCAATCAAAACGGAAGTCGCCGAACACGCAACTCCGCGAATATTGTGATGTTCAGCCAGCCAGAAGCGATTGTAATTGAGCGATTCCGCGCGTTGAGCCAGCAAGCGCGAGTTGCGAAAAGCCTCAGCAGGCGTTCCGCCCTGCCGAATATGCGCTAAGTCCAGAATAGAAAGCGGTGTGCTCGCAAGACGTGCAGAAGCCGGCATAAAAACCTCGATTTCGCCGCTTGCAACGAACTTCGCCGCAAGTGGCTAGGTTTATTCGATGTCAGTAGCCTTTCGATCGATACTCGGATGTTCCGTCTGAACGTCTAAGGGTGCCGCGTGATCCGCTGCATAAATATTTTGGAAGCGCGCCATCAGAAGAATCATCACGCGATCGTATTGGCAAATCTGGTATGAGCCTGTAACATGAGCCGCCTCCGGTGATGACCGCAGGCTGCCCACCGACGGCCCGGGTCCATCGGGTTGCTCTCTCTCCCTGAAAGGCAAGAAAAAAGTTGGCATCGCGGCAATTGCTGAATCATCTATAACCTTGCTGGTCATGAAAGGTGATCGTTCGTGGCACCCTCGCGAGGGTTAACTAGAAAGTTCTCTCAGAAACTGGCAAAGGGCCCTTTCTAAATCTGGTAACTAAAATTTGCGTGAAGGAGAAATCTCATGGCAACCATCACAACAAAAGACGGCACAGAAATCTTCTACAAAGATTGGGGCAAAGGACAGCCGATCGTCTTCAGTCACGGATGGCCTCTAAGCGCCGACGATTGGGACGGACAAATGTTGTTTTTTGGCCAGCGCGGCTATCGCGTAATCGCACACGACCGCCGAGGTCACAGCCGCTCTACGCAAACGTGGGATGGCAATGACATGGATACTTACGCGGACGATCTCGCCGAGCTGTTCAACGCTCTCGACCTTAAGGACACCATCTTGGTTGGACATTCCACCGGAGGCGGCGAGGTGGCGCGCTACTTAGGGCGTCACGGCACCGGACGCGTTTCGAAGGCAGTGCTCATCAGCGCGGTGCCGCCGCTTATGTTGAAGACCGATAAGAATCCGACCGGCCAACCTGTGTCGGCCTTCGATGAGTTGCGCGCCGCACTAGCAGCCAACCGGCCACAATTCTACAGAGATATTACCCTTCCTTTTTATGGCTACAATCGTCCCGGCGCGAAAATTTCCGAAGGCATCCGGGAACATTGGTGGTTGCAGGGTATGTTGGGCGGCATGAAAGCTCACTACGATTGCATCAAGGCATTCTCGGAAACCGATTTCACCGAGGACTTGAAGAAGATCGACATCCCGGTGCTGGTAATGCACGGTGATGATGATCAGATTGTTCCGATCGTCGCTGCCGGTCCTTTGTCTGCGAAGCTGCTAAGGAAATCGACACTTAAGGTTTATCCTGGCTTTCCGCATGGCATGCTCGCGACCAACGCGGACCAAATCAACGCCGATTTGCTTTCGTTCTTCAAAGGTGCCGCGACAGCCGCGGCATCCTGACATCCTCAACGCGGGTTGCGTCGAGAGAGACTTCCTACGCAACCCGTGCCTCTCGTCACGACTCCGTCCCAGGAAAAAGAATCGGCCTAATTGTCGCCGTCGGGTAATTTCGAAGCGCGAGACAGTGTAAGAGGAGAAATGAATCATGATTCTATCGATTTTCACTTTTACTCACGTGGTCATCAGCCTGATAGGGATTTTCTCCGGACTAGTTGTTGCGTATGCCTTGATCAATGCCCGGCAGCTTGACCGTTGGACGTCCGTTTTTCTGTGGACCACCGTACTTACCAGCGCCACGGGATTTATGTTTCCGTTTCACGGATTCAAGCCGTCTTACGTTGTCGGCGCCATTTCGCTGATAGTTTTGGCCTTGGCGATTTTCGCGCTGTACCGTCAACATCTAGCGGGAGGCTGGCGAACAACCTACGTCATCAGTTCCATGATGGCCCTGTATCTCAACGTCTTCGTCTTAGTGGTGCAGCTTTTCCGCCGCGTCCCGGCATTGAAAGCGCTCGCGCCGACCCAGACCGGGCCGGCCTTCAAGATTACCCAGCTGGTTGTGTTACTGGCGTTCGTAGCCATTACCGTTCTCGCCACAACCAAGTTCCGTCATGCGCAGCTTCGCACTGCGTAAATTTACCGGCTGCGGTCATTCAGTATTAGCAAGCGAACGCGCGCAAGTGACATCACTCGTAACCATCGCGGCCTCGCGTCCGGCCAGAGCCAGCAGGAGTTTCGCGAATAGCAAATAACGATCGTTGACGCATTGCCATTCGATGCCAGCAATGCACACCCGGTTTGACTACGCGCTCATGTCCGCGACATCCTCAAGAAATCGCCTTGCTCCGACGAAAGTCGCGCGCCACTTGAACCCACACTGGATGTGTTTTCACAACAAAAATTCCTCGTTTTGATGGTAGCTTTAACGCGCGTCAATAAACCCACAAGCAGGCAGGTAAATGAAATTAAATTCCACGCTGTTGAAAGCGACCGCCGTTGGCGCGTTGGGCGGACTCTTATTTGGATTTGACACCGCGGTCATCGCAGGCACCACACATTCTTTGACGCTCAAGTTTGGCCTGACCCCGCGGCAGCTGGGCCTCACAGTAGCCATGGCCCTGATCGGCACCATTATCGGCGCCATGTCCGCGGGAATCCCCGGCCAGCGCTGGGGCGGGCGAGAAACATTGCGGGTACTGGCTATCTTTTACGTGCTGTCCGCGCTCGGATGCGCCTTCGCAGTGAGTTGGCCGATGCTGCTCGTCGCTCGCTTTATCGGCGGGCTGGGAATTGGCGGATCTTCCGTCCTGGGCCCCGTCTATATCGCCGAATTAGCCCCCGCAAGATGGCGCGGCCGGCTGGTGGGCCTGTTTCAGATCAATATCGTCCTCGGAATTTTACTCGCGTATTTCTCTAATTATGTGATTGGCACATTTGGCTTGGGTGTTAACGAATGGCGCTGGCAATTCGGTGTGGCTGCAGCGCCGGCAATACTCTTCCTGGTGATGTTGTTTGGGATTCCGCCCAGTTCTCGCTGGCTGGTAACTCAGAAGCGCGTTGATGAAGCGCGCGCAGTTCTTATTTCGATGGATGCCGAAGATCCCGAAAATGAGTTGCGTGAAATTGTCGCCTCCGTGCATCTCGAACGAGAGCAAACCTCGGAGCCACTATTCGTCCGGAAATACCGGCTGCCCATTTTCCTGGCCATTACCATCGGAATGTTCAACCAGCTCTCCGGCATCAACGCCATTCTCTATTACCTGAATGATATTTTTGCGGCAGCCGGATACAGCAAGATTTCCGGCGACCTGCAAGCCGTGGCCATCGGAGCGATGAATCTTGTCGCCACACTTTTCGGCATGACTTTGATCGACAAATTGGGCCGTAAGACTTTGCTTATCATCGGATCGGTAGGCACAGCGCTGTGCCTGGCGGGCGTCGCTGAAATATTTTATACGCAGGCACACCAGAATTATCTGATCTGGCTGCTGGTCACCTACATCGCGTTTTTTGCCGTGTCCCAGGGAGCGGTCATCTGGGTTTATATCGGCGAGGTGTTTCCCAATCGCGTGCGCTCCAAGGGCCAAGCGCTCGGCAGCTCGTCCCACTGGATTATGAATGCCATCATTGCCTACACCTTTCCGCAAGTGGCGAAATCCTCAGGCGCTTATCCATTTATGTTTTTCGCCGCCATGATGGTGCTGCAGTTTTTTGTGGTGCTGTTCTTCTATCCTGAAACCAAAAACGTCACGCTGGAACAGATGCAGCGTCGCCTGGGCATTGATTAACTTTCAATCCCTAATCCTCATCTTCTTCATGATGATGCGGCGCCAACTTCGCCTTGACTCCGCCTTCCGAACTTTGAGCCACGCGAACCAGATAACTTATCAGCGCGTCGAGATCGCTGTTGCTTAACTTTTTTTCCGCATCCACTGCGGTAGCAGCGGGCGAGTAATCCACACTGATCAGTGTCGACTTATCCAGAAAATGAAATTTGCCGTCAAAAGTCTGTAATTGAAGAGAAAAATTATCTTCGTTGCGAGTAAAACCGGACAGCCTGTTCCCGTCTCGTGTCGAGACCACCATCGTCCCGGCGCGCGGCGGCTGGTCGTGATTGGTGATTTGTTCTCGCATCTCCGCCACAGACGTAACAGCGCCGTAGCTACTGAGATCGGAACCTAAAAATCCTCCCGCGCCGTTGATCATGTGGCATGTCGCGCAACCACCGTCCTTAAAAAACAGTTTTCTCCCTTCGTCCGCGTTTCCCGCTATTTCGGTTTTTCCATTCAGCCCCTGCAAGGTTCGCAAATGCCGCACCACAACTTGCAGCTTCGTGTCTCCCAACCTGCTGAACGCTGGCATGCCCGCGCTCGGAATACCACGTCGAAGTATGCCCAGAATCTCGTCATCCGAACGCCCTGATATTTCCGGCCGAGTCGCGATATTTGGTCCTTTTTCAGCGCCCCGCCCGTCCAACCCGTGACACCCCGCGCAGTTAGACTCAAACAACATGCGCCCCTGCTCCGAATTCGTCCGATGGCTTGCCGCACTATTTACGGTTTGGCTGGTTTTTTGCGCATATACAAAAGACTGTTCGCCGCTCGACCAGCAAAAGCTAACCGCCCAGAACGCGCTTATAAACAGCAACCGACCCACAACCTGTCCCCATCGCCACGAAGCCCATCGGAAGGAAATCATTTTAATCACGCGCAGTTTCAAATCCTCAACGTCCTGTTACGAGAGAAGATGCTGCCCATAAGATCAATAAAATTCCAACAATAAAAATTCACTCTAACCAGTCTGTATGGTATTACTGCATGACGTTTGTTTGCGTCAATCGCTTTCTGCATTTGAATCGATTTAGATATGGAAATATTAGGAATTACCATCATTTGGATTCTGGTGTTGAATGACACTGGCAATCATTACCTGGGAGGGTTCTGTGAAGCAGCGCTCTGCATTGGCACCATTTAAACGGCTTCTTTTTTCGCTTCTACTGTGCCTCCTCACGATTGCCGCCCTATCCGGACGAATCACGCTCCGCCCCCTCAATACTCACGCTGCCAATCCCCCCAATGACGACCTGTCTCTTCTGGACGCGTACCGCCATGTCGAAGTAGCTTCCGTCTCCGACGCGCTCGAGAAAATTTCCGGTCGCAAAATGTACATGTCTCACCGCATGCGCCCAATCTTTGGAAGCAGATTCACCGGCGTCGCGCTGACCGTACAGTTGAAAAAAGATTCCAACAACGATCCCCACGCCTTGGACGGAATGCTTGCCGCCATCGATCAGGGCGGCGCAAACTCCGTTTACGTCATGGCCGTGGAAGACGGCGTCGATATCGCCGGCATGGGCGGTTTGATGGGCACCGCCATGTCCGCGCGTGGTTTTTCCGGCGCAGTGATTGACGGGGGCGTCCGGGACGTCGCCTATCTCACAAAAATAGGGTTTCCCGTCTACGCCCTCGGCATTGTGCCCTCCACTTCCGTAAGCCATTACCGTTTTGCTGGCGCAAATGTCCCAGTGGTCTGTGACGGAGTCCCAGTAAATGCCGGTGACATTATCGTCGCCGACGCCGATGGCGTGACGGTGGTTCCCCGCGCGCAAGCGCCTCAAGTTTTGTCATTGGCCCAGGAGTTGGATTTCAAAGAGCACTCCATGTACGCCGACATTGAAAAGTTTAAGTCCATTCAGGAAGCGGTTAAAAAATCTGGGCGGTTGTAATTTCGCGCTCCTTCGATTAGGAATGATTTGCTGAATGATCGGCCTGATTCAGGAGGTCACGAAAACGGATTCACAGAATACTATGCCGCGACGCAACGCAATCGCCGCCATGGCTTTGCTCATCTTTTGCCTCGGGCCTCTCACGGCCCAGGAAGCGAATCACCAGGAGATTGTCGTCGACGTGAAAACGGAAGAACTGAATATCCAGCCAGTCGCAGCCAACTGGCTCTCCTACAACGGCGACTACACTGGCCAGCGATTCAGCAGCCTCGATCAGATCAACCAGGCCAACGTCTCGCAGTTGCGCGCAGCATGGGTTTTTCATTCGCCCCATTCTCGCGACATGGAAGTAACCCCAGTCGTGGTCAACGGACTGATGCTGGTCACCGCCGCCAATGATGTCTTTGCACTCGATGCGCAAACCGGCCGCGTCGTGTGGCACTACTCCCGACCCGTCACCGAAGGCCTGATCGACGACGCCGCGCAACATCACAGCCGCGGCGTTGGTGTTTGGAAATCTCACATTTACGCCGAGACCGACAACGCTCATCTCTTCTGCCTAGATTCCCGCTCCGGCAATTTGCTCTGGGACGTTGCCTACGCGGAAGGAAATAAAAATTACGGCGCCACCAGCGCCCCATTGGTTGTCAAAGATAAAGTTATCGTCGGCACTTCCGGCGGCGACGACGGTGTTCGCGGTTTTGTAGCCGCATACGAAGCCACAAGCGGCAAGCTCGCCTGGCGTTTCTGGACGATCCCCGGCCCCGGAGAACCCGGATCGGAAAGCTGGCCCGGCGAATTATATAAACACGGCGGTGGCACCACCTGGATGCCCGGCACCTACGACCCGCAGCTAAACACTTTGTACTGGGGCACCAGCAATCCTTCCCCGGATTTCGACGGCGCTGTCCGCCCCGGCGATGATCTCTATACCGATTGCGTTCTCGCGCTTGATCCCGATACCGGAAAGCTCAAGTGGCATTTCCAATTCACGCCGCATGATTTGTTCGACTACGACGCCACCGAAACACCCGTGTTGATCGACACCGTTTATAGCGGAACACCGCGAAAACTTCTCGTGCAGGCCAATCGCAATGGATTTTTGTATGTGCTTGACCGCACCGATGGAAAGTTTTTGTCCGCGGTCCGCTTCGTCGAAAAATTAAATTGGGCCAGCGGGATCGACAGCCAAGGTCGGCCGATTCGAACAGATGTACAACCCTCCCCGGACGGTGCGCGCACTTGCCCCGGCTTTGCAGGCGCTACAAACTGGTTTTCCCCTTCTTACCATCCCGCCTCAAAACTTTTCTTCTTCATCGCCAATGAAGATTGCAGCATCTATTCGCTCAAGCCGGAAAACTTCAAAGAAGGCCAAACCTATTACTCCACCGGCGTGCGCCACAGCGCCACGGATCATGGCCAAAAAATACTGCTCGCCTATGACTTGGAAAGCGACAAGCCCGCTTGGCGCTATGTGCAAGCTGGCGAGGGATATTCTTCCGCAGGCACCATGACTACCGCCGGCAACCTCTTATTTTTCGGCGACAATACTCAATCCTTCGAGGCGGTTGATCCCCGCTCGGGAAAGCCCTTGTGGCATTTCAATACCGGCCAATCCATTCATGCTTCCCCCATGAGTTATGCCGTGCTCGGCAAACAATATGTAACCATCGCCGCCGGAAGTGACATTTTTAGTTTTGCGTTGCCATGAGTTGCAAGTTCAAACCACTCGAGGAGGATCGACATGCTTTCGAATGTAAGCACCAGAAGAGGCTTCGCCGCACGCCTGGCAGCACTCTTGCCAGGCCTCGGAATCGCTGGGATGGTCTCGCCAACCGCCGGTGCGGCAGAAGATAAAGACACCGTCAAAAAACTCGATTATGAAGGCAAGCCAGCCAAAAGCACCGGCTTCATCACCCCGTTGATCGTCCACAACGGCGTCATTTATATTGCCGGTCAAGGCGCGCATTCACGAGGCGACAATTCTGACGCCGGCAAAACACCCGACATCGAAATGCATACCCGTATGGTGATGGAAAACGTTAAGACCCTCGTCGAAGCCGGCGGCGGCACCATGGATAGCATTCTGCAACTCACCGTTTTTCTTACCAAACTCGACGACTACGACGGCCTCAATAAAGTCTTCAAAACTTATTTTCCCAATGGTGGCCCGGCCCGTACCTGTGTCGCCGTCGCCGCGCTTCCAGGCCAGTCGCTCCTAGAAATCAATTGCACTGCCGCGGTAGTAAACACCGCCAAGAAAGGCTGAAGAATATGAGTTTTCGCGATCACTGGAATCGCAGAACCTTCCTAGGCGCATTGGCCGCGCTTTCCTCTGCCATTGTCGGAAGAGGCGCGCTCTTCGCCTCTTCCGCATTCGCCGCTTCCACCGAGGACGCGAAATCTTCCGTCAAAGGTTTCGGCGCGACCGGCGACGTCTACAAAGAACTGGGCGTCACCACTGTAATCAACGGCGAAGGCACCATGACCGTCCTCGGCGGTTCCTTGATGCGCCCCGAAGTGGAAGCGGTGATGGCTCTGGCGGGCCGCCACTTTGTCAGTATTCCCGATTTGGAGGTGGCTGCCGGAAAGCGCATCGCGGAGATGCTAAAACTTCCCGCCGATTACGCCGTGATCGTAACCTCCGGTGCCGCCGCAGCCATGCAATCGGGCCTAGCCGGCATACTGACCGGCAACAATCCCAAATTCATCGAACAATTACCCGACCTGACCGGCATGAAATCGGAAGTGCTCATCCAGAAATCCCACCGCAACCCTTTCGACCACCAATTGCGTTCCACCGGAGTGAAATTGGTCGTTGTGGAATCAGCAGACGATGTAAAACGCGCCATCGGTCCGCAAACCGCCATGATGCATTTCTCGAATTTTGCAAACGATGAAGGCCAAGTCAAAGTCGAAGAATGGCTGAAGCTGGCCCACGACCATCAAATTCCCGCCTTCATCGACGCCGCCGCCGACACTCCTCCGGTCTCCCACCTCTGGGACTATGCCAACATGGGCTACGATCTGATTTGTTTCAGCGGCGGCAAAGCCATCCGCGGTCCGCAATGCGCAGGCTTGCTCATTGGAAAAAAAGACCTCGTCGCCAATGCGCTCCTCAACAATAGCCCGCACGAAGACACCTTGGGCCGCAGTCAAAAAGTGGGCAAGGAAGAAATCGTCGGCATGGTGAAAGCGCTCGAATGCTATCTGAACGAGGATCACCAAGCCCTCAACACCGAATGGCAGCGCCGACTCGATCTAATCGCCGCGAAAGTAAAATCTGTCTCCGGCGTAACCACCGACTTCCCGGCCTCGACCATCGCCAACCACGTCCCGCATTTGCGTATTACGTGGGATCCACACCAAATTGCCATCACACCAAAGGACGCGGGCGCAATTCTGAAGAAATCCGATCCCTCTATCATCCTGAGTGCTTCGGATCAGGGTTTATCAATGAATTCTTTTATGTTGCAGCCCGGCGAAGACCGCATCATCGCCGACCAATTAACACAATTATTGAAGGCCCACAAAGCTTGAATTCGGCCTTTGCCAGATTGTGCTTGAGCGAATGACCGAATGATTCAGCGCCCCATCAGCCACACCCGATGGCTTCTCGTGTTCTGGTTATTTGTGTTGAGCGCGGTCGCATTTCTTGATCGCGTAAACATTTCCATCGCCGGTCCTTCGATCGCCGCGGATTACGGCCTTACCAACAGCCAATTGGGCTATGTCTTCAGTTCATTTTTATTGGGGTACGCCCTCTTTCAAACTGCTGGAGGCTGGTTCAGCGACAAGCTTGGTCCCCGTCGCGTGCTCACCGTCGGCGTAGTGTGGTGGGGAATTTTCACCGCCCTCACCGCCATTGTGCCTTCGCAAATAAGAGGAGCATTACTCCTTTTCGTCGCGATTCGGTTCCTGTTGGGTTCCGGTGAAGCCGTCATCTATCCCGCTTCCAATCAATTTGTCTCCTGGTGGATTCCTACCCAGGAGCGCGGAGTCGCCAACGGCGTCATTTTCGCCGGAGTCGGCGTCGGCGCCGGTATCACTCCTCCAGCCATCAGTTATGTGATGTTTCATTATGGCTGGCGATCCTCATTCTGGATGAGCGCCATCGTCGGCCTCGCGGCCGGTTTCATTTGGTTTGTAATTGCTCGCGACAAACCCGAAGACCATCCTGCAGTTTCTCCCGCCGAACTCCAATTCATCCAGTCGGGAAGAACTTTATCGTCCAGCGAATCATTTTCCGCCTCAACGATCCCGCCGCCTGACGCCAGTACCGTCAGATCCTTGCCCTGGTCCACAATCCTGCAAAGCAAAAATGTCTGGGCAGTCACCTTAAGCTATTTCTGCTACGGCTACGTCGCCTGGATTTTCTTCACTTGGTTTTACATTTATCTCGCAAAAGTTCGCGGCCTGAACCTGAAAGCGAGCGCCGTTTACGCCACGCTTCCCTTCCTCGCCATGGCCGTCTGCTGCCCGCTCGGCGGAGTTATGGTCGACCGCGTAACACTTTGGCGGGGCAAACGTATCGGGCGTTGTGGCATCGCCGTAGTCGCCATGACCATGACCGCGGTGTTTCTCCTTCTCGGCTCCCGTGTCGCGAGCGCACGCCTGGCCAGCGTCGTACTTGCCGGTGGCGCGGGCGCGCTTTATCTTTCGCAAAGCTCATTCTGGTCGGTGACCGCGGATATCGGGGCCGCGTCTTCCGGCTCAGTTTCTGGTTTCATGAATATGGGGGCGCAACTCGGCGGTGCAGTCACCGCGTCACTCACCCCCGCAGTTGCCGAGCATTACGGTTGGACCGCCTCTTTTTACGTGGCAGCGGTTTTAGCGGCCTTGGGTGCGCTAGCGTGGTTGGCTGTGAATCCCGATCGAAGCTTGGCCGCGACTCAATGACCAGGGCTCGGGATTAGAAAATCTGAGTCCTAATTCAGAGTCAACTGGCCGGCGCCCACGTGCGCCCTCAATTTGTATTTGCCGGGCCCGTACTTTTCCAGAGAACGAAATAGCCCGCCGTGGGACTCGCCAAATGGTTTCGCATCGATCTCGCCTGAGGACACCGAAGCTTTTACACTTGAATAGCCGGTCGCGTCTCCGACGCCAATTCTCAACGAACCGAAATTCAGCTCCACATCCTTGTCACCGACAACGTCCCTGACTTGCACATCTCCGGCGAACACCCGCACGACAAGATCCGACTCTTTGGGAACTTGCACGGTGATGGTCACATCGTTGCGCGGCCCGCCGTTAATCTCCAGCACACCAGAATTGCCATGTTTTTCGAAGCGAGCCTGCACATCCTTGGAATCGCGCCCTTGCCGCCCTTCCACCCGGACAACAATTCTGCTCTCCTCGCTGCCAATGATGTGAATCTCCGCCGGGCGAATACGCAGATCGATTTGCCCTCGTGGCGCGAAGTCAACATAGAACGTATGATGCGCAAGGTCATTTTCGACCTCTGCGTTGTTTTGTGGATAGCTCGAAATCGGCAACAAAAGAAGCACCGACAGTGCGGGAATCCGAACGCGCATGGGTCACCTACGATCTACAGGACAATACGCTAAAAGGCGCAAGGAAGTTCCAGCCGTTCGATACTCCACCTTGATGTGCTTCGTTTGCCGATTTGTTTTCTTGCCTCAAGGAGCCTTTTATCGGCCTTACCTGCCATTAGCGGGGCAGCTCGCGCTGATCCACTTGCCCGCCCCGGCGTAGTTTCCACTCAGGCTGCCGCCAGCACCGCTCAATATCAATTGCCCAGTGCCTTTAACGTTCTCGCTGTCGACGGCATCCAGTCGTATCTTGAAATCGGCCTTCGTGCCGTCATTTTCAGTACAAGTCCCCTGCGCTTCCATCGTTGAACCAGTCGAACTCAACACCCTGTAGTTACATTTTTTGTCCGGATCAGCGAATGGATACTTGTTTAAGTCTTCTTTTTTCAAACAGGACCTATAGGTTGTTCGTGGACGCGCTCCTGGAGGCGCTCCGGCACCATTGAACGTCATGTTTATCGTTACTTCCCACAGGCCTGGCTTGATATTCAGCGGCTGTACGCTACTGTCCGCCAGGAGTATGGTCGCCGACGCAAGAACTACACTAAGCACAATCATCTTTCGCATCGCTGCCTCCGCGAGAATTTGCCTTCAACCACGTTATTTACTTGGCCCGGTACCCCGCAATGTACCCTCCCGGGCGGGGCCTGAACAAGCTTTTCCATTCATCAATCTTTGCTCGGGAAAACACCAACGAGAATAAAATCAGGCTCGCGGCGGTCCCTCTTTATGTGACTCATCGAGCCCAGGGTGAAGTTTGGGCGAATTGGGTCTCTAGAGTTCCTCTCGCGAGAGCGCTGACTATGAAATGTGACTTTGCTGATGCCTTTCTTCACAGCTACCTCGATGGTGAGCTGAGCGCGTTTCGCACCGTGGAATTCGAACGGCACATGCTGCATTGCGCTGACTGCGGTTCTGAACTTGTGGCCCAGGACTTCTTAAAAAGCAGATTGCAGTTCGCTCAACTTTATGAGCCGGCACCTGCTTCACTTCGTAGGAAGATTGTCGGGCAACTCCAGCCCGCGGCGCCCACTACAGCCGTGGCAAAGCCTATCTTTTGGCATAGGTGGCAGGGGCTCGCTGCTGCCTCCGTACTGCTACTAGTCGCGCTCCTGGCGTGGAGAATCCGTCCTGAGTTTCGCACCGACGCCTATCAAGCCGAGTTCGCCGCCGAAATTGTAGACGCGCATATGCACTCCCTGCAGCCTGGACACATCACCGGTATCGCTTCCAATGATGAGAGCGCCGTGAAACAGTGGATCGAAGGTAAGGTTGATTTTGTTTTACCGGTCCGCGATTTCGCGAACGACGGTTTTGCTTTGCAAGGCGGCCGCCTCGATATTATCGAAGGCCGCCCGGTCGCCGCGCTTGTGTACGCTCGTCGAGGAAATTTGATAAATGTATTCATCTGGCCCACTCCGGAGTCAGACACTTCACCGCACCCGGGATCTCGCCAAGGATATCAATGGATCGCTTGGCGCAAGGGCCAACTGAATTTCTGCGCCGTTTCCGATGCCGACGACGCCGATCTTGAGCAACTCCGCCGGTTAATCGCCGGATAGACCCAACTTTTCGCGTCCGATGTCACAGACGCACCCTTCAACGCTATTCATGCTGCGCAACTCGAGTTCGCGAATTTGACTGAGATGAGTTGGAGTCCAGATCGGCATTGCATAGCCATCTGGAATAGAACGCCCCAAGTACGGCTAGTAAGTAATGAACGAGCGAACGACGGGTATAAGAATGGTGAACGCATCCGAGAGCGTGAAACGATTGCAATGATGAAGCGCTGACGAGAGTGCTTGCGGCGCTCGATTCCGCCAGGCGCGCTTTCAATTGGATTCGATGCCATATCGATATCGGCCGCAATTCCGCTGAATTGCTCTGTGATCAAGCGATAGTTGTTCCGGTGGAGGGAGAAAGCGAGCCGGAACACTAATCATGAATGCTTTGAACATACTAACGCATTGGATTGGTCGCCAGGCGACCTGTTTCCACAAATGCGAATCTTACGACGGTATCGCTACGTTCATAGACACGTCAGCAGGGCCGCTGTTGTTGTGTAAAGATAAGATGGCGGGGAATATTTCAATTGGAATGTAACATGCGATGACATCAATGCTTTCATTGACGATAGAAACGGGTTTGCAGGATTTTGCAGGATGATGACGTCGGTGCCGGGGCTAAGAATATTGCGATGGTTGGCGGTGGCTATTTTTGCATTGATGTGGCAAAAGCCGCTTGTGGCTCAGGATCAGGGTCAAGATAGTCAGGACCAAGGCAGTACGCTTCGCGTAAACGTGAATCTGGTGTTGTTGGACGCCACCGTGAAGACTAAAGCCGGACGCATCATGGGCGATTTGAAAAAGGACGACTTCGAAGTTCGCGAGGATGGCGTGCCGCAAAAACTGGAGATTTTTGGACGTGACGAGCTCCCGTTGGAGGTTGCGCTGGTATTGGATTTGAGTGATTCGATTGGTCCGTTTATGGGGCCTTTGCGGGAGGCGGCGACGACCGCTTTGGGCGCGCTGAAACCGGAAGATCAGGTGGCGCTGTTTACGTTTGCCACCGAGGCGGAATTGCGCATGCCGTTCACCAACGACAAAACCAAGATTGCCGAGCAATTCGGTAGCTTCAAAATCGGCGGGGCCACAAATATCAATGACGGCATTTTTGTGGCGGCGAAGTATCTGCTCGGCGCGCCTCCCAAGGGCCGCCGCGTGATTATTTTGATCAGCGATGATGTGGGCACGGACGCGGGGGGACAGGGTACCCACGACATCGTGACGGAAGCGATCGCCTCGGATGCGGTTTTATACAATTTGAAAATACCGGGATACAACCCGGCGTCGACGTTATTCTATGCCGCCATGGTTCCGGGGTTGGTGAATATACGCAAAGTTATGGACCAGACTGGTGGAGAGATGTTTGACGTCAAAGATGTGGCCAACCTGGATGCGGAATTTCACGCGCTGATTGAGCGGATCAAAACGCGCTACACCTTGGGGTATTACACGCAGGCGAACGGGGCGACGGGCAAACCTCACAAGCTCGAAGTGCGGCTGAAATCATCGTTTGGGAAGAAGGGCCATGATTACGTGATCCTGGCGAAAAACGGCTACTACGTTCACTGATTCGTTGGAACGTGCAAGCACGGGCTCATGTGCCGAAAGAAGCCTCTAGCATCACAAACTCGCACACCATTTCCGCACAGTGGCATGGTGGAGCGCCCACGCTTTCCAGACCGATTCAGCCCAGGCTCTTACACGCATCTCGTGCTCTTCGCTTGAGGCGGCTTGCAAGACTTCCAGGACGCTCAAGGTGCCGGTCATTGAGGGCGGTTCGAGCCAATCGCAGCGGTCCTTGAACTCGGTAATTGCAAACATGGCGTTGTTGGCCCTCTCTGTCGACCACCCGGCTTCCAGCAGAAGGTACAAACGCGAGAGATGCACCCCGACCAATCTTCTGGCGGCCGGCAGGTTCACCCTGGATGTTGTACCGCATAGGTATCCGCTGTGAGCCGGTGAAGCCGCGCAAGTCGATAGTGGCTGTACTCTCGCGCCAGGACTTCGCCGTAGGCCGCCCAACAGCCTGGCATCCCACGCAACGCATAGTTGAAGATTTTAGGTGCTTCGCCGCGGGCGCACAAATGCTTTCCACTTCATCAAAACTCAAACTGATTTACTGCCTGAGATCTGAAGTGAATTCCGAGATTTTTCTGTAATCAGTCACCATCGATGGGTGCATTTTGTAAGAAAAACCAAAGGTCTTAAAGCAATACCAACTGTGTTGCGGGTAACATATAATGCGTGGTTGTCATTGCGGAGCGGAAGGCGCGAAACTGCCCGTCAGAAAGCCCATTCCCGGAATGGGAAGTCTGCTCATCGCGAAGGGCAACCCGTCAAACTCGGCCTGATGATGAGTGACTTCCCGCCAAGTTTTCATGTATCTCATTAAAAAGACAAAACTTAGAGGAAGCGAACTAAGGGTTGTTATTGAGGCAGTGGTGGTTCAGAATAACCATCCATTAACGGTAGGGCGTGTAATGGCGGCACATTGCGGACTCACAGTGGGCGCTGTGGGATCGCATCTCATCGTCAAGCTGTTTGACCGGCGGATTGGGACGCTGCCCTTGGGGCTGGATCAGGCATGACTAACCTAGAACGCCGGCAATCTCCGCGCAAACGATTTGAGAACCTCCTCTATGTTGAAGTAGAGCCAGGCAATGGCGGCATGGTTCTTAATTTGTCGGAACACGGTTTTGGTTTCCGTGCGGTGAAACGTGTGCGCCCAAAAACAGATGTGAAGTTTGCTTTCAATCTGGACGAAAAGCGACGAGTCGGGGGAAACGGCCGTATCGAATGGTCCGATAAAGAGGGTCGCGTTGCGGGGGTACAGTTTACAGACGCGTCTGATGAATTTCTAGGCGAGATGCGTAACTGGATGGCAAACGCCGTCGAATATCCAATGCAGAACGTAGGGTCTAGCAAAAGCAGCACTTCTAGCGGTTCTGTATCTATAGCGGTGTCGGCAACGAACGGCGACAACTTCCCCGCCTCTGAATCATCTGGACTCGCGGAGGCATCGCCATCGACTAATGGCCGCGACCGCGCCGCCCAGCCCCACGCGGCAAAATCGGTGCGATCTATAACCTCGGCTCACTCCGCTGTTGCTTTTCCGCTACTGCCTGATGTGCCAGAAGAGCCTACGCCACCAGAAACCTCAAACAGGAGCGGTGGTAGTGGAACGTGGGCTTCCCTGCCGCCGGCCGCCGGTGCAGAAAGAAAACCGACGCCGCCTGGCCCACGACTAGCGGCCCAGACCGGGCCGGATTTTTCTGCTGCAACCGCTTATAAGCTTGATCCCGGGGAGCACCAGGAAGAGCACCCGGACGTGGAAGAGGTCGATCTGTCTGGGGACTTTGAACTGGTCGAGGAATCGAATGCCTCCTCGGAGTTGGCCACCCAGACCGAGGAACTATCCGGGCGGGATCGTGAAGATCCATTCGTTTCGCTGGAAGATCGCACGGCGAGGGCACTCAATGAGCATGCGCAGGCGCTGCTGCAACACTTTCAGCATGAAGAGCAGCGCACACTGGCGGCGTTTCGCGAGGCCGCGGCGCGGGTGTTGCGCGACTCGGAACGGCAATTGTTTCCCATCCGCGAATCGGTCCAGGCACAGATGAAGAGCCTGGAATCGGCGGTGACGTCCGCGGGCGCGTCCGTGAAGGTGCTGGATCGATATCCGTCGCTGCTGGAGCGGGCGCAACAGCAGGCGCTTGATCGTTTCCAGACGCAGGTTCAGGAAATTCTGCACACGCACGTGATGGAACTGCGGCGGCGTTCCGAAACGGTGTTCGAGCAATTCAATGTGCAGGCCAACAGTGCGGGATTGCTACCGGGGAGGATTAAGACTTCGTCCGGAATTATTGTTACCGCGGTGCTGGTGATGCTGCTGATTGGCCTTTTTGTCTTTCGGCGTGAAGCTGCGAGTGGGTTCATCTGGTTGGGTCGGCAGATGGTTGAGCCAGCGCCTGCTTCGGAGCTGGCCAAGCCTAACCCTGCGCCGGTGACGAAACCTCCCGTTCGAGACGCCGCAAAGCCACCTGTTCAGGACAACAAGCCGCCGGTGCCGGAAGTTAAACCTGCGGAAGAACCGAACGCTGCTTCAGCCGATGGCGAACCGAGTCCTAAAGAAGTGGCGCCCAAAGAACCGGCGCCGCGGTTGCAAAACGTAAAATCTTTGTGGGATCAAGTCGCCAAGGGCAATGTGACCGCCATGCTTACTCTGGGCAATATGTATTTCACCGGCCACGGAGTCACGAGGAATTGTTATCAAGCACGCCGTCTCTTCGCCGCCGCAACCAGGAAAGGCAGCATAGAAGGCAAACAAAAGCTGGCGGAACTGGACCGGAGCACCTGTCCTATAGTCGCTCGCTGAAATCCAAGCCTTCCGTTTAGCGGATCCAATTTATTCGATCTTCGCTTTGTGTTCTGTGTTCCTCCGGCTTGCCGCGAATAGCGCCGCATCATACACTCTTCAGCATCCTACCGAGCTTGCGAGGACAGAATTGTGACCACTCCGGCAACTTCAGCACCAGCAACTGCTGGCGCCACAAAATCACGCAGTCAGGAAATCGCCGCCAAACACAAAAAATTCCTTTGGCCCTCGGTCACCAACTACTTTGAACAGCCGCTAGTGGCCGATCGCGGCGAGATGCAACATATCTGGGATCTCGACGGGAACAAGTATCTGGACTTTTTTGGCGGCATCCTCACGGTTTCGGTGGGGCATTGCAACCCGAAGATCACCTCGAAAGTGAACGCGCAGGTCAGTCGCCTGCAACACACTTCCACCCTTTATCCCAATGAGCACATCGTGGCGCTGGCGGAAAAAATCGCGCAAATCACGCCGGGTAACCTGCAGCAAAGCTTCTTTACCAGCTCCGGAAGCGAAGCCAACGAAGCGGCCATTTTGCTGGCGCGCATGTCGACCGGCAGTTACGACGTAGTGGCGCTGCGTCACGCTTACTCGGGTGGATCAAGTCTTACAAAAGCCATGACCGCACACGCGCCGTATCGCCGGGCCGGTGTGATCAGTGTGGGGATCTCGCATGCCGTCAATCCTTACTGCTATCGGTGCCCGCTGCATTTGACGTATCCCGATTGCGGCGTCGCCTGCGCGGGCGACGTGGAAAATCTGATTCAGACCGGCACTAGCGGCCACATTGCCGCGTTCATCGCCGAGCCCATTCAGGGAGTTGGCGGATTTATCACCGCGCCGCCGGAGTATTTCAAAATCGTTTTCAATATCGTTAAAAAATATGGCGCTCTTTACATTTCCGACGAAGTGCAAACCGGATGGGGCCGCACCGGGAAAAAGTGGTTCGGCATTGAACATTGGGAAGTGACTCCGGACATTATTACCAGCGCCAAGGGGATGGCGAACGGTGTTCCTATCGGGCTCACGGTTACTACGCCGGAGATCGCGGGGGGCTATCAGGGCAGCAACATCGCCACGTTCGGCGGCAATCCGGTAACCAGCGTGGCGGCGCGCGCGACCATCGAACTGATCGAGGAAGATGGCTTGCGCGAAAACGCGGATGTCGTGGGCAAATACTTCCGCGGCAAGCTGGAGGAATTGCAATCCAAATATGCGCTGATCGGCGACGTACGCGGCATGGGGTTGATGCAAGCGCTGGAGCTGGTGAAAGACCGCAAAACCAAAGAACCCGCGCCTGAAGCTACCAACATGGTCATGGAGCGAGCGCGTCACAATGGCTTGCTCATCGGGAAAGGCGGGCTGTACGGCAATACACTGCGGCTCGCACCCATGCTGAATACCACCAAGGGAGATGTGGACGATGCAATTCAACTACTCGACAAATCATTCAGCGAAGTAAAGGCGAGCTAGTGTGGTCATCGACCTTCCCGAATCAGGTGAAGTATGTCGCTAGCCATGGCATAAATCGCGCGGCGCATCGCGCATCGCGATTTAATGAACGTCGATCTTGTGTCATGCGTTTGGTATTTGCGCTGTTGATCGCGCTTTTCTCTTACCCGGCGCGGCCTCAAACCAACGAAACCAGCAAGCCGGTCGAATGGAAATCTGTGTCGTTCGCCATCGTGCGCTTCAATGATGAAGCTCCGGCTTCGTGGAATATTTATCACACCTCCAAGCGCGGTGTGCTGCTGGTGAAACTATGGAAACGCTATCTCCTGGTGAACGTACCGGAGCGCCAGGTTTTCGACATCGATCCACGCACGGTGAAACCGCAAGGCGACGGCGTACAGTGGTCTACTTCCGACATGCCAGGGGAACCGCTGGAAATCACGGAGTGGAAAGATCGTAACGTTGGCCCGGTGGAACGCCTTCGCTTCCGGCTAGGCAAGGACGGGCATATCCTGGAACTGCAAATCCCGTTACTTCCCGGCGGCAAACCGGCCTATTAAGACCGCATCAGTCACCAAAACAAATTTCAAGGAGCCTTTAAATTCATGAGGATTCTGGAATCAAAGCTGGTCGTGCTTCTATGCTTGTGCGCGGTAGTGTCTTTGGCCCTTTTCGCGCGCACGTATTCTGTTCGGGCGAATCCTGACGCGGCCGAAGAGGCCATGAGCACCATCCGCCCCGAAGCCATTCGCGCGGACATGCGTTTTTTATCGGACGATGCGCTGGAAGGTCGCGGAACGGGCTCGCGCGGCTACGATATCGCGGCGAAGTTCATGGCTACTCAATTCGAATCGTTGGGGCTACACCCTGCCGGGGACAACGGTTCCTACTTTCAAAGGGTGCTGTTACGGTTGCATAAGGCTGACGAAACGAAGACGACGCTCGTTTTGTCTCGCTCCGGAAAAGACGAAGCTCTTATTTTCCGAAAAGATTATATTTCTCACGGAGATCCTGTTCTGCCGGAGACATCGGTGGAGGCTCCGGTTGTATTCGTAGGCGATGGCGTCACCGCGCCCGCTCAGAATTATGACGATTATCAGGGAATAGATGCGAAAGGGAAAATTGTGGCGCTAATGGCGGACGCGCCCAATTTTGAGTCTTCTTTGAAAGCGCATTATTCGTCCTGGGAAGTAAAATTACAGAATGCCGTAGCTCATGGAGCAGTGGGTGTTATTTTCCTGGACGATCCCGTTTTTGAGCAGCTGTACTCGTTCAAGGAACAGGTTCGCGATTTGTCATTTCCGGAATTGCGCTGGCTCGACAAACAGCGGCGACCCAATGATTATTTTCCGGAGTTGAAAGGCGGCGCAATCCTGAGCCTGGAGGCGACCAAAAAATTCTTCGCGGGCAGTCCGCACTCGGCGGAAGAAGTCTTCGCAGCCATAAAAACCGGGAAACCCATGTCATTCGTGATGCCAATTACCGCGAAGATTCATAACGTTACCGGATTGCAGGATGTTGCGAGCCGAAATGTGGTAGCAAAACTGGAAGGCAGCGACCCAACGTTGAAGAATGAGTATGTCGTCTATAGCGCCCACCTGGATCACCTCGGCATCGGCGAGCCGGTCAAGGGCGATAGCATTTATAACGGCGCGCTGGACAATGCTTCGGGCTCGGCAATTTTACTGGAGGTAGCCCGCGCTTTCAGCGGGATGAAAACGCGACCGCGCCGCTCCATTCTGTTTTTGTCGGTGACCGGCGAAGAAGCTGGGTTGCGGGGCTCTGACTATTTCGCACATTATCCGACGGTGAGCAAGAGTTCGGTAGTCGCCAACGTCAACATGGATGAAGACCTGATGCTCTGGCCTTTGCGGGATATCGTGGCCTTCGGTGCGGAGCATTCCAGCCTGGATACTGTGGTCAAGAAAGCGGCAGCCCGCTTGGGTCTAAGCGAGAGCCCAGACCCCATGCCCGAAGAAGTGGTGTTCATTCGCAGCGATCAGTATTCGTTCGTCAAACAGGGTATCCCGGCGATATTTCCGGTGGCGGGCTTCAAATCTGATGACCAGAAAATCAAACCTGCGGACATTTTTAAGAACTGGGAACAGACGCGTTATCACCAGCCGCAAGACGATATGGACCAGCCGGGATTAGACTTCGATGCCGCCGTGAAATATGCGCGCTTCGTTTTTCTCTGTGGCTTCCTGATTACTGAAGACTCGCAGCGTCCAACGTGGAATAAGGGAGATTTTTTTGGCGAGCACTACGCTCATCAGGCGAACTAGAAATTATCGGCGATAAATCCCATAAAACCAGCTGATGCCCAGTGCGCCTGGCGCCACACCGACCACCACGGCGTCACCGTCATGGAAGCGATCGTAATCGTCAGGGTCGACCGCTAGTCTTTCCACCTTTTCCCCGGGTCGCCAGGAACGCACAAGAAGCCGTCTACTGCCGCGCACCATTCCACGCATATTGAAGCGGCTCTGCACGGTGGTCGGGTAATAGACCACATTCTTGGGGGCATCAAGTTTGCCGTTCAGGAATAGCGTGGCCGCAAGTATCCAAGGCAGTGGAATAAATCCCGCGTAAATTCGCTTCAACACTTCGATGTCTTGGCGATTCCGCGCGCCGCGATCCACAAACACCGCCACAGTCAGCCCGATAAAAAATATCAGGCCAAAAAATACCAGCATCCAGTCGAGCTCCAACGGAGGGTAAAGCTGGCTTACGTATGGGAAGAGCAATGAGCCGGCCAGAAAAACCGCGGTGCGTTTCATGAAGCGCGGGCGAAACACCAACTCAGCGATGGAAGAAGTAAGGCCGCACGAGGGGCACTCGTCCCCGGTACGTTCTGACCCGCAATTGAGGCATCTGGTCATTTAGTTCTTGTAGCTCTTGGCAGGCACAGGGCAGCCCCCCGGCAGCCGTTGGCTTGCACCGCAATTACCAGCGCAAAATGACGTTGGCGCAAACTACACGCAAAACCGCCACATGGTACTCGTCCGCCTATTATAAGGCGGTGTCGGCTGGATTGCCTGCGAGGGAGACCAGAAGATCCTGATAATATTTTTGATGATCGGACTCCGCCGGCGCCACGGAGACGCCCATTCCAAGCCCGGGTTCCACGCGTTTCACGGAGCAATTCACGTTCACCGGAGGATTGACATTGAGGCGAGCCCTGAAACCCGCCCCGATCCAGAGAGTGTCGGCGGCTTGGATGAACATGCCATTGGAGCTGATGTCGCGGGTTTTCCCCGTTAGGACCGCTGAGCCCCATTCGATTTCAAGATCAGCGCAAAACGAATAACGCCGCGCCCAACGGCGCTCGAGCCGTCGAGATAAGTTTTCCTCATTGTCCATAAACTTGGCGAATCCCCCCCTGCCAGGAGTGCAAGCGACGGTCGAGCGTCGAACTCCATCTAGTCCCGAGAATACGTCATTCGAGGGCACAGCTATAGGACGGCGAAGGCTGATGTTTTGTTCCCGACAATGGCTAATTCAGCGAATTGCGCGCCAAAATTGCATCACCGGGCTGGTCCGGCGAGAACAATTTCTCGGCTCTAGACATCCTTAGACGGTTTACTTTGGTCGAAGGGCTCTTTACCAGCCGCCGACTTTTCGCCTGCTCGAATGCGCCGGTGGGTTTCAGCCTCAAGATATTTTCGCAACGCCTCGGGGAGGACACCGGGAGCCGCCAGTTCACGGAGATCGGAGACTGTAAGTTCCGGCAAAAAACTGAGCGAAGTAGCCAGGGTGGTCGCTGGATTGCGCACCAGTGCGAGGCGCACGTTGTAATCGCAGGACCATTTGTGGTGTTGCGCGATCGCCTGCACCACGGATTCCGGCACGGCTTCGCGGGCGAGAGCCTTTAAAATTTGCGCGGCGGTCAAATGACTATTATCGAGAGCCACAGGTACGACTAGGGGATGCCCTTCCGCCAAGAGCGAGCCGGTTATGCGCGTGGGCCCGCGCCGTGCCAAAGTAATTTTTTGTCCCAGGGGAAGCTGCGGCAATCGTGTTGCGAGCTGATCTTCAGCGTTGCGTTTTAATTCCACGGAAACGCCGGGCAAGAGCGCAATCTGCACCAGATCCATCAAATACAATTCTTTCAGCAGCCGCAGACTTACGAGCCGTGGCGTATGCGGATGGCACGCTAACGCTTTTTTTAGGGCATAAGTCTTGAGCCAATCTCTGCGCTTACAAATTTCCTCGATGACCGCGGTGGGTAAACTCTTGCGCGCGAGGAGCACAGTAATATCCGTCTCGACTAGAGCGGGAGTCTTTAACAGCGCTAAAAGGACCTCTTCATCATCGCTGTGAAGTAATGCCGCGGGTACCTCGCCGTTGGCGGTCAGCGCGAGCTGCGTTTCTTGGACGGCGCGAGCATCGTTCGTTTTTGTCAGGTCTTTGGCGTCAGTCATGGATTTTTTTCGTCAGTCTGCTTCCAGGAATAGTTGCTGCGCTAGCAGGGCTGCGGCGTGCCCCGGGGAAATCGGCAATAGGCCAATCTTGGCGGTAGGAGCGGCTTCGCGCAGCCGCGAGTCCAACTCATTATCGAAAAACGCGCAGTGCCCTATCATGCCGCCAGTTTTTGCCAGGCGAAACGGCACGTGCTGCAAATTCAGATCATCGGCGAGCGTCTTTACCAGCGCGCCAAGATCCTTAGCGGCTGCGCACAAAATTTCCCGGGCCATCGGGTCGCGGGCGTCCGCGGCGTTAGCCACGGCTGGAAATAATTGTGGATATATTTGCTCCGGTGGCGCGTTGCTGATGCGATTTTCAAACTCGCGCCAGTTAGCAATGCCCAGCTGTCGTTTGAGCTGCTTGCCGAGAGCGCTCTCTTCACCGCTTCTATCGACTTCTAATCTCGCCGCCGCGACTGCTTTTCTGGCTACGTCGCGGGCACTGCCCAGGTCGCCAACTTGCGGGCCCAAACCACCGGCGCGCCGGACTTCTCCGTTTACGCCACGTCCCATAGCCGCCGAGCCCGTCCCGGCAATCAGCACAATGGCGGGGCCCGTGCCCGTTGCAGCCAGCGCAATTTCCAGATCCGTACAGACTTTCATGACCACGCTGGGAAACGCCGCTGCCAGTAATAAGCGCATTCTGTCGGCGGCCTTCACAGTTCCGACGCCTGCGATTCCAGCGCACAACGCGCTAATCGCGTCCGGCTTCACGCGCGCTCCAGACGCTGCGGCCTGCGCCGCTTTTTTTATTTCCTCGATGGCTCGTTCAAATCCCACCAGTCCCGGATTGGACGCTCCCGATCTTCCGGAAGCCAGAATGTTTCCTGCTTCGTCTATCAACACGCATTCCGTCTTGGTGGCCCCGCCATCGAAGCCCAATATGCAGCGCATTTGAAAAGCATAAGCTAGTTCGGTCCTACTGTTGTTAACCGCATATTTCAATGCGGCGCAAAAGAATACCTAGCGCTAATCTTGACGCCCGAACCGCCCACTACTATTCTCTGCGCACTCGATGCACATTCATTCTCTTGATTTAGCCATCGTCATCGTTTATCTGCTGGCCGTGACCGCGCTGGGCATGCATTTCCGGCGCAAACAGAGCCAGGCCGCGCAAATCGGCGATGATCGCAATGCGGTCACGCGCGAATATTTTCTGGGAGGGCGAAGCGCGCCGTGGTGGGCGCTGGCGTTTTCCATCGTGGCCACGGAAACGTCGACACTTACTATCATTGGCACGCCCGCCATCGCTTACGGCGGTAACCTGACTTTTCTGCAACTTATTTTTGGCTACTTGATTGGGCGCGTTCTGATTGTCCTGGTGCTGCTGCCGGGATATTTTCGCGGAGATTTCTTTACCGCCTACGCGCTGATCGAAAAAAGGTTTGGCCAGCGCATGCGCGCGGTAGCGGCCAGCACTTTTCTAATTACGCGGGCGCTCGCAGAAGGGGTGCGCGTCTCGGCCATCGCGATCGTTTTGAGTGTGGTGCTGGGCACCAGCGAACATCTGTCCGTAGTGATTGTTATTGCGCTGACGCTGCTTTACACGCTGGAAGGCGGGATGAAAGCGGTGATCTGGACGGATGTCGCGCAACTCTTCATTTATCTGGCGGGGAGTGCTGCGACGTTTTTCGTGTTGCTGCATCGCGTTCCCGGCGGTTGGAACGAAGTCGTCCAGGTAGCCGCCAGTCATGGTCACAGACTGCAGGTATTTGATTTTTCGTTTAATTTGGCGACCAAATATACATTTTGGTCCGGGTTAATTGGAGGCGCGTTCCTAACCATGGCCACTCACGGCACTGATCAGACCATCGTTCAGCGCCTACTCGCGGCGCGCAATCAACGCGACAGCCGCCGCGCGCTTTTGGCCAGTGGCGTCATCGTTTTATTTCAATTTACGGTTTTTTTGTTAATCGGCGTGCTGCTCTTCGTTTTCTCGCAGCACACACCGCTGCTTTCGGCCGGTGAAGCCACCGACCGTGTCCTACCACTTTTTCTTCTTCGCGAAATGCCTACCGGCCTTGCGGGACTGTTGCTCGCTTCCATCATCGCAGTGGCCATGTCCAACGCCAGCGGTTCGCTGAACTCCCTCGCGGCCAGCAGTGTTCTCGATTTTTCCGCGCTGCGCTTGGATACGCATGAATCTAGAAACGATGCAGCTTTTCTGCGATTGTCGCGGCGCATGACGTTATTCTGGGGGCTCGTACTGATGGGCTTTGGACTGATGACCTGGGGGCCGGTCCTCGAAGCGGGGCTGACCGTTGCGGCGTTCCCATTCGGAAGTCTGCTCGGACTTTTTCTTTTGGGCACGCTCAACCCCCGTTCGAATGCCAGTGGAGCGCTGGTAGGCATGTTCGCGGGGCTGATCACCATTATTTGCGTATGGCGTCTGACAAGTATCGCGTACACGTGGTACTTCTTGATCGGTTCTGCGATGACCTTCTTAGTCGGCTCGCTGGTAAGTCTCTTGACCCGGGCTGACAAATCAGAGAATCATCGCGCTACCGTGGGGCCTGCTTCATAAATTTCGTGCTACCACCATTCACACTATGACGAGTACTGATGACTGAGAAACGCCTCGAATTGGTTCGCGGGCTTGGCGCATGGGCTTCCGCTGCGATTGTCATTGGCACCATGATCGGTACCGGTATTTTCCTGAAGCCTGCGGAAATGGCTCGCGAGGGCCGCGCCGTTTCGGTCGTCTTTGCCGCGTGGATCGTCGGCGCGGTGCTTTCGATTTTTGGGGCGCTATCTTTCGCAGAGCTTGGCGCGGCCATTCCGGAAGCGGGCGGCGAATACGCATATTTGCGCCGCGCGTTCGGCCCGGTATACGGCTTTCTTTTTGGCTGGATGCATTCCATTGTTGGCAGACCCAGTTCCCTGGCGTCCATTTCCGCGGGCATGATGCGCTTCGCCGGTTTTCTCATCCCGGCGGTGGCCACGCCTATTTTCACCGTGCATGTTCCCGCGGTCGGTGGGTGGATCGCGCCTTACGACTTCGTTTTTACGTGGGCACAACCTCTCGCGGTGTTTTGGCTTGCCGGCATGACCGGCGTGAATTATCTGGGTGTGCGGCTTGGCGGTGCAGTGCAGGTTTTTTTGACGGCCATAAAAATTATGGCGGTCTTTATTGTTATCGGCGTAGCGCTTTTTTCCCCGGCGGGGCCGCCGCATGCTCCAGACCCGTTTTGGCCGGCTTCGGGTGACGGTGTCGGAACTATATTCGCCGCATTTCTCGCTACGCTGGCAGCAGCCTTGTGGGCCTACGACGGCTGGGAAGATTTGAATCTGGTTGGGTCAGAGGTAGAAAACCCGCAGCGCAATTTTCCCAGGGCGCTGGTCGGCGGCGTTACGTTTGTCGCCATCATTTATTTACTGTTCAGCGCGGCGTGCCTGAAAGTTCTGCCGTTCGAAAGCGTCGCCAGCTCACCGCACATTGCGTCAGATGTCGTTGAGCATGTCATCGGACGAGGCGCTGCTACGTGGATTACCGTGGCGATGGCCATCTCCGCGCTGGGCTCCATGAATTCTTCGGTGTTGAGCGGCGCGCGCGTCCCATACGCAATGGCGCGCGACGGAGTTTTTTTTAAAATTGCAGGCGGCATTCATCCGAAATTCCGCACTCCTGGCCGGGCATTAATCTTTCAAGGTGTGCTGGCGAGCATTATGGCACTCACCGGCACCTTCGAAGAGCTGACTAATCTTTTTATTTTTGCGGCATGGATTTTTTACGGCTCGGCGGTGATTACCCTATTTCGCTTGCGCAAAGCGGAACCGGATCTGCCGAGGCCATATCGCTGCTGGGGCTACCCTTGGGTTCCAGGACTGTTCGTAGCGGGCGCTTTGGCATTAACTATAAATATTTGGATCCAGCGGCCGGGCCGGTCGTCCATCGGTCTGCTGTTGATACTGGCGGGGCTGCCTTTTTACAGGATGTGGGCGCGGCGCGAGAGATCTGGTTCCTCTGAATTCACGCCATAGTTTTTGCGTGTGGGATTGGCGATCTCAAATGCACCCGCAGCTTCATCTGCAACAACAATTTCCTGATGAAAGATTTTTGCCAACGCCTCAACGCCGGTCACTAGCCGAGGCCCGGGCCGCGAAGCATACGCGTTGGCTTCAAACGAATAAACACGGCCGTTACGGACGGCAGGAATTGCGTCCCACTCGGAAGGAAAGGTCGTCGCACAATATTCCTTGCGAGCCTGCTCTGCATCATAGCCGCAGGGCGCTACCACGATGATGTCGGGCGCAGCGGCGACGATGTCTTTAACCTCGACGCGAAACGTGGGCGAGCCTGCCTTCCCAAAGACATCTTGCCCACCAGCGAGAGCGACCATCTCCGGAACCCAGTGGCCGCCAACATAGAATGGCTCCAACCATTCAACAAAAGCGACGCGCGGCCGCCACGATATTTTTTCGACCTGGCCTTTGAGCGCGTGCAAACGCTGTTCAATCTGGGCTAACAACTTCTTGGCGGCATGTTCACGCGAGGTTTCACTTGCCACCCTTGAGATGTCGTCCCACACATCGCCAAGATTTCGCGGGTTCAACGACAGCACCCTGGGGCGCTTTTCAAAATTGGCCAACACTGCGGCCAGATCATCCGGCGAAGCCGCGCATACCAGACATAAATCCTGGGTGACCACCAGGTCGGGAGCCAACTCCCGGAGCGATTCGGCGTTCACGATGTACAGGCTTTCTCCGCGCTCGACATATTCGCGGACCCGCCGGTCTATCTCCAGCGAAGGCAGGCCTGGCGGGATGCGCGAATCGACCACCACTCGGCGCTGGCTGACATGCGGAGGAAAATCGCAGTCGTAGCTGACTCCCACAACTTCAGCATCCAACCCCAACGCAAAAAGTATCTCTGTAGCCGAAGGCAATAACGAAACAATTCGCATCTTAAAACTTTATCACTTTGGAACTGATTTCACTTGTACAGGAAATATTTTCGTCGCGTTACCTCGAAAATCTTTAAATCCGCGTCCCACCCTTTAACAATTTCGCTAGCTGGGGCTCCATCCTGCAATTGGCGAATGGTCTGGTCGTTGCCGACCAGGAACAACATCTTCTGCACGTCGAAATGATCCGCGTAAAGCTGCCGCAAGATACTCGCGATTTCTATTCCCATAGTCATGGAGCGCACCGCGCGTTTATCGAGCACGCGAATAGCTACTCCGCCACAACGCTCGGCGGCATATGATCCCGCCACAGGAATAAAATCTGCGGCGATAAATCTCACTCCCGCGAGGTGGCGCTCATTCAAGCGCGCTGCCACATCTTCCCCGTGCATCCACGGCGCACCAAATTCCTCAAAGGGCGCCTCGGTGCCACGTCCCACGGAAACCCCGCCATTCTGCAGAATCTCCAACCCTGGATAGAGGACCGAGCCTTTCAGGGTCCGCAAATTGGGCGATGGGGGAAACCAGCGCAGACCCGTCTCTTCGTAAAAATAATTGCGGCGCCAATTTTTCATGGGGATCACGTGCAAATCGCACCGAATGTGATTTTCTTCGTTGAATAATTGCGCTAATTCGCCGATGGTCAGCGCGTAACGAACGGGCAAGCGAAAATAGGCCGTGAAGCTGGTCTTGTCCTCGTCCAGCATTGGCCCTTCGACGATTTCTCCGCCAATCGGGTCGGGGCGATCCAACACGAAAAACGCAATTTTGCGCTTGGCGGCTTCTTCCATGCAATACGCCATTGTGGTGGTGTAGGTGTAGAAGCGCACGCCGGCGTCTTGAACATCAAACACCAGCGCGTCGATTCCGGCGAGCATTTCGTCCGTGGGCCGGCGGGTCTCGCCGTACAAACTGTAGACCGGCAAGCCACTCACGGGGTCTTTTGTGGAGGCAACATTTTCATCTTTGGTTCCTCCCAAACCGTGTTCGGGAGTGAATAGCGCCACCACCTGGATTCCCGGCGCATGCGTGAGGGCATCAATCGTGGTGCGGCCTTGAGCGTCGAGTCCGGTGTGATTGGTAATTATGCCGACGTGTTTGCCGCGCAGTGGGGCGAAGCGCTCCGCCTCCAGCACGTCGAGGCCAACCATCACCTTTGTGGCAAGACGGGAATGCCGCGCGCGTTGCGCGTTTGCTCCGTGCGCAACGTTAGTCTGTGCGGCCACAGCAATGCAGCACAGCAAAGGCACCAGAAACAATCGCAGCGCTAATCGCTGTGACGCTTTACACTCGTTCCACCTCATGGTCTTCATCGCATGCCTCATATGTCGCAATAATATTCTGGAACGTCTCTCGCGGGTGTTGTTTGTGGCGCCCATGTGCGTGTGCTATATACAAAGTCTGAGCATGCGCGGCATCAAGCGGGCCTTTTTTCCAAGCAGGGTCTCGATGAACGGCGATAATGGCCCGGCGAAAAAAACTTGTGCGCGCCTGCTTGCGCTGTTCCTGATTGCGATTATTTTTCCTATGGCCTACACCGCGCGAACTCAAACCAACACTTCACCCGCGAAGAAATCCGTCGCGCCCAAGTCCGCCACGCCAGCACGCGTGCTCTCTACTGCAAACAAACAATGGGTGGAAACCACGCTGCGCAAAATGACCGACGACGAAAAAATCGGCCAACTGCTTTTTACTACTTATCACGGCAGCTTCACGTCCACGGATGCGGACGCGTATCGCAAGATGATGCACGACGTCGATGATCTACATGTAGGTGGATTCATCAACATCACGCAGATGTCGCCGCTGGGAATTATTAAAAGCCAAGCTTATCCCACGGCGGTGCTGACCAATCAACTTCAGGCGCGTTCCAAATTGCCTTTGCTGATTGGAGCGGACTTCGAACGCGGCTCGGCGATGCGCCTAGACGAAGGCACATCTTTTCCGACGGCGATGGCTCTGGCTGCGGCAGGAAATCCTGCCGACGCTTACACTATGGGCAAAATCACCGCGCTGGAAGCTCGCGCCGTTGGCATTCACTGGATTTATGCGCCCGTTGCCGACGTGAATAACAATCCGGGAAATCCGATTATCAATACGCGGTCATTTGGCGAAGACCCGCAGCGCGTCGCTGAGTATGTTGCGGCTTTCGTGCGCGGCGTGCAAGAGAACGGCGGCCTGGCCACCGCCAAGCATTTTCCAGGGCACGGTGATACTGCGGCCGACTCGCACATCGATCTTCCGGTGATTCGCGCCGACAAAGATCGGTTGGAGCATCTGGAATTGATTCCCTTTCGCTCGGCGATTTCCGCCGAGGTTGGCAGCATTATGACCGGCCATCTTTCCATTCCCGCGTTGGAGCCCGATCCCAACACTCCGGCCACGCTTTCCAACAATGTGTTAACGGGACTCTTGCGCGACGAACTTCATTTTGAGGGTCTAGTCATAACCGATGCCATGGATATGGGCGGCATCACCACGCGTTATGCTCCCGGCGAAGCCGCGGTGCGCGCTTTTCTTGCGGGCGCCGATGCGCTGCTGATGTCGCCGGTGCCGGACGCAGCGTTCGAAGCGCTGCAAGCCGCGCTGAAATCAGGTCGCATTTCGCACGAGCGTCTCGATGCTTCGGTGCGTCGCATTTTGCAAGCCAAGGCGCGGTTGGAGCTCAACAAAAACAAACTCGTCGATGTGAACGCTATCAACGAAAAGTTTGGCCGCGCGCCGTGGCAACAAGAAGCGCAAGACATTTCCGATCGCGGCGTTACGCTGCTGCGTGATACCGCGAACCGTTTACCGTTGAGCGCCGCCAAACCGTCGCGGGCGCTACTGCTGGCTTTTTATGCCGACCCCGAGCCGTATCCGGGCGAAGACCTTGAGCGCGAATTGCGCACGCGCTTCGATTCGGTGACCACGCTGCGCGCGGATACGCGCTTTGTAAAAGCCGACACTTTAAGATTGCCGCCGACCGATTCCTACGACGTCGCGATCTTGGCCCTGTTTGTCCGGGTCAGTGATCGCAAAGGGGATGTCGATATTCCCGCTGAGCAAGCAGCGTTTGCGGCGCAGGTTTTTCAAGTCGGCAAGCCGGTGATTGCCGTTGGCTTTGGCAGCCCTTACCTGATCGAAAATTTTCCGCAAGCGGAAACGTGGCTGGCCGCTTTTGGCATCAGCGATGTGGCGCAAATTTCCGTGGCTCGCGCGCTGTTTGCGGAAATTCCCGTGCACGGCGAGCTGCCGGTCACGATTCCGGGAGTTGCTCTCAAAGCTGGATTTGGCATTTCACGCCCGGCTGATCCCGGCACGGTTCAGCCGATGGACGCGGCTGATAAAGAATTGCAGCCAGCCTACCGGGTCATCGAAAAATCTATCGTCGACAAGGCGTTTCCAGGGGCGACGCTGGCGGTCGGCTACCACGGAAAAGTCGCTATTCATGCTTTCGGCAAGCTGAGCTACGACTCGCAATCTCCCGCCGTCGGGGAGCAAACGAAATATGACATCGCGTCTCTTACTAAAGTGGTGGCCACGACTACGCTCGTCGCCAAATTAGTGGAGGGTGATTTTCCGGTCGGCCTGGATCTGGATGCCAAGGTCGAGCGGTATCTTCCTGAATGGGGCGCGACACCAGGGCAAAAAGAATGGCGCAGTAGAGTTACGGTACGGCATTTGCTGACGCACACTTCCGGGCTGCCACCGTTTAAGGAATATTGGCGTACTTCCAAAGGCAAGCAAGATACTTTGCGCAGAATTTTTGCCGAGCCGCTGGATTATGAGCCGGGCACGAAAGAAATTTATTCCGACCTGGGCATCATTTTAATGGGCGAAATTATCGAACGACTTACTGGCCGTACGCTTGATGATCTGGCCAAGAGCTACATTTTTGATCCGTTGGGAATGTCTAATACCATGTTCCGTCCGGCGAAGAAACTTTGGCCGCAGATCGCGCCCACGGAGATCGACAACAATTTGCGGCATCGCCTCGTGCAAGGCGAAGTGCACGACGAGAATGCTTTCGCCATCGGCGGGGTTGCAGGCCACGCCGGGCTCTTCAGCGCCGCGCCGGATCTTGCGGCGTTTTGCCAGATGTTGCTGAACGGTGGCAGCTATGCGCACCATCGCGTGCTGCGTCGCGCGACGGTCGCGCAGTTCACCGCGCCGCAACAACTTTCGAGCGGGACGCGCACGCTTGGCTGGGCGGTGCCCACCGAAGGGGGCTCCAGCGGTCACTTTTTCTCGGCGCATAGTTTTGGGCACACCGGATTTACGGGTACTTCCATCTGGATCGATCCGGACCGCGACCTTTTCGTCGTATTGCTCACCAATCGCGTGAATCCCACGCGCGATAATCAAAAAATGGCGCAGGTGCGACCAGCGCTTCATGACGCGGTCATGGAATCGCTGGGACTCGCCGAGCCCGCTCACGCTTCTCGCTGAAAATTAACAGCGCGCGCAGTTCTTTCGCGTGGGTTTTCTCTGGTTTAATTTGCGCTGGACAATTCGTTACGCGGAAAAAACTCCCTGCTCTAAATCACGTGCGGCTTGCTGGAGGTCGGCGGGCTTTCCCAGGTCGCGCCAATAATAGTCATCGGCGCGAAACGCAAGAATTTTTTCACCGCTGCCGGCCAGGCGCAGATAAGTATCGATGATGGAGAAAACACCTTCTTTCTTCATTAGCGTTAACAAGCGTGGAGAAATTACATGAATGCCGGAGAACGCCAACGCATCCGTTTTTGGCGCGGCTCGAACAATTTCAGGTTTCGCATCGCGTCCAACCTGTCGCCCGCATAGCTGAAGCTGTTCGTCAAATAGGAGGTAACGGCTGGTTTCACGATGTTGCACCGCAAGTGTGGCGAGCGCTTTATTATCTCGATGAAACTGCACCATGCGCTGGAGATCAATGGTGCTCACGACGTCGACATTATGCACAAGAAACGGTTCCGCACCCGCCAGACCGGACTGCTCCAGGAGGAACCAGCTGGCCTTTTTCAGGCCGCCGCCGGTATCTAGCAACACATCCTCTCGTGAAACTTCGATGTGCATGCCGAAATTATCGCGCTCCGCAAGGTACGAGATCACTTTGTCGGCGAAGTGATGCACATTGACGATTACGTCGTGGATACCAAAAGCATGCAGGCGAGCAAGTGTAATTTCGAGCAGGGAGCGTCCGCCAACTTCCACGAGGGCTTTGGGACGGTCATCGGTAAGCGGTCGCAAGCGTGTGCCCAGCCCGGCAGCGAGAACCATTGCCCTCATCGAGAAGCTTTCAGCAAAGGATTTTCGACAGCAGAAGCGCATCGCCGGGTTTGCAGTGCAGAGAATTTCATTTGCCCATCTTCTCGAGTTGCAGGTGGCGCACCGCGACCTCCACGCCGTTCCTGGCTCGAAAATGTTTTGCCAATTGTTCCGCAAGATAAACCGAGCGGTGTTGCCCGCCGGTGCAGCCGAAAGAGACCATCAGGTTCTTAAATCCTCGCTCGCGGTAACTGCTGACGCTGGCATCCACTAAAGACATCACGCTGGCGAGAAATTGATGCACGCTTTCCTGTTGATTGAGATATTCGATTACCGGAGTGTCTTTGCCGGTGAGCGCCTTGAAGCGCTCTTCACGGCCAGGATTCGGCAAGCTGCGGCCATCGAAAACAAAACCGCCCCCGTGACCGGTATCATCCTTCGGGGCCCCCTGGTGAAAAGAGAAACTGAAAATGCGCAGTGTGAGAGGTTCGGCTTGACCGGCTAATCCCAACAATTTTTCCGAAGCCAGCATGCTTTGGAACGCGGCCATCAGGGTGGGCAGCTCAATCGGCAACGTGACGTGATGCAAAAGCCAGCGCAGATTCTTCATGGCGAACGGCACGCTCTGCAGAAAATGCTGTTTGCGTTCGTAAAATCCACGAAATCCATAAGCGCCGAGGGCCTGCAAGATGCGCACATATACGTAAACGTAGTAATGCTTCATGAAGGCTTCGCGATCGACTTTTACGTAACCGCTTAGCGCATCCAGATAGTCATCGAGAAGCTCCTGCCGCAGCTCCGGTGGCAAGTCGGCCTTGGCGTCGAATAACAGAGAGGCGATGTCATATTGCAGCGCGCCCTTGCGGCCGCCCTGATAATCCACAAAAAAGGGCTGGCCATCGCGCAGCACAATATTTCTGGACTGAAAGTCGCGATACAGAAAATAGTCGCGGTCCGCGGTCATCAGGAAATCAGTCAAACGCCCGAAATCGTCTTCGAGAGCTTGCTCGTTAAAAGGCACGCCCGCTAGACGCAGAAAATAATATTTGAAGTAGTTCAAATCCCAGGCGACGGATTGGCGGTCAAAGCTGCCGATGGGATAACACGCTTCGTAATTCACATCGCGGCCGGCTTCGACCTGAAAGCGCGGCAAAATGGCTACAACTTTTCGATAGGCTTCGACTACCGGTGCGGCGATGGTCGCGGCCTTGCGATTTTTCGATAGAAATTCATACAGCGTGGTATTGCCAAGGTCTTCTTCCAAGTAAACGCCGTGGTCCAGGTCTTCACCGTAAATTTCTGGGACCGGCAAACCATGTTTACGAAAGTGTTTGGAAAAATCGAGGAAGGCGACATTTTCTTCGCGCACGCCGTAGACGATGCCGATGGCGGTGTTCTTTTCGTTCGAAAGGCGAATGATCTGGCGCCCGGACCCACCCAGCTGACCTTGCAGCGGATGCACATGCGTGACCGGCGAATGGAATCGCTCCTCAAATAGCCGGTTGAGAATGTTCATTAATGCGATTTCCAAGGAGTCCGTCCTGACTACAACCCGCTGCCAGCTTGTCGTTTCATGATAGCTGAATCGCGACTTGGTCTAAGCAAATAGGGAGGCTTGAGTTTCGTGAAGGTATTAGCAATTTGTTGGCAAGGCCCAACCGTTTTTCTTTGCGCGTACGCCGGATTGCTGCGACCCGCGGCTATAATTCTATTGTGCCTTCAGGAACCAGGGAATATAGACGCAGTGAGCTGCGCAATCCGGCGTCGAAAAATCTCGACCGTTTAAGTGCTTTGCAGATCGTCCGACTGATGAATCGGGAAGATCGCAAAGTGTCTGTTGCGGTTGGCCGCGCGCTTCCCGCTATTGCTCGCGCAGTTGACCTCATCGTGCAGGCCATCCGCCGTGGGGGACGGCTCATCTATGTGGGCGCGGGTTCCAGTGGCCGCATCGCGGTGCTGGATGCCGCGGAGTGCCCGCCAACATTTGGAACATCGCCCAAATTAGTGCAGACGTTGATTGCCGGGGGCGGTCCAGCGATTACCCGCGCGGTCGAAGGCGCTGAGGATTCGCCAGCGAATGCCGCGCGAGATCTGCGAAAAATCAAATTAACGCGCCATGACGTGGTCGCGGGAATTTGCGCCAGCGGCACCACGCCGTACGTGTTGGGCGCACTGCGCTTCGCATCTAAGATCGGAGCCGCGACCATAGCCATTACCGTGAATCGTAATACTCCGGTGGCGCGACTGGCAGATGTTTTAATCGCCACGGACGTGGGGCCAGAGATTCTCACCGGCTCGACGCGACTAAAATCCGGAAGCGCGCAGAAAATGGTTCTGAACATGCTAACTACCGCAGCGATGACGCGCCTCGGACACGTCTATGAAAACTTGATGATCGATGTGAAAGCGTCGAATCGCAAGGTTTCGCAACGGATGGTGCGTATCCTGGCGGACTCCAGCGGGAAGAGTTTGTCTGCTTCAGCACACGCTTTGCGTCAATCGGGACACAACTTGCGCGTAGCGCTGTTGATGCTGAAATTGCGGTTGAATGCGGCAGATGCCGGAAAGAGACTACGCGATGCGAAAGGACATTTGCGTGCAGCACTGGGTGAGTAAACACGAATCGCGGGACGCGTTTGAATTAGGGCGTAAGCCCGTGCCATTGATTGGCATTCCAAATTTTATTTGAATTCCCCTCATGGACAAATTTCTAATCAAGGGCGGTAAGGCGCTTCACGGAAAGGTAGCCATCAGTGGCGCGAAGAATTCCGCGCTGCCGGTGATGGCAGCGGCGCTACTCACCAAAGAGCGCATCACCCTCCACAATATTCCCAAGGTCCGCGACCTCATCACCATGAGCAAGTTGCTGGCGTTCATGGGCGCTAAAGTTTCCATCGCGGATATCCCAGCGAGTGATTACGTCATACAAGCGGTCACGCTGAGCGATGCCGTCGCGCCGTACGAGCTGGTCAAGACCATGCGCGCTTCCATTCTTACCCTTGGTCCGCTTATGGCTCGCATGGGCGTCGCTCGCGTTTCTCTCCCTGGCGGCTGCGCCATCGGTGCGCGCCCGGTGGACTTGCATCTCGCCGCGCTCGAAAAAATGGGCGCGGAGATCACTACGGATCACGGCTACATTCAAGCCAAAGTTCCCAATGAAGGGCGACTCAAAGGCGCAAATATCACCTTCGAAAAAATCACCGTCACCGGCACCGAAAATATTCTGATGGCTGCCGTGCTGGCCGAGGGCGAAACCGTTCTCAACAACGCAGCCCGCGAACCGGAAGTGACTGACCTGGTGGAGATGTTGCGTAAAATGGGCGCGCAGATCGAAGGCGATTGCAGCTCCATGCTGCGCATTCGCGGAGTCGACAAATTGCACGGCACCGAACACACCGTGATTCCCGACCGCATCGAGGCGGGCACGTTTCTGGTTGCCGGCGCCATTACCGATGGCGATTTAACGCTGACTAATTGCGCGCCCGAACATCTGGCCTCCATCATCGCGAAATTGGAGCAAACCGGTGTACGCATCGAAACCTTGGACAAAACTACTGTGCGCGTGCGTGGTGCAAAGAAATTGATCGCCGCAGATATCACCACCGAGGAGTACCCCGGTTTCGCCACGGATATGCAGGCGCAATATATGGCGCTGGCGACCCAGGCCGAGGGTGCTTCAGTGATCACGGAGACTATTTTCGAAAATCGGTATCTACACGCCAGCGAAATGCTGCGCATGGGCGCAAATATCACCGTGGACGGCCGCCGCGCGGTGGTGCGTGGGCCTTCGCTATTGACCGGCACTCCGGTAATCGCCAGCGACCTGCGTGCCAGCGCATCCCTGGTTCTCGCAGGACTGGTTGCCGACGGCGAAACCATGATCGATCGCGTTTACCACATCGACCGCGGCTACGAAGATATCGTCAAAAAATTGCGCGGGGTCGGCGCGCAAATTGTGCGCCTGCACATCAAAGATTGACTTCAAGCGAGTCCGACACCAATTTCATTACTCAGAAATAACTAAGCCAGCCGTCGCTGCGCCGCTGTTTCAACGCAGCAAACCACTTACACAGCGGATAGAGCGCCACTACAACAAAAACCCAAATCAAATACACGACCGGCAGCGAATAATTCCAACCGGGCGGCCGGGTAATCGGAAAATACTCAATACTCGGAGACTCAAACATCCAATGCGCCTGCCCATACCGCGCATAACACACGCTAACGGCGATTATGTGCATAAGAGGTATGTGCAGGAGGTAATAGAACATCGGCACCTTGCCGACGATCAGGGCGGGCCGCAACCAGCGTGGAACGGCAGCGTCAACCGCGCGAAGAAACAGCATCGCGGGTCCCAGGGTCATCAGCAGAAATAGCAGCGACGGTGGATATTTAGTGGTATTCAGAAAAGAAAGAATCGTGAAAACGGCGTTTTTTTGCGCGCGCTCCATGGAAACGGGTCACCATATATATTGATTGCACGGATCACCACGAATGCCGCGGTCAAACCAAGTCCCAGACGCGATAAAAAAGCTTGCCGGCGTTCAGGCTGCTCCATAGGATGTTCGGCGAATGTAGGATTGACCAAATTGGATTTGAGGATTGGATGCCGTCGAGCAAGTTGTGACCCGCGATCAACACCACCCCGAAAGCCGCAACCCACCACGCCGGCAGAAAAACAAGCGCCGATAGAACAATCATTGACCAGCCCAACGCCCACAAAACGATAATTAGGGTCAAGCGATAGTCAAAATTAAACTGCCAGCCTAGACACCGGACCACTACCAGTTCCAGAAAGATTAACCACAGGCCACGAGTAAACAGGAAGCGTGACAACTGTGCAGGCGATTGTTTTCGCAGCGAAAGGTATGCGCCCGTGCCGGTCAGCAGGAAGAAAACCGGCGCGCAGAAATGGGTGATCCAGCGCGTAAAAAACAAAGCTACGCTGGTGTGCGTGAGATCGGTGGGTTCAAAACCGGGATTAGAGAAATAATCCCGTACATAATCGAGCGCCATGATGATCATACTGGCGCCGCGAACCACGTCGACGGATTCGATGCGGGCGCGTTTACTTGCGACAGCCTCGGTCATGAAGTGCCGCTCCGGCGGTAGTGTACCAAAGTGAAATGCTTGTCTTAGTTGACGAATGCGGTGGGCAAACGTTTCTCATTTTTTCGGTTTCTTGAAGGTTACGGCTATGGCTGATACGATTTGCCCAAATGGCGGACCAGAAATTACGCAAACATTTTGGCGATTACCTGGGCATGGTCGAAGTTGCCATTCTTACTATTCTCGCGGTGCTCATTTCACTCACCGCATTGGCGACCATCGCGCGCTCCAGCAGGCTGCTGTGGGACACCTGGCATCAATGGGTGGCGGTCAGCGATACCGAGATGGTGCTGCGCGTACTCGATCAGCTTTTAGTGGTGTTGATGTTGGTGGAGATTCTGCACACCGTGCGCATTTCGATCCGCTCGCACACTCTGGTTACCGAACCATTTCTGGTGGTGGGACTGATCGCTTCGATCCGACGAATTCTGGTCATCACTTTGGAAGCCGCGGCACTGACAAAAGAGGGTAAGTGGACGACGCCCGAGGGCGCGACCATCTTTCGCGCTTCGATGATTGAACTAGGCTTGCTCGGTCTGCTGGTATTTGTGCTGGTGTATTGCATTACCCTGTTACGCCGCAGCCCGGAAAAGTCCGAGGAAGTTTTCGATGACCCTGAAGCGGAGCAGGGTAAGGCGAAGAGCGATCCAAATGCAGCGACGCCGTCTCCCGGCGCGCCGTAGCCATTTCACAGCGACATTACCCGTCCACGCGTGAACGATTGCCGCTTAAAACTTACGATTCACTTGTTTGTGCAGCGGGCGAATCAGCTAGCGTAATTCACGTTTGTGAAGAAAATTCTGCTTATGCAGTCTGGGCACTCGCCTGGCCTGGCTCGAAGGAATTGAGAGCACTGGCTTCATCCTGCTCGATGTCCAGAACGCGGTCCAGCTTGGTCATCTTTAATAAATCGTGAACATGCTTGCTGGGATTCGCAAGCTTTAGTTGCCCGCCATGACTGCGCACCGACGCATGGGTGCGAACCAATTCACCGAGTCCCGAGCTATCCACAAAATCCACTGCCGCCAAATTCAGGACGATGTGCTTTTTTCCTTGCTGGACCACGCTTCCGATCACATCGCGTACCGCAGCGGTGCCATCGGCCAGCGCCAGCCTGCCCACGATGTCGACGACGATGGCATCGCCCAACTCTCGGGTGGTCACCTTGCTCTTCTGCGTCGCACCCTTTTTCATGCTCATCCCGAATTCATTCAAAATTTGGCACGCAGTCGCTGCCATCTGCGGCGATTCCGTGCGCACCACAATCAGAGAGTGCCCGTCATTCAGAACCTCCCGGAAATAAGCTGAATCTTCCGCCGAAGCTTCCCCAGTGGTTGGCGATGGCGCGGTGGCATCGTGAGCGGCACCTTGGCCCACCGCGGCGCCCGTTCCCGCACCGACCAATCCGAACAGTGCCGCCGCACCAAAACCAAGTGCGAAAACCGCACCGACGCCGGGAATTGCCAACGCCGTAGCAGCAACAACTCCTGCGGACATGCCCGCCGCACCTCCCATCAGGCCTCCAACATACGCGCCTAATTCCTTGCCGATGCTGGTGGCTTCACGTTCGGAGCGTGTCAGATACACAATTGAATCCTGGGATACGCCTTGTTTAAGCAACTTTTTCACGGCTTCTTCAGCACGGTCGCGCTGAGCAAATACTCCAACGGCGGTTTCCATGGGAACCCTCCTCGTAAAGGCAGGCTCGCTAGCTATAACAATCTTGCGTAGGTCGAGCAGTTATCAAAGCGAAGTGATACAGGACCAGTGGAGACAAACTACGGAAGGAACAAGACGGATCGTTTCCCAGGATGTCGCGCAGGGCGCGCGACGCTCGGAGTCCGGAAATCCGGCCTGCCCACGTCCCCAAGGAACCCGGTCGGAGTTTATGTTCGTTCACTGAGTACTTGTCAAGGCGAATATTATGAATGAGCTAGTATTCAGGGGCTCGAACCTTCGGTCGGCTGCAAAACAATGCGCCGTAAAGAGCGGCTCACACTCGATAGTTAGTTGCCCCTCAATCTTCCACCCTAAAGCAATCCGAGGCGATTTTTGCTACAATGCGGCACGTTTTGATCGTGGCCTGCGCGCGGCTTTGTTTGACCCGCGCTGCTCCGCCTCGGAGGATAGGCACCATGTCCAACAGCGAACTGCTTCCCCGACTTGACACCGCCATCGCAGCGAAGAACCTGCTCAAGCACCCGTTCTACCAGGATTGGCAGGCTGGCAAACTTTCGCGCAAAGCCCTTCAGTTGTATGCCTCGCAGTATTACCGGCACGTCGAAGCTTTTCCGGCGCACCTTCGTGTGCTCGCGGCCCGTACGGACGGCGACCTCCGCAAACTGGTGGAAGAAAATCTTGCCGAGGAAGAAGATCCAAACGGCTCGCATCCAAAACTATGGCGAGATTTCGCAATCGCGCTCGGCGTTCCGGAAGACGACATCACTTACTGCCCGTCGCTTCCCGGCACCCAAGCGGTGGTGCAAACCTACCGCGAGATTTGCGGCGATCGCCCCGTGGCTGAAGCGGTTGCTGCGCTATACGCCTACGAGTCTCAAGTTCCGGAGATTGCCACAACCAAGATCGAAGGGCTGAAGTCCTTCTACGGCGTCACTAATCCGGAGGCGTTGGCCTACTTCACCGTGCACGAAGAAGCTGACAAGGCGCATCGCGCGGCATGGCGCAACTGGCTTGAGCAACACGCTGACGGTGATTCCGAAGAAATCATGGCCACCACAGATGACGCGCTCAACGCGCTGTGGGGCGCGCTCGACGCCGTGCACTGCCCGCAGTCCGGCGCGCAAAATTAGCCTGCAGCATCGTTTGGCAAAAACTTTGTGAGCGTGTCAGGCTCACAGCTACCTCGAAACCAAAAAAAGACCCGCGAACATCGCCGGTCTTTTAAATTAATCCCCTTTCAGAGATTACTCGGAAATATTGGAATTGGTCTCGTTGCCGTCGTCTTCCGTTGTTGTTGTAGTTGTTGCTCCTGCGCCCGCAGCTTTCTGCTGCTTTTCGCGAGCTTCCTTAATCAGGGCTTTGCGAGACAAGCGCACCTTGTTGCCCTCGATGGAGAGCACCTTGACCAGAACCTGGTCGCCAAGTTTCAGCTCATCGCGAACGTCGCGGATGCGATGCTCTGAGATTTCGCTGATGTGCAGCAATCCGTCGGTTCCGGGGAAGAGTTCCACGAAGGCGCCAAACTCTGCGAGGCGTACAACCTTGCCAAGGTAGGTCTTGCCAATTTCGGCGCTGGCGGTAATGTCCCGCACCATTTGCAAAGCGGCATCGCCGCCTGCTCCGCTGGTGGAGAAGATGTGCACGGTGCCGTCTTCCAGCACGTCGATCTTCACACCCGTAGTTTCTATGATGGACTTGATTTTCTTGCCGCCCGGCCCGATCAGGTCGCGGATCTTGTCTTGCGGAATCTTCAGCTTGAACAAGCGCGGCGCGAAAGCCGAAATCTGCGTGCGGCCTTCACTGAGCGTCTTTTCCATGGTGTCCAGGATCTGCAAACGCGCTTTTTTGGCCTGTGCCAGCGCTTCACGCATCATGGCGATGCTGATGCCCAAGACTTTGATGTCCATTTGCAGCGCGGTGATTCCGTCCCGCGTTCCCGCTACTTTAAAGTCCATATCGCCGTAATGATCTTCCGCTCCGGCAATATCCGTCAGGATCGAATACTTCATGTCTTCGCCGACCACCAGGCCCATAGCGATTCCCGCGCATGGAGCCTTCAGCGGCACGCCCGCATCCATCAAGGCCAGAGAGCCTCCGCAAACGGTGGCCATCGATGACGACCCATTCGATTCCAGAATGTCCGAGACCAGGCGCATGGCGTAGGGGAAATCCGCCTCGGGTGGCAGCAAGCTCGAAAGCGCGCGTTCTGCCAAAGCTCCGTGACCGATTTCACGTCGTCCGGGACCGCGCAGGAATTTAACTTCGCCTACGCTGAACGGAGGGAAATTGTAGTGCAGCATGAAGCGCTTGAATTGGTCCTGCGCAAAGAGCAGGTCCTGGCGCTGCATATCTTCCTTGGTGCCCAGCGTGAGAGTGGCCAGCGCTTGGGTTTCACCGCGAGTAAACAATGCGGAACCATGCACGCGTGGCAGCAAACCAACTTCGCACGAAATGTGACGGATCTGGTCGAAGCTTCGTCCATCCGGACGCCGGCGCTTGTTCAATACGTCGTCGCGGAAAATATTCTCGCGCAAGCGGTCAAAAGCTCGCTTGGCCAAAACGCGCTTTTCTTCCTGATCTTCCGGGATCGATTCTTTGAGCTCATCCTTGATCGCATCGATCAGCAGGTAGCTTTCTTTTTTGGGGTGCTTCTCGGTGTTCACCGCGTCATGCAATTTCGCGCCGTACTTCTTTTCGATTTCCTTGTAGAGAGATTCGTCGAACGGCAGGGGGGGAACCGTGACTTTCTTTATCTTTAGTTGCGCGTGCAGCTCTTTGATGGCTCCCACGATCTTTTTGATTTGCGCGTGGCCGAATTCGAGCGCATCAACGACGGCCTCTTCAGAAACTTCCAATGCGCCGGACTCCACCATCACGATGGCGTCTTCCGTTCCAGCAATCACAATGTTCATCAAACTTTTTTTCTGATCCGCTACGGTCGGGTTGGCAACCAGTTGGCCGTCGAGCAGGCCTACGCGTACGCAGGCGACGGGCTTCTCAAACGGCAGGTCCGAGCAATAGCAAGCTGCGGAAGCCCCGGTTACCGCGATCACGTCGGGATCGTTGTCGCTGTCCGCCGACAACACCATGCTGACAATCTGTGTTTCGTTGCGCCATGACTCGGGGAATAGCGGGCGCATGGGGCGGTCGATCAGCCGCGAAGTCAAAATTTCCTTTTCGGATGGGCGCCCTTCTCGCTTAAAAAATCCTCCAGGAATCTTTCCCGCCGAATAGGTATTTTCTCGGTAATCCACGGTCAATGGCAGAAAGTCGCGATCATTCGCGGTGGGTGCCATGCAAGCAGTGGTTAATACGATGGTATCGCCGTAGCGCGCCATAATCGCGCCGTTGGCTTGCTTGGCGACTTTTCCGGTTCCCAATATCAGCGGACGCCCGCCGACTTCAACGGTTACCTGGTGTGGTGCGGGAGTGTGTGACTGTTCAGACATTTATTCTTTCCTTTAGCTTCGCGTTCGCGCAAAGCATTGCAAAAAGCGTCAGCCGTTGCACGGCTGCGCGTAAAACTTCCTCTGCTGGCAGTTGGCCGGCCATCGAGGCGACCGGTTAAGAAGAAAAGAGGTGGTCGAACGCTTTGTGGGACTTGCAAAACTTCAACGGACAACACCGCGAAAACTGGTTAAAATCCAGCCTTATCCGCGCTCAGGCGCATTCGAGCCGGAAAGCTCACACTACCGGCAGACAGACTCCCTGTGGAATTTGTCACTTCGCGATTGCGTTGCGGATGCCGCCCCGAACTCCCCGCACTTCCAAGGCGGTTACTTGCGCAGGCTAAGACGTTCAACAATCTCGCGGTACCGATCCGGGTCGCGGCGGTTGAGATAGTCCAGCAGCCGCCGGCGTTTGTTTACCATCATAATCAAACCGCGACGTGATGCGTGGTCTTTGACGTGCGACTTGAGATGCGTCGTCAGATAGTTGATCCGCTCGCTCAGCAGCGCAATTTGCACTTCCGGTGATCCTGTGTCTTTAATGTGAGTGCGATATTGCTCGATCAACACTGCCTTAAGCTCGCTCAAGTGCCTCTCTCCGTCAGTCCCCTGAAAATTTTCCTCTTCTCTTCAACTCAATCAGGCTAACACAATACTAATAAAACTGTAAAGAATTGCTAATATTTGCCGGAGGCTCCGAACGCGTGCCCGAGACGCGATCCTGACACTCTGCAGGTTCAGAGGGTAAGCAAATGAATCGTTCACACATCGCTGCTTGCTTCCAGACCGTAAATTAGGTTCAATGCTTTCGCCACTTCGGCCCGTCTAATCGGCCATCAGGAGAGAAAAATGAACATACGCACAGCCGCAAAGGGTCTCAGTCTGCTGCTTTTTGCTTCGCTTACGTTTGCGCAGCAAGCCCCCAGCCCCCAGGATAAAGCCGCGAGGCCCAGTCCCCCGGCCAAAGCGACTTGCTCTTTGGGCGATGCCGCAACCGTCACCGTTGATTATTCCAGCCCACGCGCCAAGGGCCGCAAAATCTTTGGCGGACTGGTTCCCTATGGAGAAGTGTGGCGGCTCGGCGCTAACGAAGCCACGACGTTTGTAGTCAGTTCGGACGTCACCGTGGGTGGCACTAAAGTTCCCGCCGGCAGCTACACACTCTTCGCCGTTCCCAATGCGGATAAGTGGAAACTGGTCATCAGCAAAAAAACCGGCGAGTGGGGCACTAAGTATGCTGGGCCGGATTCGGATCTCGCGCGCGTTGACATGAAGACTTCCACGCTGCCGTCACCTATGGAAAATTTCACGATTACTTTTGACAACACGGGACCCGGCTGTACCATGCGCGTCGAATGGGAGAAGACACGCGCATCCGTAGACATCACCAAGTAGAAATTATTTCAAGGTATTCGATGTTAAGAGGTGGTGGGTAGCCCAGGTTCGCCTTTGAGGTATGAACCTGGGTCTTGGTTTACTCTTCGCGCTCTATTAGCTTTCGCCCTTCAGGATTTGGCGCGGTGCCTCGATCAACGAGGACCACCGCGCCAATCACCATCGCCGCAGCTATCCCGACGTTGAGCGTCACCTTCTCGCCTGCAAGCATCCATCCCAACAGCACCGCAACCACCGGATTGACGTAAGTGTGCGTAGCTACCAGCGTCGGTGAGTAGCGTTCCAGCAACCAGTTGTAAGCGCTGAAGGCTACCAGCGACCCAAACACCACGAGGTATGCCAACGCTTCCCACGAGCGCGCCGTCACGGAACTAAACGAAAAGCCGCGCCATTCACCAAAGATCGTCGCGCTGGTGAACAACAGAATTCCACCGGAAAGCGACGAGAGAGCGGTCATGAGCAGCGGATGACCGGCCAAATCCGATTTGCGTGCATAGATAATTCCCGCCGACCACGAGAGCGCCCCAAACAAAATGGCCAGCGATGCAACAATCATTCCGGGGCTGGACGTAAGTGTGGTTCGGCCCACGAGCAGCCCCACGCCGGCCAGCCCCAGAAAGACGCCAGCGAATATTTTCCAGCTGGATTGCCAGCGCTTAGCAGCCAGAGCGGCGAGGAAGAAAACAAAGATAGGCTCGGTAGCCACCAGCAAGGATGCGAGCCCTGAGGGTACTCGGGTCTCCGCCCAGTGCAGAGGTCCATGACCAAGCAGGAAAAACAAAATACCGAGAATCACACCGCTGCGAATTTGCGACGCAGTCGGGCGTACTTTTTTCACGAAGCACCACAACAGCAAAATCGTGCCGGATACGAGATGCCGGATTCCCGCTGCGTATAGCGGCGGTATGGTTTCCACGGCGTAGCGGATGGCCAGATAGGTCGAACCCCAAATGGTGTAAATAGCGAAAAAACAAAAGATGATCAGTAAACGGTTTGAAGCGGCGGTTTCCTTGGAAAGCGTGACGCCTTCCACCAGCACCGGAGGTTTTGCGATGGTCGCGGACATTGTCGGGGCACTCATGTCATTTCACCTGGCCTGCATTATCAAAATTTGCGTAACGCCCTATCGGTGTTACACTCATTACACACTTAGACTAGCGTATCGCGTGTAACGGGTCAAATGAAATTAACACATTACAAGAAGCAAAGGTCATGAAACAAAACGCCGACAATTACCTCGCTCTGGGCTTCGGGAAGGACTACGCTTGGATCGATTTAGCCAACTCTCTCGAATGGAATGGCTATGGCAAGCTCACCGACCGCTTGCAAGACCCATCGTGGCCTGCTCACATCGTGAAACATTGGAATCTAGCGCCGCCTCCACCTCCCCCTGCCCCTCTGCCCCAACTCATCGCACTGCGCACTCTTCTGCGACGAATGGCCGAAAAACTAATTGCCGGCGAGGCACTCGACGAGCGCGATTTAAATGCTCTTAATTCCTATTTAAACGTACCGGTGCGCGTAAAACTGTTCCAGCACCAAAATGGAGTGCACTCCGAGCTTGTCCCCCTGCATCCAGGGTGGCCATGGATACTTTCGCGCATCGCCGCTTCCTTCGCGGAAATGCTAGCGCGGAATCGTCCGGACCGCCTGAAGTATTGCCCTAATGAAGGATGTAAGTGGATATTTTACGATCGGACCAAAGCCAACACCCGCCGCTGGTGCAATGATCGCACCTGCGGTAACCGCGACCGCGTCCGCCGCTCGCGCAATCGCGATAAAAAAACCGCTAGAACTAAATCGTCTAAGTCCGCTTGACCGAAGCGATCGTTACGATACGCTGCTTACCAGGGCAGTTCTTTGCCAAGATGAATAAACTTCCCGTTGTAGCCGTTATTGGGAAGCGTGGCCAGGTCCACTGACGTTTTCGCTCCCTCATCCACCTGCAAATTACCGTTGGCATTCATGTCGGTGACCACCGAACCCGGATGCGCGACGTTCACCTTTATCGGCGTGTCTTTCAATTCGTACGCCAGATGCACTGCGTAACCATTCAGCGCCGTTTTTGAAATGTCATAGGCCGTCGGCTTGTAATTATAAATTGGCGATTTAGGATCGCTATGCAAAGTCAGAGACCCCAACCCGCTAGAGAGAAACACAATTCGACCGGCAGGCGATTTTTTGATTAGCGGGAGCAGCGCGTGCGTCAGTGCAATAATATTAAAAAAATTGGTGTCAAATGTTTTACGAAATATTGCCGTCGAGGTTTTGCTGGTGGGTACAAATCCGCCTTCACCCTTTTCATCAATCAGGATTCCGGCGTTATTTATCAGCACATCCAGCTTTCCAAATTTTTTCTCAATCGTTTTCGCCGCCTGCGCATGAGTTTTCTCGTCGTCCACGTCCAGCAGGATGAACTCAACATCCAGCCCTTCGCTTTTCAATTTCTTCGCGGCTTCCAACCCCTTCGCTTCGTTTCGCGCCCCCAATAGCACATGCATGCCCTGCTGAGCTAGTTGTTTCACCGTTTCCAGCCCAATTCCGCGATTCCCGCCGGTTACCAGCGCTATCTTGCCCTTATTTTGTTCACTCATCAGCATTCCCTTTCAAATAAATCAAATTCTGCTGCCGTGCCGAGGCGCAGCAGCAATTCATGAATGTTTTTCTGGATAAAAGTCAGGATTGGCGCTTTTTTGCCAGCGACAAAAACTCGTCTCGTGTTTCCTTGTTGTGGCGAAACGCCCCCAACATTGCGCTGGTGACCGCTTGGCCATGCTGCTTTTCGACGCCACGCATCTGCATGCACAAGTGACGCGCTTCGATAATCACGCCCACGCCTTCAGGGCTGATTCTTTCTTCAATGGCCTGCGCGATCTGGCTGGTAAGGCGTTCCTGGATCTGTAGTCTTCGCGCAAACATATTGACGAGCCGCGCGACTTTGCTGAGGCCGATGACCTTTTTATTCGGCAAATACGCCACGTGGCATTTGCCAAAAAACGGCAGCAAATGATGTTCGCACAAACTAAAAAACTCGATGTCCTTCACGATGACCATTTGATCGTAGGCCACGCTGAAGGTCGCGCCATTCAGGATGTGCTCCACGTTCTGGTGATAGCCGCTGGTTAGAAACTTCAGCGCCTTCTCAAATCGCTCGGGAGTCTTGCGCAATCCCTCGCGGTTGGGATCTTCTCCAATAATGGAGATCATCTTGCGCACCAGTGCCGCGATATTTTCTCCTTTCGCTTTCGGTTCGTGCAGCAACAGCTCTTCGCCAGGTTCGCTCACCTTAGCTCCTTTTCCGCAGCACTTGCGGCGGGGACTCGCGCAAACCCTTCGCCCGCATATTCAAAACTGTTATTGCGGGTTTCTTCGATGCGCACCCGTTCCAGCTTGGCATGCGAGAAACTCTTCAGCCGGTTATAAATGTCGATACACAAATTTTCCGTGGTGGGCACTTTTTCTTGAAAAGCCGCCACATCTTCGTTCAACGATTTGTGATCAAACACTTGCAGCACCGCGCGCTCCACAAAACTATCCAGCTCGGCCAGGTTGGCGATCATTCCCGTCGCGGGATCGACCTTACCGGAAACGCTCACTTCCAGCACGTAATTATGCCCGTGGCCAAACGGGTTATTGCACTTGCCAAAGACCCGGCTATTCTCCTCTTCGCTTAGATGCGCGGTGTGCAGCCGATGGGACGCGGAAAAATGGTAGCGCCGCCCCAGTTCAATCTTCAGCTCCGGCCAATTAGCGCTCGCGCCCATCAAATATTTCCTCGGTTTCCCGGGGCTCCATTGCGAAAGCAGTCCGCGAACAAATCCGGCGACTCGTACAATCGCACATGGTGCAACGAGCCCTGTTTTATTTTTGGCTCCAGCAAATTCCAGATTACCCGCGCGATATTTTCGCAAGTGGGGATCTGCCCGGCTAACTCAGGAACCTCGTGATTCAGATGCCGGTGATCCATGCGTTGCATCACTTCGCGTTCAAGAATTTCTTTCAACCCTTTCAAGTCCAGCACCATCCCGGTCACTGGATCCGGTTCGCCAGCCACGGTAACTTCCAGCGTGTAGTTATGTCCATGGCCGTGCGGATTATTGCATTTCCCAAAAATGCGCCGATTCTCTTCCGGAGAAAGCTTCGGATTATTGTAGACATGCGAAGCTGAAAACTCGATTCTGCGTGTAATCAGGACCATGATTTGTCTTTATTTTGTTACTTTTTGTGCCTCGCGGGACTCCGTACTGTATTCGCGACCCTTCCACTGTACCTTGCCCCGCGCATTACTGCGGTAGGACGACGCCAGCACGCCTGCATACAAAAAGGCCGCGGGTATATAGTAGATGATGAACGCAAAAGGATATTGGTTACGAACCAGCTCTGTCCCGTAGTTCATCTGGCGCAACACCAACAGCAACACTCCTGCGAACATCGCGATCGGAAATTTGATTCCCAGCAAAATTACCACTAGTGGTATCCAGGGAAATGCCGATTCGCCTTCGCGAAACGCCTTCCAAGGCGTTCCTCCCATCAAGCGATAGAGATTTTTCGTCCAACCCTCCCACATCGCGCGGAAGGTGCGGTACATTCGCGCGCGGACTATTCCCTTCCCCGGGCCGAACCATAAGCGGTGACCGGCAGCTTTTACCGCCGCGGCCAGCGTCACATCTTCCAAAACCTCTAACGCAAATCGCGCGTGGCCGCCCACAGCTTCGTAAACGTCCCGCCTTATCAGCAAGAACTGCCCGTTGGCTGCAGCCGCCGCCGATTTCGGATCATTTACAGCGAGATAGGAAAATCGCCGCGCGAGTCTACAATATACAAACGGTATTAGCGCCCTTTCGTACCATTTTTTGGTGATCTGTTCCGGCGAGAAGGAAACTAACGCGGCCTGTGTTTCCTGTGCGATTTGTAACGCGCGAGCCGTGGCGCCGTCTCGGAGTTCCACGTCCGCGTCCGTAAACAATAGCCACTCGCTTGCAGCGTTGCGTGCGCCAATGGTTACGGCATTATTCTTGCCGACCCAACCGGGGGGCGGTTCCCGCGCCTCCAGCAATCGCAACTTGGTGATTCGTGTGGCCAGGTCGCGGACGATAGCAGCGGTCTTATCCGACGACTGATCATTCACTACCACAATCTCAGTAATTTCACTTTGTTTTGCCAGCGATTCGACACAGGCGGCAATGACCGCCTCTTCATCCCTCGCCGGCACGATCGCGGTAATTCCGCCGGGGGCGCGCGGCGACGCGACAGAGGGCGCGATTACGCTCTCGGTGCTGGCTGGCGCTGACGAATTGAGCGGCATGTTGTGTTCAGTGGGCATTCGCGGGCGGCCCGACACAGTCACATACAATCTGAAGATAGGCTATTATAACGGTCATGCCTCTGGTGCGAAGAATCGCGGCCTGGACTGCGGTGGCCATTGCCGCGGGCATTTTGGTGTTATTCGCCATGCCCAGCTATCGCCAGGGCGAAGCGTCGATTGCGGGAAAGCCGGCTCTGGATTTTCCGCTTACGCTGGCAAGCAAGTCCGAACATCTCTCCGATTTGAAGGGCAAAGTCGTGGTGCTCAACTTTTGGGCCACGTGGTGCCCGCCCTGTGTTGCAGAAACACCCGCGCTCAACCGGCTGGAAAAATATATCGATTCACGCGGTGGAATGGTCTTGGGCGTAAGTGTCGACGAAGATGTCGCCGCGTATGAGAAGTTCCTGAAGGATCAATCGGTGATTTTTCCTACTTATCGCGACGCCACCAAGAAATCCGCGGCCGACTACGGCACATCGATATATCCCGAAACCTATATCATCGACCGCCACGGCAAAATCGCCCGCAAATTCATTGGCGAACAGCAATGGGACAGCGCCGAAATGCTACGCTACTTCGACGCTATCCTGGGTCAGACTTAGCGGCTAACTTTTTAGCGGCGATAATTTATTCGTAGCGCAACGCTTCCACGGGATCCAGTTTCGCAGCCTGCATCGCAGGCAACCACCCGCTGATCACTCCCACCACAATCAGAATTCCGGTCGACAACATCATGGTGACCACCGATAGCGTCAGGTGAATATCGACCTTGCCAGAATCGTCTTCGTAAGCAGGCCCTAGAAACGGCAGAGTGCCGATCGCGGCGGTAATGACGCCCGAAAGCAGCATGCCAACCACGCCCGCCGCCAAGGTCATCACCAGCGCTTCCAACAGGAATTGGCTGCGAATATGCGATTTTTTTGCTCCCAGCGCGCGCCGCAAACCAATCTCTTTGACGCGCTCCTCCACCGACACGAGCATAATGTTCATCACCCCGATGCCGCCGATGCCCAGTGTCAATGCGCCCACAAAAAACAGTAGCGCCTGAATCCCAATGGTGATTCCATCATAAATGGGCTTGAATTCCATGCGGCCGAACATTTGAATAGCGCGCTTGTCGCCCGCGGAAAAATGTTGGCGGCTGGCCACTGCTGCACGGACCTGCTGCATGGCATCAGCTTCAAAATTTGGCGCCACAGGCTCAAATAACATCACGCTGGCATAACGTGCGTCCCACAAGTCCGACGCTGCGGTGTAGGGAATGAAGGCGGATTCATCATCACTCGTAAAATAATTGCTATCGGAAAATTTTGTGTCCATCGTGCCGATGACGGTAAATTTCACACCGTTGATGCGCACGGCTTCGCCAATTGCCGGCGTGCCGCTGAAGAGTTTTTTCCGTAGAAGCGCGCCGAGGAACGCCACGCGCCTGCGCTCCGCAATATCTTCCTGCGAAATCCATCGGCCTTCGAGCGGCACTTCGTTGCGCATCTCGCCATATTCGGGATAAACGCCGCGAATCGCAGTATCCGACAATCGCTCCTCGTGCGAAATACCCTTGAATTTCACGCTCTCCAGCGTCACGCGCTTTACCAGCGGCGATTGCGCTTTCACCCAATCGGCGTCTTCCTGTTCGAAGCGCACCGCTTTCCCGGCACGCTCGCCGCCAGCCTGCTCGCTGGTGGTGCCCGGCCAGCAAACCACCGCGCCCTTGCCGAATACTTCGAACGTGTACATCAACACGTTGCGAAATCCCGAGCCATAACTCAACAGCAGCGTTACCGCCACGATGCCCCAGGAAATTCCGGTCATGGTCAGGAGGCTCCGCACTGGATTGCGTCCCAATGCGGCCCATGCTTCGCGAAATATTTCGAGGAACATATTAGCCGCCCGCCTCAAACCGCAGCGCTTCGATGGGATCGACGGATGCTGCGCGATTCGCGGGGTAAAGCGCCGACAAAACGGAAATCAGGCCCAACAAGCTCACCGATAGCGCTCCCAATTTCCAACTGGCCAGCAATCCGGCGAAAAACGGCGGCATGGGCAAGAGGTTTACCAACGCACAAAATCCGTATGACACTAGAAGGCCCGTCCCGCCGCTCAGCGCTACTACGATCACGGTTTCCATGAAAAACTGCCGCAGTATCGATCTGCGAGTGGCGCCCAACGCCATGCGTACGCCAATTTCGCGCGTTCGTTCCCGCACCGATACGAGCATCACGTTCATCACGCCGAGCCCGCCGAGAAATAGCGTGGCAATTCCCACCGCGCCCATGAACAATTCCATTCCCACGATAATCATGCGGTTGGCTTCCGCATTTTTTACCGTGTCCCAGATTCCCGCGGCTTCCTTATCGCGGGAATCGAAATTGTGCAAACGTCCTAACGAACGCCGAATTTGCCGTAAACAATCCGGATGGGTCAGTAGAGATTTTGGCGCCACCAGCAGGCGGTCAATGGTGTGCTCTACCCCGGGCGCTTTCGTAGGAAAATCGCGACGCATGGTGTTGTAGGGAATAAAAATTTTGCGGGTGTCCATTCCATCGTAGCTGGAGTTTTGGTCTTTGGATTTCATTATCCCGATCACGGAGTAGGGAATCTCGTTCATCCACACCTGCTGGCCCACCGCTTCGTGATCAGAAAAAAGTTGTTTTTTTGTGTCGCTACCCAAAAAGGCTACATTGCGCGCTTCGGAATTGTCTTCGTGATTGTAAAAACGCCCTTGCGCCACCGCGATGCTGCGAATCTCGGTAAATTCCGGCAGCGATCCAACGGTATTAATGCTTCCGCTGTTATAAAGGCTGTGCACCTGCACACTGTTGCCCAGCTCCGGCATCACGTATTTGCATGCGGGCGATTCCGCAGCCACCTGCACGTAATCCTGTTCGCCCCAATGCAGCGCCCGGCCGGAGCGCGTGCCTCCGGCTTGCATACTGGTGCGCCCGGCAAAGACGATCATCACGTCTTTTCCGAATGTCTCCTGATTTGCCTGGATTCCTTTGCCGAGACCTTCACCAGCGGCCACCATCACGGTGATGGAGATAATTCCCCATGCGATGCCAAACATGGTCAGCATCGTTCTGCGTTTGTGCGCCCACAGCGTGCTGAGCGTATCCTTCAGCAAATCCTGGAATGACAAAGCGGGCCGCCTTTATTGATGGCTACTGCAGAATCACTTGCTGCTTCTCATTTAATCCTTCAAGAATTTCGGTCTTCACTCCGTTCGAAATCCCCAGTTTCACGTTTACTTTTTTCTTTCCGTTTTCGCCTTTGGCGTCGGGAATTTCCGCCTGCGCTTTGCGCTCTTTGTCATAAATCAGCGCGGCCTCCGGAACCATCAGCACGTTCTTCTTTTCTTCCAACATGATTTCCGCGTTGGCGCTCATGTTGGCTTTGAGTTCCAGCGTGGAATTCTGAATGGAGACGCGCACCTCGAAAGTTGTGACGTTGTCTTTCTCTTTGCCCAAAGGCGAAATCTTGGTGACCTTGCCGTTAAATTTCTTATCTTTGAAGGATTCAACGACGATGCGCGCGGGCTGGTTCAAATAAACTTTGCCGATATCCGCTTCATCCACTTTTCCCTGCACGTACACTTCGCTTACATCGCCCAAGGTCATGATGGGCGTGGCCTGCGAACCCAAAATTAAAATGGAGCTGACGGCGTCGCCAACGTTCACGTCCCGCGAAAGAACCAAGCCATCAATCGGGCTCACTATCGTGGAGTTGCGCAGGTCTTCTTCGGCGTTATCCAGCGCCGCGCGTGACTGCGCCACTTGCGCCTCGGCCTTGGCGATGTCCGCATGCGCGACTGCCAGGGCCGCCTGCGCGCTGGCTTGCTTGTTCAACGCCATGCGATAATTTTTCTCTGAATCCTCGACCACTGACTTCGACACTACACCTTCGCTGAACTCGTGTTCCGCGCGCTCCTGGGTCAGTTTCAGGAACGGCACATCCGGGCCCTCGGCATCCACTTTATTGCGCTCCAACGCCGCCATTGACGAATTGCGCGCCGCCTCCGCCGCCTGCAAATTTGCTTTGGCCGCACGTTGCGCCGCTTCGAGTTGAACTTTGTCCAATTCCGCCAAAATTTGCCCGGTCTTCACGCGGTCGCCATAGTCGACATAAATCTTTTTCACGATGCCACTGGCTTTAGATTTAATCTCCGCTTTCGACAACGGCTGAATTTTTCCAGTAGCCACCACCACTCGCGCAAGGTCGCCACGTTCCACCGTCGCGAGCTTGGAAGGATCGATCTCGTGGCTCGGCCGCAGCGCCGCCATCACGCCATATCCCCCGGCACACAGCACTACCAGAATCGCTACCATCCAGATAATCCTGCGGCGGCGTTTCTTCCCATTTTTTCCGTTGGTTAAGCTATTCCCGTTCATGGACATAAAACCCCTCGCACGAAGCTCGGCACTCGCAACCTGTACATCAATACGTGCTACATCCCAAAAAGTTCCAGTTCTTAGCGGGTTAGACGATTTCCTAAGGGTTTGGACAGGCGACTGCAAGCCTCAGAAGAAAGGAGTTGCTGGTTAACGGGCGGCGCGGTAGCCCAAACAATCGCGGGTGTGATGATGATGCAGCAGAATCCTTATTCGTAGCGCAGCGCGACCAGCGGACTGACTCGCGTGGCACGCCGCGCCGGTATCCAGCAGGCCACCAAAGCAACCACCGCCAACAGGGCCACGACCGTCACGAAGGTGAACGCATCCGTGGGTCGCACTCCCACAATGAAGCTGGCAATGACGCGGGTTCCGGCAAACGCAGCCGCCAAGCCGACTGCCAAGCCGACCCCAACGATCACCACACTTTGTCGCAATACCATCCGCAGGATATCTCGCGGCGCAGCTCCCAACGCCATACGAATTCCGATTTCATGGGTTCGTTGCACGGCGGCGTACGACACCACGCTGTAAACTCCCACCACCGCCAAAATTAGTCCGAGCAGGCCCATCGTGGTCGTCAATTGCGCGCCGAACCGGAAAAGGAAAAATCCGTTGAGGCCCTGCAGCGCCTGGGTCATCGTTTGCATTTCCCGCACAGGGATGTCCGGAGCCAGCGCGTGGAGGTTGGATTCAATATCGCGTTGCAGTTTTTCCGGCGGCAGCGACGTTCGCACGTGGACGGTGCGAAAATCGACGTAAACCTGGCTCAGCGGCAAATAGAAAAAGGGCGTTGGCGTCTCAACGACATTCTTATACTTACCGTCCTGAACTACACCCACCACTTCGATAAACGGTCCCGCAGAGCCTTTAATACTGAAGCGTTTTCCTAGCGGAGTTTCACTGGACCAGAACTGTCTCGCCATCGTTTGATTTATGATCCCCACGGCCGGAGCTTTTTCGTTATCAGCCTCTGTGAAGGTGCGTCCATGTAATACGGGAATTCGCAAGGTATCGAAATAACCAGAAGTCACGTCGTTATACATGACCGTGGGAACGTGCTCACCGGGCTCGACCGCGCGGCCTTCCACGTTCACCGGGTCATCCGCGCTGACCACCCCCATCGGGACTATAAATGCCTGCGCCACGGAGACCACGCCAGGAATTGCGCGAATACGCTCGTCAACTTGCCGGTAGAATTCTTGGCCACGCGTTTTGTCGAAGCCCACTTGCTGAACGTCCAGCGAGAAATTAAGAACGTGATCCGGATTGAAGCCTAAATACAATTGCTGAGCTTTATCCAGGCTGCGTACGAAAAGTCCCGCCACAACCATCAGTAATAAAGAACCAGCCAGTTGCGCCACCACCAACGTATTCCTGACAATATGTCGCCGCCGGCCCTCCGAGACGGAGCGACCTCCCTCACGCAGCACGGAATTCACGTCATAGCGCGCCACTCGTAACGCGGGAATCAGTCCCACCAACACGGCAGTGACCAGCACGGCGGCAAGCGCATAGACATAAACGCGCAGGTCCGGTTCAAAATTGAACATGATGGGCAGAGTCGTTCCTAGAGGTAACGAACTCAAAAATCCGTCCGCCCAGTTGGCCAGCAGTAATCCCACGCCACCGCCCAACAATGCGAGTAGCAAGCTCTCCGTCAAATGTTGGCGTACCAGTCTCCAGCGACCCGCACCCAGCGCAGCGCGGATTCCCATTTCGCGCTGGCGCACCGTAGCGCGCACCAGCAGCACATTGGCAATATTGAAACACGCTACCAGCAACACCAGAGCAGCAAGAATGGTGAACGCTGCTGCGATCGTTGGCAGGGTATTGTCCGGATCGGGTTCGGGCCGCGCCAACTTCTCTGGAAATGCCGCTATGGTCATGCCCTTGTCGGTGGCTGGATACCGCTCGGCGAGCTGTTGCGCGGCGACCATTAAAGATGCTTGCGCCTGTTTCAGACTGACGCCGCTCTTCAGTCGTCCCACTAACCACAAGCTGCGGTTGCCTCGCTGCCTCCAAAGCTGTTCAACGGAATCTTCCTCCATTCCCTTTGACCCAATCGAGGCACTCAGCGGAACGTAGCCATCCGAATCCAGGATGGCGTATATCCCATGAAAACCCTTCGGAGCTATACCCACCACGGTGACCGGGTGACCGTTTATCTCTACATGCTTTCCGATTACCTGGCTATCACCAGCGAATCGTTTCTTCCAGTAAGAATACCCGAGCACCAGGACCGGATCCGCACCTGGCGTTTGCCCTTCGCTGGGCACAATCAAGCGTCCCGCCGCGGCATGAATGCCCAGCGCCGAAAAATAATTCCCGGAAACGCGCGTCAAAACAGCCTGATCTGCTTTGCGGTCGGCCGATAGAGCTGCAAGCGTGACGTGATACGCAAGCAAGTCGCTAAAGGCATTTGTTTGCCGGCTGATGTATTGATAGTCGGGGTAGGAAAAAGTCTGAAATTCGGACATGCCTGGCTGTTTCATTGCCAGAACCGTGAGTTGTTCCGCATGTGGCACAGGCAATGGCCGGAGCAGCATGCCATTGATTACGCTAAAGATAGTGGTATTGACGGCCATTCCGAGGCCCAGGGCCACCACGGCGATAATCGTAAATCCCGGAGCATTGCGCAGTGTTCGCAGCGCAAACCGCATGTCTTGCCAGAAATTTCGCATTGGGTAGGGCTCCCCTCGGACATGCCACAGTCTGTTGGAAGGAATGCAAGCCATCTTCCCTGCCCGGACCGACCCTAAGTCCTCTGTTATACGCGGCTTGCGTCGAACGTTAAACTTCGCGTCGTCTAAGTGAGGGCCGATAATGGGATAGTCGGTCGCGAAATCGAACACTGAACCGTTTGCAGATTTGAAAAGAGGCGTGATTGCCAGACATTACAAGACCGCTGCGGTTACAGCAAAGCCTTCCGCAGCCGCAGCGCGTTGGCGATGACTGAAACGGAGCTGAAGCTCATTGCTGCGCTCGCCAGCATGGGGCTTAATAGCCAATGGAAGGCTGGGTAAAAAACTCCGGCAGCGATAGGCACTCCCAATGCGTTGTAGAAAAAAGCAAACGCCAGGTTCTGCTTGATGTTCCCTATAGTCGCGCGGCTTAACCGTAGCGCGCGTACGATGCCTCGTAGATCGCCCTTTATTAGAGTAATTCCCGCGCTATTCATAGCGACGTCTGTGCCCGTGCCCATGGCGATCCCCACGTGAGCGGCGGCCAGCGCGGGCGCATCATTGATGCCGTCACCGGCCATGGCCACGATGTGACCCTCTTCGCGCAAACGCTTTACGATTTCGCCTTTTTGTTGCGGTTGGATTCCGGATTCCACCTGCGTAATTCCCAATTTCGCCGCTACACTCATGGCCGTCTCTCGCCGGTCGCCGGTCAACATCACAATGCGCAACCCTTCGGCCCGCAATTCGTTCAGAGCGTCTGCGGCAGTGGCTTTAATTTGATCGGTCAGTAAAAATACACCTTCCGTCCGGCCATTGATCCCGATGTACACAGCGATCGCCGAGTGATCTATTTGTATTTTGGAAAATGCCACGACCGAAAACTCCACGCCGCGCGCGCGCAAAAATCTTTCAGTTCCAACGACCACGCGCTTATTCAGGGCTTCTCCTTCGATGCCTCCGCCCGGCGTTGCCAAGAAATTGACAGCGTCCGCCAGCGGCAACTTTTTCTCAGCCGCAGCCTGCACAATGGCGCGGGCCAGTGGATGCTCGCTGGAACGCTCCATGCTGGCCGCCAGCGACAGCAGCCCATCCTTGGTGTAGGGGCTACCTAACGCAAGCTCCACCGCGCTGACTTGCGGCTTCCCTTCCGTCAGGGTGCCAGTCTTGTCGAGCACCAGCGTATCGACCTTCGCCAGCGTCTCCAGCGCTTCCGCGCTTCGTATCAACACACCCGCGTGTGCCCCGCGCCCAACGGCCACCATAATGGACATCGGCGTAGCCAATCCCAGCGCGCAAGGACACGCAATAATCACGACAGCAATGGCGCTGACCAGCGCGTTTGCGAAGCGCGGCTGGGGGCCGAACATCACCCACCCCACAAATGCCAGCATCGCCGCGGCCACCACCGCGGGCACGAAATAAGCTGCAACCTTATCTGCCAGCCGCTGCATGGGAGCGCGGCTGCGTTGCGCTTCGCTCACCATCTTCACAATCTGAGCCAACATCGTTTCGCGGCCGACGCGCTGCGCTTCCATCACGAAGCTGCCGCTAGCGTTCAGCGTTCCGCCGGTTACCGGGTCACCGGCAGACTTCTCTACCGGCATGGGCTCCCCGGTTAGCATGCTTTCATCAATGGCGCTTTGCCCTTCGAGCACGACACCATCGGTCGGAACCCGTTCTCCCGGACGCACTCTCAACCGGTCGCCAGGTTGCACTTCATTCAACATGACGTCGCGTTCGCTGCCATCGGCCGCAAGTAAATGGGCGTGTTGCGGAGCCAGATGCAGCAGCGCGCGAATTGCGCCGCTGGTTTTTTGCCGCGCACGCAATTCCAGCACTTGCCCAAGCAGCACCAGCGTGGTGATTATCGCTGCTGCTTCAAAATAAACTGGAGGCGCGCCGCCGGCTTCGCGAAACGACTCAGGAAAAATCTGCGGGAAAATGGTGGCCGCCAAGCTATCCAGATACGCCGCGCCAGTGCCCAACCCGATCAGCGTGAACATATTCGGGCTGCGATTCAGCAGCGACAACCAGAACCGCTCAAAAAATGGCCAGCCGCTCCACAGCACCACCGGCGTTGCCAGCGCCATTTCAATCCAGTTGCGCGTTTCAGCCGAGAATGGCAGCGTGTACAAATCCCCCCACATGGCAATTACCAGTAGCGGGACGGAAAGAGACGCGCTGACCCACAACCGGCGAGACATGCTCTCGTATTCGGGATCAGTCTCAGCCTCCAGCGAGACTTCTACTGGCTCGAGCGCCATGCCGCAAATCGGACAAGAGCCAGGGCCGATTTGCAGAATCTGGGGATGCATCGGGCAGGTGTAATACGCGGATTTCGCGGCAACAGTATCGGTAGTTTCGGAACCAGCCTGTACGGAAGTCGCTGCCTTCCCAGTGTGGACAGCTTCAGCACCATGGCCGCCACGAACCGTAGCAACACCGTGCGCGCTATCGCCGCTGTGTGCAGTCTCCATCCCGGAACTGCCCGGCGCCGCCAAAAACTTCTCAGGCTCCTTCGCGAATCGCGCCGCGCAACCTCTGGAACAAAAGTAATACGTCGTTCCTCGGTACTCTTGTTTCGCGGCGGCCTTACTCGGCTCCACGGTCATGCCACACACGGGATCCTTCTCGCGCGCCCCAGCGCTCAAAATAGGTAATCCCACATTTTTTATATTTGAAGAATCCGCAGCATCGGTCATATCACTATGTTAGATGAATCCCGCCTCGATGGCGTTAGCACCACCCGCGCTCGCATCTCCCAGAATTAAAACGCCCGGAGGGTGGCCCAGGTTCGCAGTTGAGGTATGAACCTGGGTCTTAAAGTGAATTTTCTGTCTTCATGCAATTACAGGTCTCGATGCCTCAACCGAATTTGCACTCGCTGGTATAATTTCCCCCTATGACACTCGTCGAGATTACCTTTGAGCTGCAATCCCCGTTGACCGCCAAGCAATTAGCCGACCTGGCCGAATTTGCTAATACCTACGGGCTGCGCCGTTTCCGCCATGACGAAACGCACCACCTGATCACCTTCGAGTACGACGCTTCCCGCCTGCGTCAAAGTCAGGTGGTGCACGCGCTGGCTGGAGCGAATATCGCGGTCAAACGCATCGTGCCGCAGTCCGGCGCCGAAATAATTCCCGCCTGAAAACCCTTTACCGCTCCACCAGGAGGACTGAATGTATCGAACGATACTGACATTCTGGACGCTGCTGTTGGTAAGCATGAATTTCGCCCCGCTCCTCGCCCAAGATCAGCCGAAGCCGGGTACCCCCTCGCAACCATCCGCAGCAATACAGACGCACGATGCCAAACCCGCGGATGTTGCTTCTCCAGACGCCATCCTGGCGGCAACTTACGACGCGATCTCCGGCCCAGCGGGGCAAGACCGGGACTGGGACCGCTTTCGCTCATTGTTTTATCCCGGCGCACGCCTAATAAGAACAGAAACAAAAAAGGAAGGTGGACTTCACGCCGCCGTCCTGACTCCCGAAGACTTTGTCGAACGCGCGGGAAATTACTTCAGGAAGAACGGTTTCTATGAACGCGAAATTGCGCGACGCGCCGAGCGCTGGGGCAGCCTTATGCAGGCTTTCAGCACCTACGAATCGCGTCACGACCCCAAAGATCCGGGGCCCTTCGCGCGCGGGATTAACAGCTTCCAGTTATTCTTCGATGGCACTCGTTGGTGGATTATGACCATTTACTGGGCCGACGAATCAACGCAAACTCCGCTGCCACCGGAGTTTCTCTCACCGTTACACTAATCTGCCCCCACCCGCAAAAGAAAATACATCCTGGCTGTGCCGGCGTTTTTCACGCCATCATTCGACGTATAGCTAGTCAGGTCATTGCGTTTCTCTAATTTCTTACGGGCTTTGTCTCCAACGAAACCAAAACCACGAGAATATCGGAGCAATAACCCACCAGATAATTACGGATGCAATCGCGCTGATTACGCTGTGGCCAGCGTAGGCGTAACCTAACTTGATCAGCCCAACTGTGAGGACTGCAACCAACGTGCAGTAGAACGGCACTTGGCTCCTATTGCCTGGACCACGGTATGCTAACTGCCCGGCTCTCATAGCTTCGCGAAACTTGCTGATCTCGAGTCTCCCTCAACTTCTCGCGAGCGAATAACAAGGGTGCCAAGCATAGCTATCAGGTCAGACTACGAGATGGTAGCCATAACAGAAAACGTACCATCTCCCCCGCGTTCCGGGTTCCCGAGAAAGGCTCGCCGATGTGGCAGCCTAGAAAGGACATGCGGGGAAATATTTTCCGCCGTCAATCATCACTGGGCACGAAATCGAATAAGAGTTGTTGTCCAGCCAATTGATGAACTTTTCTCGCTGAGGCATATCCCGCCACAACTTAACACCCGCGAACTCGTGCTCTTCACTCTTAGAGGATGCGGAATTCTTGCAAGGGTCCTGGTTGCGTGATGGATCGTCTGCGTATGTCCACGATTTTTCGGCCCCGTTAGCCCCCGCCTCCCAATATGTTCCGTTCACGAGGTCCACACGTCCGACCGAGATTCTCACAGAAAGACAACGGGCATGAAGTTCCCTGGCGAAAATCGCAAGGGTGACACCTCGAAGCACTGTTTCATGCGCCCACACGTCGGCGCCAGGGTCAATCATGCGCTCGGCAGGCCAGGTTTCGTTTGGCGCATTTGAATGTGTACGACTTCGTACCTTCTGAGGGTCGCTTGAGTCTACGAATTGTGCCTGAACCCAGATGCGCGAAGTTTTTACAGATGAATTATTTCGCAGAAGGACGTAGGGCCCGGTACCCGCGTCCTCGGCATGCTTCAGCCCCAAAATTTGCACCGGGCCGTCATCGTAGTTAGCCACCCGTAGCGCCATCGTTACGACGCCATCTTGCTCCATGGGGCCGGCGCAAATGGCGCTGGAGCATGCCAGCAATAAGACTAACAGTGGCACACCGAGGATTTGTTTGTAACTCGTCAAGAACGAAGAATCGGACATGGAGGGACGTCCTGTCGGACGCCTTGAAGGAGGGTTGATGTTATCAGTGCTTACTAGTTCATTCAATCGTTACGCGCGCTTCGAGTCACGGTGATTTCGCGTGCCAACTATCATTTTGGTTTCTCGTAAACGTGGACTTGGACTGAGTAATCGGTGGGTTAATCAAGCCCCCAAAAAGTGGGGCTCCCGCTTGGGACCGGGAGCCCCGAGAAGGCGCGTTCCATTGTCAGTGTCGTTTTCACACCGACGCGTGGGGTCATCCATCCTAGCTTCCCTCTCAGAGGCAGGTGGGAACGAACTGCAAAAAATGGCGAGCAAGCCCCTTCCCCCTCACTCGCCGCCTTTTACATTTCGTCATGTAAAACGCGCCTACACTCCCTCTAATGCAATAGGGCGGCCATCCGTGAACCTCAGTCTGCAAAGTTAAGGCTATTCTTATGTGTGCATTGCATAACCATCCCGGATTAGCCACGGTTCCAAAAGCGAGGTCGCAGCCCATATCGGAACGCCACAAAACTGAATCGGGAATCGCTCCAGTAGTTCTCCGTCTTCTCCTTCGCTTTTGGTCTGCCTGTCTAGACCCAGTTCTAGAACCTTAGTAATGATTTTGTGCGACGTAAGGGGCTATGGGTTTTTTTTCACTACCCCGCCAACATGAAGCATGAACACGTTGTTCCTGTCCGTCATTACCCACCGCTCCTTCTATGTTCGCCTGCCTGCGGTGCTGGTCTTGACGCTGTTGCCGGTCGTCGCACTGTATGGGGACGTGCCCACGCGCCTGCAAAGCATTCCCGCCCCGGCATGTTACTGCCCATGCCATGAAGCTTCTACACGGGGCGGCTGCGTCAAGTTGTGCGACGCCAAAAAACACGCTGCCTCCCGCTGGCTCTCCACGTCTTGCATAAAACCGCACTTCCAGCCTCCACCAGATAAATCACATGCCGGCCCGCACCTTCGGCATCCCGATCACGCGGAACACGCGCAACTCTATTGATTAGTGGCAACCTCAATAAATTAGGGATGACTTGAGGAATTAGATTTGTTGCGCGAGAACTGACTGTTGATCTTTCTGCTGCTCCGGCTCCAGCATCAGCCCCGCCAGTATTTCGGGAATTTCAAACAGCGCCCGGTTATCGAGCGCCCTCACATTTTTTTTTAGGCGCGCCAGAGTTGCGGGCTCGACAATTTTTCTCACCCCCTCGGCCACGCTGCGAAAATTTTCCAGCACGATGCCCACTTCTTTTTCTTTCACCCACTCCGCGTTATAACGTTCCTGCGGCAACGTCCAGGCATTGCATTCGATCAACAGCGGCAAATGCCGCACCATGGCTTCCGCGATGCTCCCGGGACCTGGCTTGCCGATCATAAAATCCGCCGCGCACATCAAGCGGTGCACTTCCTTAGTGAAGCCCACGACATGGATCGGGAATTTCCAGGATTCAGCGCGAAATCTTGCCGCCAGCTTTTCATTGCGGCCGCAAATTAAAACAAGTTGCACTGGAACGTTTGCACGATCCAGCCGCCGCGCAATTTGATACATGACCCCCGAGCCATACCCTCCAAAAAGGACGATGGCGGTCGGCAAATCCTCGCGCAGGCCCATCTGCTTTCTCAATTCACGCGCGTCGACAGCTTCGTGGGCGTAAAACTCCGGGCGCACGATCATTCCAGAAGTTTTGAAAATGTGCCGCTCATCGTGGCCGATTGCGCGGGCCTGTTCCGCCGCCTTTTCCGTTCCGGCAATAATGTATTGGTCGGGGACCGGTTCGATCCAGAAGCGTGGCGGGAAATCCGCCAAGTCGGTAATCAGGGTAGCGAAAGGTTTGCCCGGGTATGCGGCGTTCCAGCTCTCATGCAGTTGGCGGTTGAAGTGCGGAATCACCGACACCAGTAAATCCGCTGGATGCTCGCGAAAATATTTTGTAAGCAGCCGCACCGCCGGCCGGTGCAGGATCCGGATGATCATTTGCAACACGCGCAGCAAGCTGGTGGCGCCCAGAGTCCAGCCATTACGCAGCAAAGTGTTGTACTGCTCCTGGATGCGAATCCCGGTTACGCGTCGCAGAACGTCCAGGCGATCGGTCAGCTCCTGGAATTGCACCAAGTCCACTTGCCACGGACGATTTTGTTCCTCGATGATGGACTTCAGGGAAAATGCGGCGTTGCGATGCCCGCCACCGGCATCGTGAAACATGATGTGAATTTTCCGGGGCTTGGCGGTCATCTAGCGAAGTTCGCCAGGTTCATGTGCACATTGTTGCACGGACTTTTTGGCATTCCGGGGGAGCGCGCACCATGCCATGTGGATAAAAACATAAACCTTTTGTGTTCAATTAGTTATGCAGCAACATTCATACATAATTCGCAGCCTCTTCACAGCCTGTTCATATCGATGGGAAATCATACTCGTATGCGATGCGACCTTCACGTGCACTCTGTGGCTTCCGGCATGTGCAGCACGCCGGTTCTGAACCGCATTTGCCGCGAATCCTATAACGACGCCGCCGAGGTCTATAAACGCCTCAAAAAGCTGGGCATGGCTATCGTGACCATCACAGACCATGACTCTATCGACGCCGCGGAAATCCTACGCAAGCATCCTGACTTCTTCCTCAGTGAAGAGGTCACCGTGCGCATGCCCACCGGCACCGAGGTGCATGTCGGGGTCTACGACATTCGCGAGCGCGACCATGTGGAAATTCAGCGCCGCCGCAACGACTTCATTTCGCTGGTGATGTATCTCACCGAGCGGAAGCTTTTCTTCAGCGTGAACCACGTTTTCTCCGGACTGACCGGGCGCCGCGATGAATACGACTTCGACTGGTTCGCTTCTTATGTTCCGGCGCTGGAAGCGCGTAACGGCCAGATGTGCGCGAAAGCCAATTCGGACGCCGCCAATCTCGCGGCACGTTTTGGAAAAGTGGCCATCGCCGGCAGCGACTCCCACGCCATCGCGGGGGTGGGTCTGACTCATACGGAAGTTCCCGGCGCGCGCACCGTGGACGAATTTTTCGCGGGCCTGATGCAAGGACGCGGCCGCATACACGGCGTGCACGGCGGCTACGTGAAGCTCACGGCCGACGTCTTCAGCATTGTCAATTCCCTGCTGCACGAAAAGCCCTGGACGCTGGCAATTTCGCCACTGGCCGTGCTCGTGCCATTTTTTACCGCCGGACATTGGCTGAACGAAATTCGTTTCTGCCGGAAATGGTCGGCTATTCTGGACAATACCGAAAAACGCACGCAACGCTTGTGGGATGTCCCACCACGCGCGGATAATTTGATTCCGGAACATTTTCCGTTTGGCATTCCGTTGGCATCGTCTCTCGGGCCCTCGTTAGGCACTTCTGCATGAGGTAAGGCCGTGACTGTAACGCGCATGCTGTGGGGCTTCATCGAAAACCGCGACCACCGGGTCATGCGGCAGATGAACCGCTGGCGTGCGCCGCGATGGTTTCGCATCTGGATGATTCTCTCGACCCGCTTGGGTGACGGTTGGCTATGGTACGGAGTGGGGATCATGTTGCTGGCCTGGGGCGGCCCGCAACGCCTCGCGGCGATCGGAGCAGCGGGCTCCGCCGCCCTTATCGGCGTACTGATTTTCAAGGCGCTCAAACATCTGAGCCATCGCAGGCGGCCATGCCAATTCGAGCCGCACTGTTGGTCGAAAGTTTTACCACCGGATAAATTTTCTTTTCCGTCGGGGCATACCATGACGGCGTTTTCCATCGCGCTGGTGCTGAGTTATTTTTATCCGGCACTGGAAGGCACGCTTTTCTTTTTAGCGATAAGCATTGGTTTCTCGCGTATCGTGCTGGGCATGCATTTCCTCAGCGACGTGCTTGCCGGCGTGGTACTCGGTGTGGCGCTGGGCTGCGCGTCCATCACCGCCTTTGCGTCTCTGGGTTGGATATAGAAGTTCGCAACTAAACCTAAAAAATCGTTAATCTTAACCCCGCATTTTAAGTTCAGCTGCTAAAGTAATCTGTGTAGAGTTCCCCTCCACTCTCCGCGTTATTCTTCGCGTCCAGCGCATTCCGAACACAGGAGTTTTTCGATGGTCTATTCAGGCCGTTTCAAAAGCTATTCCCTGGCGGCGATTCTTTGTCTTTTACCGCTACCGGCAGCCGCGTCTGTTTGGCAACACGCTCCTGTTTCCGATCTCACCGCAGAAAATGTAAGCAGCGGGATCAATCCTGACTATGCGCTGCCGGATTATCCGGCCCTGGATTGCTCGTCCGAGTCTTCATCATCGAACGCAGCAGCCCCGGCGAGCTTCCCACTTCCGGCACCCTCTAAAGACAATCCCGGCGCAGACCGCGAAGTATCGTTGCGCAAATTGCCGATGACTTTTCTGCACGACCAAAAAGATATGTGGTTGTTCCCGGTGGAACTCGGCCAGGGACGCCACTGGCTTCCGGCCTTATTTATAACCGGGGGCACGGCGGTCTTTATAGCTAGCGATCCGCAAACCATGCCGCACTTCCGCCAAACCACGGATTTCCACGGTTTCAATCGCGTGTTCAGCACCACCGGAACCGGCGCAGCCATCGCCGTTGTGCCTGCGGTTTTTTACAGCCTGAGCCTGCTGCGACACGACTCTTACGACCAGGGCTCCGCGCTTTTTGCGGGCGAAGCGGTCGCGGATGACGCGATCCTCATGGTGGTCATGAAAGCCATCGCACGGCGCGCTCGTCCCACCGAGTTTCCAGTGACGGGCCCGTACAACGACACCTTCTTCCACAGCAACGCATCATTCTTCGGCAAAGGCACCAGCTTCCCTTCCGGTCACGCCTTGATGGCATTTTCGGTAGCTACGGTTTTCGCGCGGCGCTATCGCGAGCATCGCTGGGTTCCTTATCTCGCTTATGCTGCCGCCAGCGCCATCGCGTTCTCGCGCATAACCACCGGCGCGCATTTTCCCTCTGATGTTTTTGTGGGCTCGGCTCTGGGATTTGTGATCGCGCGGTATGATGTTCTTCACGGTCAGTGAAGAAGAAAATTCTGCTAGAAATATCCGTTGAGTCTGTTGAAGCTGCCGCGGCTGCTGAGCGTGGCGGTGCCGATCGCATTGAGCTTTGCGGCGACCTCTCTGTCGGCGGAGTGACGCCCGATGTAACGTTACTCCGCGCTATTCGGCAGCAAATCCAAATTCCTATTTTTGTGATGATTCGCCCACGCGCCGGCGACTTTGTTTATTTACCGGCTGAGTTTACGCAGATGAAGAAAAGCATTGCCGACGCCAAGGATTCAGGCGCCGACGGCTTGGTCTTTGGTATTTTGAAACCGAATCGCGCCGTCGATGTCGATCGCACCCGCGAACTGGTTGAGCTCGCTAAAGGGTTGCCGGTGACATTTCATCGCGCTTTCGATTCCTGTGTGGATTTTTCGCAAGCGCTCGAAGATGTCTCGCGGTCGGGCGCTTGCCGCATTCTTACGTCGGGTGGAGCAGCCAGCGCTCTTGAAGGCATCGACAATATCGTGATGCTCATTACGGTGGCAGACCAGGTCACCATTGTTCCCGGAGCCGGCATCAATATGAGAAATATTTTGCAGATTGCCGCGGCCACGGGGGCGCGGGAATTCCATTCCGGATTGAGCAGTGTGTTCCCTCACCCTCGAACGGACTACCTACAGTTTGAAAAAGAAGTGCGCACGATGGCTCGGAGGCTCTCGGTCCTCTGCCCTGAATAATTCAGTCGCCTGGGAACATAAGAAAGGGCGCATTACCATGCGCCCCTTATCTGAAATTAAAAAACTGGCTGAAGAACTTGTAATCCGTTTAGGCCTTTTGCGCAGCTTGCCGGCGCAGAAATGTCGGCACGTCCAGATCGTCAATGTCCTGGTGCACCTCACGAGCGGGCTGCTGCACCTGCGCGTGATGCACAACCGGTGCCGGCGGAGGTGGTGGCGGCGCTGCTTCCTGCACCTGCTGCGTGATTTTCACTTCCTGCGTTTCAGGCGCAGTCTTCCATGTTTTTGCCAGGAAGGACGGCTTCTGATGGATGTTCTTTTTGTTAGCGTCTTTGAAGCCCGCGGCGATAACCGTAATTTTGATGGTGTCTTTCATGGCGTCATCCTGCACCGCGCCAAAAATAATATTGGCGTTCTCGTGCGCGGCTTTTTGAATGACGCTGGAAGCTTCGTGAACTTCATGCAGCGTAAGGCTGGAGCTGCCGCTGACATTAATCAGAATGCCCTGCGCGCCCTGAATGGAGTTGTCTTCCAGCAGCGGGCTGGCGATAGCGCGATTGGCGGCATCCACCGCGCGGTTCGTTCCGGTAGCCACCGCGGTGCCCATCACCGCATAACCCTGGCCGGACATGATGGCTTTCACGTCGGCAAAATCGCGATTGATAATTCCGGGCACGGTAATAATGTCGGAAATTCCCTGCACCGCCTGGCGCAAAATGTCGTCAGCAATTCGAAACGCATCGAAAAAGCTGGTGCCGCGCTCGACAGTCTCCATCAAGCGTTCGTTGGGAATCACGATGACGGTATCTACCGCGCCAATCAGTTCCTCTAAAGCCTGCTCGGCTTGCAGCATTCTGCGGCGGCCTTCAAACGCAAACGGCTTGGTAACCACCGCCACGCTCAACGCGCCTAACTCACTCGCGAGCGAAGCTACTACTGGCGCGGCGCCGCTGCCGGTACCTCCGCCGAGACCCGAGGTAATGAAAATCATGTCCGCGCCTTCCAGCGCTTCGATAATTTTCTCAGTGTCTTCCAGCGCGGCTTTGCGGCCGACTTCGGGATTGGCTCCTGCGCCGAGGCCTTTAGTTAATTTCGCGCCGAGCTGCAATTTCACCGGAGCCTGCGAAAGCTTCAGCGCCTGCAGATCAGTATTCGCGGTAATGAATTCGACGCCTTCCACTTTGGCGCGGATCATGCGATTGACGGCGTTGCACCCGCCGCCACCCACTCCGATCACTTTTATTTTCGCCGGCTGCAGCTCCTCGCTAAAGCTCATCCGGATTCCCGCTTCCCTAATTGGCATGCTTTCCCCTCGACATTCTCCACATTTACCGCGCAGCGTTCGGGCAGGGTCACGAAGCTCCGGCAAACATAGCTTTCAATTTAGATACTAAATTTCCAGCGCGTTGCGGCGTGTTGCGCCGCGCTTTCGCGCCGTACATCACCAGACCAATTACGGTTGCATATTCCGGCTGCGCTACCTGCTCCGGCAGTCCAGCCAAACCCTTGGGTTCCGCAATGCGCACTGGCAAGTGCAGCGATTGCTCGATGAGCTCATCGAAACCGTAGAGCCGCGCGCCGCCACCACATAGCACAAACCCCGCGGGAATTTGGGTTTCCAGGCCGGCGCGGCGCAGGTCGTCGCGAATCATGGCCAGCAATTCCATCGCGCGTGGCTCGATGATGTCGGTGAGTGCGCGCGCGAAAATAGTGCGCGGCGGGCGGTCTCCAACGCTGGCAATTTCAATGGCGCCGTCTTGGCGCAAAAGGTCGGAGGTGGCGCAGCCGTTGCGGCGCTTGATTTTTTCCGCCTCGGGAATCGGTGTGCGCAATCCCACCGCCAGATCGTTGGTGAAGTGGTCGCCGCCGATGGGAACAGCGCTGGTGTGGCGAACCACTCCGCCGCCGTAAACAATCAATTCGGTAGTGCCGCCGCCAATGTCTAGCAGGCAGCAGCCCAGATCCCGTTCATCCTGAGTCAAACACGATTCCGCGGAAGCCAGCGGTTCGAGCACGGTGTCGCTGATCAAGATGCCAGCTTTATTCGCGGCAGTAACAAGATTCTGCGTGGCGGCCACCGAAGAAGTGACTACGTGAACGTTGGCTTCCAGGCGATGGCCAATCATGCCAATCGCATCACGGATGCCATCCTGCGCGTCGACGCGAAATTCATGCGGCAAGACGTGAAGAACTTCGCGGTCATCAGGAAGCGAAATGTTACGAGCCGCGTCGATAGCCCGGCGAACATCTTCGCGTTCGATATCGCGCTGACGAGTGCCCAAAGTAATCCCGCCACGGCTGTTCACCCCGCGCACATGATTGCCAGCCACGCCGATTACCGCGGACTCCACCGGAACGTTCGCCACACTCTCGGCTTCTTCCACGGCCCGGCGAATCGAACTCACCGTCGAATCCAGATTCACGATCAAGCCTTTGCGCAGGCCTTTGGATTCCGCGGCGCCCAGAGCGAGAAAATTTACCTGCTCTTCGTCCATTTCAGCGATCATCACGCAGGTTTTTGTGCTGCCAATGTCCAGCCCTACGATGTATTTGTCTTTCTTGCTCAACGCTATGCTCCTGCCCGCGCTACCTGGCTTTCGCGACCGCTACCCCCGCGCTGGAGTCGGGATTCAAGATCACTTGCCGAGAATACTGCAAATCGATGGACCGCACATGGCCTGCATTGGCCTGCCATTGTGAGAAATTTTCGACCAGCATGCGATATTTCGCGGCAAAATCTCCGCCGCCAAAATGAATCGTCACCGCCTGCGGATCAGTGGGACCCGCAAGGCCGACCATGACCGCGCGAAAATCTCGCGCGCTGCTGAGATCAACTTCGCTGACCTGATCGGAGGAGCCGGAGCGCACCAGCTCGATGGCTTTCATAAAGTCCTGATACATCTGCATGCGCTTTTCGCGTTGGTCACGCGGAAGTTCTTCGGGGACCCCACTCACGATGGGGAAATGCCAGTCTTCGCCCTCCGGCCGATCAAGAATTACGCCGTGCGCATCGATCAAATAAAGCGCGTTGCCGGTGCGCGCGAATGCGATCGGGGTGCGCTCGTAAAGTTCCACGCGAATGCGATTCGGCAGAATGCGCTGCACGCTGGCAGACTCCACCCAGGGCAACTGTTCGAGTTCGCTGCGGCGCTTGTCGAGCGGGATTTGCAGCACGCTGCGATTGCGGTCGCGCAGAAATTGTTTGAGCACCGCTTCACGCGAAACGATTTTGTTACCGCTGAGGTCAATTTGATCGGGCTTCGTGAGCGCAAACTGCGGCGAATACAGCAGAAATCGCACGCCCTCGATAATCACGGTGACGCTCGCAATTCCCGCCACGCTTAAAATTGCTACTTGGCGGTAAAAGGACCAGCCACGCCCGGCAAATTTCTTTCTGCGAATTTCCACCGGCTTTTGACGCCGCAAGTAACGCGGCTCTTCATCGGTGAGCAATTCCGGACGGTAAGATTCAGCTTCCGCGAGACCCGATTTATTCCTGGAGATGGTCTTTACGCGTTCCATACCACCACCTCGTTCTCCAGTTCGAATCCGTAGGCTTTCTGCACCCGCTCGCGCACGTCAGCAATGAGCGCAAGCATATCTTTAGCGCTGGCTTTTCCGGCGTTCACGAAGAAATTTGCGTGCCGATCGCTGACCCGCGCATCGCCAACGGAAAGGCCTTTGAGTCCAAGTTCATCGATCATGCGCCCTGCAGACGCTCCGGGAGGATTCTTGAAAATGCAGCCGGCGCTTTTCTGGCCGAGCGGCTGGCTTGCGCGGCGTTTTTCGTTACAGATACGAATCCCTTGGAGAATTTCGCGGAATGGTTTGGAGGGAAGTTCCAGCTTCACCGCGAGCATCATATCATCCGGTGCAAAAGATGTATGCCGGTATTCGAAGGAAATTTGGTCTCCCTTCAAGATTTCTCTGATGCGCGCCCCGCCGCGATAAACTTTTACCTCCCGTACATAATTCCCAATCTGGATTCCGTACGCCCCGGCATTCATGCGCAGGGCGCCCCCGACCGTGCCGGGAACTCCGATGAGCCCTTCCATCCCGCCAAGATCGTGCTTGGCGCACAAAGTCACAGTTTTGCCCAGGTCAGCCGCCGCATCCACGGAGGCGATGTTTCCCTCGATGACCACGTCCGGGTCGGGTTGCGCGAGTTGCATCACCACCCATGGGAGCACGTTGTCGGCCACCAACAGGTTCGAGCCGCCGCCGACAAATTTAAAGGGGATGCCATTGGCTTCCAGCAGCTTCACCACCTCGGGAATCGATTCATGACGCGTGAGGCGCAGAAGATCGGTGGTGCCGCCGATGCCCAGGTAAGTGATGTCCGTGAGCGAAGCATCGCTTTTCAGCTCGACGCCAAGGTCGCGCAAGGCCGCTAGTACTTTTTTGTCTTCAATACGCATGTTGCGCTGAACGCTTCGCTCGCAGTAACGCGAGAATCTCGTTGCTGGCGCGGCTGACGCTGCCTGCGCCGATAGTGAGGATGGCGTCGCCGGGCCTGGCTTCCGCGAGCAGACGCTCGATGCCGGCTTGCATTGTCGGGTAATAAAAAACGTGTTTGTGGCCGGCTTTCCCGATGGCGTTGCCCAGCGCTTCGCTGGTGATGCCCTCAATGGGCGCTTCGCTGGCGGGATAAATGTCGGTCAGCACCAGAACATCGGCCAGGTTGAACGCGCTGCAGAATTCATTCCAGAGATGTTGCGTGCGCGAATAGCGATGCGGCTGGAACAGCACCAGCAGGCGATCAAACTTGCAAATTTTGGCGGCTTCCAGTGTGGCGCGAATTTCTACCGGGTGATGACCATAGTCGTCGATGACGGTAATGTCGTTGGCCACGCCTTTGATATCGAACCGGCGCCCAACGCCGGAAAATTTTGCCAGGCCATCGCGGATGAGCTCGACCGGCACGCTAAGATACAAGGCCACGGCAGCTGCGGCGGCGGCGTTGCGCACGTTGTGGATGCCGGGCGGGTTCGGCAGGCGAAAGCTGCCCAGCGCTTCGCCTTTAAAAGTGAGCTTGAACTCGCTAACCAGGCCTTCCAGTTTTATGTCGCTGATGACCAGGTCGGCCTGGCTGGACGTGCCGTACGTAATAATGGGCCGCTTGATGTGCGGCACGATGGCCTGCACGTTGACCTCGTCGAGACACAGTATGGCCGCGCCGTAGAATGGCACGCGGTTCACAAATTGGATGAAGGCGTCCTGAATGTCTTCCAGCGAAGTGTATTGATCGAGGTGCTCGCGGTCGATAGTAGTGACCACCGCGACGACCGGCGCAAGCAAGAGAAAGCTGCGGTCGCTCTCGTCCGCTTCCACCACGAAGTAATCCCCTTTGCCCAGCTTTGCGGTGGTGCCCGCCTGATTCACGCGGCCGCCGATCACGAAGGTGGGATCGAGATGCGCGGCGGCCAGAACCGAAGCAACCATCGAGGTGGTAGTGGTTTTTCCGTGGGCTCCGGCGACGGCAATGCCATATTTCAGGCGCATCAACTCGGCAAGCATCTCCGCCCGCGGAATCACCGGGATTTTCATTTTGTGCGCTTCGATGATTTCGGGATTGCTGGCGACGATCGCGGAAGAGGTCACCACCACGTGTGCACCATCGACGTTGATAGCTTCATGCGAATCAAAGATTGTCGCGCCAAGTTTGGCGAGCCGCTCTGTGATTGACGAGGGCTTGCTGTCGGACCCGGACACGGAATAGCCCAGCGTCAGAAGTACTTCGGCGATGCCGCTCATGCCGATGCCGCCGATGCCCACCAGGTGAATGCGCTGAAAATTTCGGAAGCTGACCATCATGGCGCGACCTTCTCCCGGTCTGGCGTGGAAACCGCGCGAGTGGAAACGCTCGAGCTGCCCGCGACGGCGCGAACTTTCTCTGAGGTAGCCGGAATGCCGGCAGCTTCCTCGATCAGATTCACGATGTCGCGCGTGGCGTTGGGCCACGAGAGCTTGCGGGCGGCCATCGACATGCGTTCGATTTGTTCCGGCTCATCGAGCAGCGCGAAAATTTCTTTGCTCAGGCGCTCACCGGTCAGTTCCGCTTCGGTGATCACCCGGCCAGCGCCCTGCCTGGCCATTTCCTGTGCGTTGCGCAATTGGTGGCTGTCGGTGGCGCGGCCAAAGGGAATAAAAATCGCTGCACGCCCGGCGGCAGCCACTTCCGCGGCGGTTATGGCACCCGCTCGGCACACGATGATGTCCGCCCATGCAAAACGGTCCGGCATGTTGCCCAGGAACGGCACCACCTCGGCGAGGATTTCGTGCCGCGCGTACGCGGTCCGCACCGCGTCGTAGTCACGCTCACCGGTCTGGTGCACGATGCTTATTTCATTTTTTCTGGTGGCCAGAAAATTCATGGCGTCGACAAACGCGCGATTTACGGGCAATGCACCCTGACTGCCTCCGGTAATCAGCACTCGCAATGGTTTTTGAGGAATACATTGCGCGATGATTAGAAATTCCGGGCGCACCGGACATCCGGTGACTACCGCTTTCTCTCCCCAGGTCCGCGCAGATATTTCATATCCGGTAGCGATTCGCGTAGAAATGCGCGCCAGCGTCTTGTTGGTGAACCCTGGTTCGGCGTTGGGCTCAAAGATCACATTGGGAATTCCGCGCAGCCAGGTGGTCAGCAACATTGGTCCCGCGGCGTATCCGCCCACCCCGAACGCCGCAATGGGTTTGTGTTTTTTATATACGCGCGCAGCGTCCAGCATGGCGGGCGCAAGCTTGAAAAGATTTTTCAGCAGCGTACTTCCCTCTTTGCCTTTCAGTCCCGCTACACGCAGCGTCTCCAGCGGCAGTCCGGCTTGCGGCACCAGCTTCATTTCGATCCCGTGTGTTGTTCCTACCAGCACCACTTCCCTGTCGCTCCCGCGTGACCGCCACTCGCGCGCGATAGCCATCGCCGGGAAAACGTGCCCGCCGGTCCCGCCACCCGCGATTAATAGCTTCACGCCCATGTCGTAAAAACCCGTGTCACACAAAAGGTTTTCATGCCTGCAACGCTCACTGCTCAGTAGCCTGCTGACTGATATTCAGGAGCACGCCAGTGGCCAGCAGCATCACCAGCAAGCTCGATCCCCCGTAACTCACGAACGGCAACGGAATCCCCTTGGTGGGTACCATCCCCAACACCACCGCAAAATTAATCAGCGCCTGGCTGATGACCATGGCGGTGATTCCCAGCGCGAGCAGGCGGCCAAATCCATCTGGCGCGGTGAACGCGGCGCGCAAGCCCCGCCAGCCGTAAACCACAAACAGGCCAATCACCAGCATCGCGCCGATGAATCCCAGCTCTTCACAAATCACCGCGTAAATAAAATCGGTGTGCGCTTCCGGCAGATAAAACAGTTTCTGCTTGCTCTCCATCAGACCCACACCGCTGAATCCGCCCGAACCCACCGCTATCAAGGATTGTAACAACTGGAATCCTGAACCTTGCGGATCCGATGTCGGATTGAGAAACGCCATGAGCCGCGCCTGGCGATACGAAACGTGGGTGATCAGCAAATAAAGGATCGGAAGCGCACCCACCAGGCCGCAAACAATCCACTTCCAGGAAAGTCCTGCGACAAACAGAATCGCCGTGGCGATCACTACAATGTCCACAGCGGTGCCCAGGTCGGGCTGCAACAAAATCACGCCGACGCACAAAAGAATGGGCGCCAGCGCGGGCAAAATCGTTTGCACAAAATCATGTTTGCAGAATTCCATCTTTGAAGCGCTGCGACGCTTGCGATCGAGGAACCACGCGAGATAGAGAATCACCGCCAGCTTCGCTAACTCCGACGGCTGAATCCCCACTGGACCAAACTTGATCCACCGGTGCGTGGCATGCGATTTGTCCAGAAAGAACGCCCCCACCAGCATTAAAAACACCATGCCGAGAGCGGTGTAAACAACTTTGCTCTCGCGCAAACGCCGGTAGTCCACGCGCATCAGCTCAAACATTCCAAATAAGCCAATCACCAGCCAAGCCACCTGGCGCAAAAGAAAAATGTAAGAGCGGCCGTAGTGCTGCTCGGCAGTAACCGCCGAAGCCGAAAACACCATTACCGCGCCAAGCAGGCACAGCGCCAGCGTCACGCCAAACAACCAGCGATCGTTTTCAAGCCGTCTCGGCACTCTTGTTCGCCTTTCCTTCTGGTTTCACTACATCGGATATGGAAGCGGATTTTTGCTCGCGTTGCTTGATCAGTTCTTTGAACACGCGCCCGCGATGCTCATAATTTTCAAACTGGTCGAAGCTTGCACACGCCGGCGCGAGCAGCACGACATCGCCACGCCGCGCGGCTTGCGCCGCGATTCCCACGGCGCGTTCCAGTGTGCCGGCGCGTTCGAGCGCCACGCTGCCGGCGATTTGTTGTTCAATCTTCTCCGCGGCGGCGCCGATCAGCAAAGCCAGTACGGCTCTTTCGCGCAACGCAGGCTGAAGCGCCGCGTAATCGCTGTCCTTATCTTTGCCACCCAAAATGACCAGCACTCTTCCGGGAAATGATTCCAGAGCCTTCAAGGCCGCATCCACATTGGTCGCTTTCGAATCGTTGTAATAGCGCACGCCGCCGATTTCCGCCACGAATTCCAATCGATGCTCTACTCCCGGAAACGTGCGCACCGCTTCAGCGATAGCCGAAACTGGCACCCGCTCCAGGCGCGCGGCGGTAACGGCTGCCAATACGTTTTCAAGGTTGTGCGCACCGGGCAGCGAAATTTGTTCGCGCTTTAGCAACACTTCCACCTGCTTGCTGGTGCGAAAAACAATCTCTTCTCCACGCAAATATGCGCCTTGCAGCACCTCCCGTTTGCGGCTGAACCAATAAAGCTGTGGCCGCTTCGGCGCCAGGCGCGTCGCCGCGGGATCATCCGCGTTCAACACTGCGAAATCGCTCTTGGTTTGATTTTCAAACAAGCGCGCCTTGGCCGCCGCATAAGCCTCCATTGTTTTGTGGCGGTCCAGATGGTCGGGAGTGAGATTGAGCAACACGGCGATATCCGCATGAAACGTTTCAATCAGCTCCAACTGAAAGCTGCTGAGCTCCGCGACCGTGATGGTGTCGGCGCTCGAGAGTGCCACTCGAGAGATTAGTGGTGTCCCGATGTTACCGGCCACCATGGTAGAGAAACCCGCGACGCGCAAAATGTGATGCACTAGCGACGTCGTCGTGGTCTTGCCGTTCGAACCGGTGATGCCAATCAGCCGCCCGTCGAGAAAGCGATCGGCTAGTTCGATTTCGCTCCACACTGTAATATTTTTTTGGCGCGCCGACCGCAACAGCGGCGCGTCCGCAGGAACACCCGGGCTCGGAATTACCAAATCCTGATGGGGCAAAGCGGTTTCCGGATGCGTGCCGAGCTCCAGCGTGACGCCCTCTTCGCGCAAGCTGAGCGCCTCCGCGCCAAGTTCGCTTTCGGAGTGCGTATCCGTGGCCGTGACGGTCGCGCCATGCTCCGCGCAAAAGCGCGCCGTAGCGATACCGGTGCGCGCTAGTCCGATGACCAGAACGTGCTTGCCGCGCAGCTCGAATCCGCCTGTCATTTACTTTGCTCGAACCCTTCCCCAAATGTTCGGACGTTAAAGCATTCCCAAAAAACTCGACCGCTACCGCAATTTAAGCGTGGTCAACGCAAACAACGCGAACACCAGCGCGACGATCCAGAACCGAACGATCACCTTGGACTCGCTCCAGCCTAAAAGCTCAAAATGATGATGTATCGGCGCCATGCGAAAAATCCGTTTGCCCCGCAATTTGAAAGACCCTACCTGCAAAATAACCGACAACGCCTCCACCACAAAAATTCCGCCGATAAAAAACAGCAAAATTTCCTGCTTGATGATCACCGCGATCAGCCCTAGCGCTCCGCCCAGTGAAAGCGAGCCCACATCGCCCATAAAAACTTCCGCGGGATGCGCGTTGTACCAAAGAAAACCCAGTGACGCGCCCACCAGCGCGCCACAAAAAACAGTAAGCTCGCCGACACCCGGAATATACTGAATTTCAAGATAAGCGGCCCAACGAAAATTGCTGCTTACGTACGTGAGCACCGTTAGCGCCCCGGCGGCGATGACCGTGCAGCCGATGGCCAGGCCGTCGAGGCCGTCCGTGAGATTCACGGCGTTCGATGATCCGGCAATCACCAGCGAAACGAAAAATAAAAATGGCAAAAACGCCAGCGGCCAAATATGCGGCGAAGTCATCAAGGAATGAATCACTAAATCCGGATGGACGCGCTTGAAGAAAGGAAAAACCAGCTGCGTGGAATATTTGCTCCAGGTCGCCAGCACCAGCAGGCCAATACCGCATACCAGGCTGACCAGAATTTGCAGCGAGAATTTTTTGGCGCTGGTGAGGCCGAGGTTGCGCTGCTTGGAAACTTTCGCGTAGTCATCGATAAACCCAATGGCCGCGAAACCCAGCAACGAAAAAAGCGCCAGCCATACGAAAGCGTTGCCGAGATCGGCCCAAAGCAATGTTGGCACAGCCGTCGACAACACAATCAGAACCCCGCCCATCGTAGGCGTCCCCGCTTTTTTCTTGTGATCCTGCGGGCCCTCTTCGCGAATGTACTGGCCAATCTGCAGTTCCCGCAATTGCCGGATCAACCACGGCCCAAATACGAACGCCAGAAACATCCCGGTCAAGCTGGCATACACCGTTCGAACCGTGATGTAGCGAAACACATTCAGCGGACTGAAATATTTTTGCAGTGTGTGGTAGAGGAGGTAGTAAAGCATCTAGTGCCCCGCCTCCCGGGAAGCTTCTCCCAGCGGGGCATAGCGCGTGAGCAACTCATCAACGATGCGTTCCATCTTTACGCCTCGTGAACCTTTGACGAGCATCACGTCGCCCGATTCCACGAACCCAGCCAAAAATTTTGCCGCTTCTTCCGAGGTGGGAAAAAATTTGGTGTGCTTGCGAGATAGTCCCGCCGCCACAGCGCCTTCAATAATCTGCGCCGCATCTCCCGAGACGCCGATAATCCAGTCGATTTTTCCAGTGTTCACCGCGAATTGCCCCGCTTCGCGATGCAGTTCCGCGGAAGTGTGTCCCAGCTCACGCATCTCTCCCGCTGCAAGAATACGGCGGTGATACTTAGGCGTGGCCGCCAATACCGCGGTCATAGCCTGCAGCGCGGCAGGACTGGAGTTGTAGCTGTCATTGATCAACGCGGCGCCGTTTGTAAGCGCCACCATTTCTCCACGCATAAATGGCGCCTTCAAACTGGCAAAAACGCTATGCGCTTCCTCGGCTCCAATGTTCCACACACTAGCCGCCGCCAAAGCGGCCAGAGCATTAGCAACCACGTGCCGGCCCGGGAGCGCAATCTCCAGGCGCACGCGCCCTTCGTTGGTGACCAGCGTAAATGCCGACCCTAACGCGCCACGATTTTCCAATTGCTCCGCGCGATAATCCGCCGGCGAATCGACTCCATAAGTCAAAACTTTCCCCGGCGCGTAAGCAGCAAACGCTGCCACACGAGGATCATCCGCATTCAACACCGCCACGGATTTCTTGCCGTTCAATCCCTCGATCAATTCGCGTTTGGCCAGCGCAATTTCATCCACCGAAATAAAGAATTCCAAATGCGCGGGTGAAACGCGCGTCACCACTCCCACATCCGGGCGCGCAATGGCGGCCAGTCTCTTCAGCTCGCCGGGCCGGGACATACCCATTTCCAGCACCGCGGCTTGATGACTTTCGTCTAACCCGAATAACGTTAGCGGTAAACCATACTCGTTATTGAAATTGCCTTCCGATTTCAGCACGCGTAATTTCGCGCCCAACAATTGCGCGAGAATCTCTTTGGTTGTGGTCTTGCCCACCGAGCCAGTGACGCCGGCAATTTTCCCACCCCACGCTTCGCGTACCGCTTGCGCGAATTGTTTGAGCGCGTCGAAAGTGTCGGCCACCTGGATACAACGGTCGGCGACCCAGCCGGGGTAGCGCGATACCAGCCCTTCGGCCACCACCGCCGCCACCGCGCCGCGCTCCAGTGCGGCGGGAACGTGATCGTGTCCATCGTGACGCGGTCCGTGTATGGCGATGAACAGTTCTCCGGGACGTACCGTGCGAGAATCAATCGAGACGCCGGCCAGCCGGGCCACGGGATCGAGCGCCCCACCTGGCTTGGAACCCACCGTTGCAGCCATCTGTGCAACTGTCCAGAGCATAAAGTCCTCAGCGGATTTGGTTTGTGTGCAGAAGCCCGGAATTGCGTTGTACTTCTCATTCTGGCACCCCACGTTTCGGGTAGTGCAAAAAATCTCGGCCCTGCGTGTCGTGCTATTCCTGTGCTGGCCCGCGTGGCTCACTCCAACTAATCGAGCGCGCCGCGTGGCAATTTACGTGCCCTCGCTCCCGTTCTTAGGTGACCCGTTCGTTGCCGTCGGGGCTTTATAGCCGCGCTGAATCAAAGCGCGGCGCGCCACTTCGCGATCGTCAAACTCCAGTGTGCGGTCGGCAAGAATCTGGTAATTCTCGTGCCCTTTTCCGGCCAGCAAAACAATGTCGCCGGCCCGGGCTTCGTCCATCGTCAACCCAATAGCCTTTTCACGGTCCGGTTCGATGACATATTTGCCGCTGGTTTTTTGCACCCCGACAATAATGTCACTGATGATTTTCAGCGGATCTTCCTGCCGCGGGTTGTCATTGGACAGAATAGTGAGATCGCTGAGCCGCCCAGTAACTTCGCCCATCACTGGGCGCTTGGTGCGGTCCTTGGAGCCGCCACAGCCAAACAGCGTGATGATGCGGCCCTTGGGATTCAGTTCGCGCGCGGTGCGAATCAAACTTTCGAGTGCATTGTCCGTGTGCGCGTAATCAACGATGACCAGGTACGGTTGGCCTTGGTCAATGCGCTGGAATCGGCCGGAAACACTTTCGAGATTCCGGATACCCGTTTCAATTATTTCATTAGAAAGGCCCAGCGCTTGCGCAGCGCCGATAGCGGCAAGAATGTTGTAGACGTTGATGCGCCCCACCAGGCTGGAAGTGATCTGGATTTTGCTGTTGGGTGTTTGCGCCGTGAAGGCCAGTCCGCTGAAAGTTAATTGGAATTTTTTTGTGGTGATGTCAGCGCCGCTTTCCAGTCCGTAGGTAACGGTTTTTTTGGCCACGCCGAGAAGTCTCTTGCCATAGTCATCGTCGATGTTAATGATTGCCGTATCGGGAGCGCCCGCTCCAGTGCCGGTGAAAAGCGTTTTCTTGGCCGCAAAATAATCTTCAAAAGTCTTGTGGTAATCCATGTGCTCGCGCGTGAGGTTGGTGAAAACGGCGGCCGCGAAATGGTGGCCCCACAAGCGGTCCATCGTGAGCGAATGCGAGCTGGCTTCCAACACCGCGAATTTTCCGCCAGCATCGCGAATTTCCGCGAGGAATCCTTGCAGGTCCACCGATTCGGGAGTGGTGTTGGGCGCCGGATATTTACCGGCGGGCGTTTCGTAGGCGATGGTGCCGAATAGCCCCGTCTTGGATTTGGAAGCTTTGATGATCGCGTCAATCACCGAAGTAGTGGTGGTTTTGCCGTTGGTTCCGGTGACGGCCACGAGTTGTAACGCGTTGCTCGGGTGATCGTAAAAATTAGCAGAGGCAATCGCCAGAGCCTTGCGAGCCTCTCGAACTTGAATGGCAATAACGCCGGGCGGGACCACCGTGGTGACCGGCTCGTCGCTAACCACTGCGATTGCGCCGCGTTGAATGGCGTCAGCGACAAACGCCTGGCCGTTTTCTTTCGCTCCAGGCAGGGCGAAGAAAATTGCGCCCGATTTTACTTTGCGCGAATCACAAACGATTTGGCGGACTTCCGCTGAGGGCGGAAAAGGAGTGATCGTTTCCACTCCACTAAGTATTTCCGTTAAATTCTTCGCTCGAACCTTAGCCCTCTTGCCGTTTGATGACGGGCCTCCGTCATTTGAATGGCCTGAAACCTTGCGAACGTCTTGGTCTGGCTGGCTCAATTTCGTATCTGCTGGCAAACGCTCAACCTCATTTTCTCTGTTTTTTTCAATGTCTATGCCTCACGTGTTTCTTGGCAACTTTAGACGGCTGCGCGACTCTCAACGGCGTTGCGGATTTGAACCCATTTCCCGCAGCCGTTGATTTCATCGCCGGCGTGCCAAATTGAACGGTAATGCGCGATCCACGCCGGACCTGCGAACCAGCCGCCGGTGTCTGTTCTGTAGCAAGGTTAGTGCCAACCAGAACCGGATCGAGTCCCAGCCGCAAACACATCTCGGTGACATCGCGCATGGTTTTCCCGGAAAAATCGGGAATCGAAATTTCCGTGTCTTCGTCGGCAGTAACCGCCAACGTCAAATGCGAACCGGGATTCAAATTGCTTGTCGAATGAGTTTCAACGCTGGAGGAAACCGCCTCAGGTTGCTCGGGCAACAGTGAGAAATCCGAAGGCGTGAAATCCTCAAGATTCTCAGCATCATTCTGCGTTTGTTTCTTATAGGCGGCTTGCACCAGCCGCTCGTTGCCCGGCACGTCCGGAGATATTTCCAGATAAGGCAAAACTTGTTCGGCCACGCGCTTGAACACTGGCGCCGCCACCATGCCGCCTTCGTGCAGTCCAACAGGAGAATCGAGAGAGACCAGAATCGCAACCGCGGGATTATTAATCGGCGCGAATCCGGTGAACGATGCAATCAATTGCGTGGGAGAGTAACGTCCGGTGTTGGGATCAATCTTTTGCGCGGAGCCGGTTTTACCCGCCGAGGTCCAGCCGTCCAGTCGCGCGCGTGTACCGGTACCGTTCAAAACCACGCCCTCCATCAGGCGGCGCAGCGTGGCTGCGGTCTTCGGTTGAATGACGCGGCGCGGTTCACTGGCGACCTGCAAGCCTTCGCGAGACAATACCGTGTCGCCACGGCGAACTTCAGCGACGATGTGCGGTTTGTACAGCATGCCGCCGTTGGCGATCGCGGACACCGCGGAGATCAACTGCAAAGGTGTCACACCAACTTCCTGGCCCATGGAGATCGCGCCAATGGAAATGGGTGACCAGTTGGCCAGCGGTCGCAAAAGTCCGCGGCTTTCCCCCGGCAGGTCAACGCCTGTCGGAGTCCCGAACCCGAACGCGTGAATGTAATCGTAAAATTTTGGCGCGCCCAGTCGCTCGGCAATCTTGATCGCGCCAACGTCGCTCGATAGCGCCAGGATGTCGGCGACTGTCAGCATGCCAAACCGTTTGTGGTCGTGAATTTTGTGCCCAGCTACGTACGTCGCACCGTTTTCACAATCGAAAACTTCATCCGGATTGGTAATCCCCTGATCGAACGCCGCAGCCAGGGTAATCAATTTAAACGTCGAGCCCGGCTCATAAAGTGCGCTGACCGCGCGGTTCATGCGGGATTCAGCAGGTGTTCCGGCGGACGCCGCGTTGGGATCAAAGGTCGGCCAGTTGGCCACCGCCAACAATTCTCCGTTGTTGGGATTCATCACCACCACGGTGCCGGCCAGCGCGTGAGTTTTGTTTATCGCGGCGGCTAGCTCGCGCTCCGCGATGTACTGAATTTTTTCGTCCAGCGTCAACACCACGTTGGCACCGCGGTCGCGCCGAGCTTCCGCGCCATCGAACCATTTCTGGTGCGCGTCGGCCATCATCACAATTTTTTCGCTTTTGCCGCGAATCTGACTATCCAGCGCGTACTCGATTCCCCCTAAACCCTTTTCATCCACATCGACAAAGCCGAGAACGTGAGACGCCAGATCCGCCTTCGGATAGAAGCGCTTGTTTTCCGCTTGGGTATAAACGCCTTTCAGGTTCAGCGCGGTGATCGCTTCTGATTTTTCGGGGGTAAGCTTTCGCTCGATCCACACAAAATTTTGCGAAGAGTCCAGGCGCGATTCCAGCAGGTCCGCCGGGAGACCAAGCACGCCAGACAATAACTGGGCAGCTAGCGGCTTATCTTTGATCTCGTTGGGAATGGCAAACGCTGAATCAACCTTGATGCTCATGGCCAGCGCGTGCATGTTGCGATCGTAAATTGCGCCACGCTTGGGGGAAATTTCAATGATGCGTTGCTGTTGGCGTTGCGCGCGAAGCAGATAGTCGCGATGCCGGTACAGTTGCAGGTAGCCCAGGCGGCCAAAAACTGCGGTGGCCCACAATAGAGCCACGCCAGCAACGATCAGCAAACGGACGTGAGCTCGACTTTGTTGCATGTAAGGATTACGCCGGTTCGCCCTCCCGTGGGACGCTCAACTCAAAAGAAAATCTGTTGTGAATGACGGAGAAGGTGCGGAGGGGTTTGCTTAGTTTAGGCGCCCGCGTCCTCATGTGGTTTGGACTACTGGTCGTGGTTCACGCGAATTAACTGAGCATCCGCCACTTCGGCTCCCGCCACTGGTTGGTATTCGCGGACTTGAGAGGGCAATGTTTCGGTTAAACCCAATTGGCGGCGCGCGATCGTGTCGATGCGTTTAGGATTGCTGAGACCGGCTATTTCGAGTCGTAAGGATGAATTTAAAGCTGAGGCTTCCAGCCGTTCGGTACGCGCGGCTTCGAGCTGAAAGCTTAGGTCGATACACTTAAAATGCTGGTAAATATAAAGCAGAAAAAATGCCGCGATAATGCCGCCCAGCGCCACGGTGCGATAAAGATTGCGCATCTTTACCGGCTCCACGTGACGAACCAGGCGCGTATTATCCAGTCGCTTTACAGTATGAAATTCAGTCGATGCCCGGCTCTTCTTCTTCCGCGTCATAGCTTTACCTTTTACTGGCGCCTCAAGCGGCTGCCAACATCTCTGCACACCGCAGTTTCGCGCTTCGCGACCGCGGATTATTCGCCTGCTCTGCTTCGCTAGGCTGAATGACGTGTCTGGTGAGCACCCGCAGTGTTCCTGCGCGCTCGCCTTCCTGAAATGCGTGCTTCACGAGGCGATCTTCGCGTGAGTGGTAACTTAGTACCACCCAGCGGCCTCCTGGATTTATTGTGGCGGGGGTCCGAGAAAGAAACTGCCCGAGTTCCTCCATCTCTCGATTCACCGCGATCCGCAGCGCCAGAAACGTTTTTGTTGCGGGATGCAGTCTCTGCCTTCCCCATTGCTTTCGGGCCCCTGCCACAGTCGTTGCCAAGTGC
>DATHRB010000043.1:0-25523 GCA_035482155.1 Verrucomicrobiia bacterium | reverse complement strand
ATCTGCCTCTTCCACGCAAATGGTAGGCTCCGGCTCTTCACCGGATAAAAAACTGAGTCAAGACAGAAGGAGTCGTCTTGGACGTGCGTCATTGGTTTTTCAAAAAGCGAAGTAAGGAGGACACTTCCGAGAGCGACTCCTTCACGTTGCCATTGACCCAAAAAGAAGCGATTGCGCTCGCCCGGACCATAGTCGTGGTCTGTAAAAGCGAACAAATGGATATGGCTTACAAAGAACTGCTTGGCACGATTAGCAATCGCCTCCTACGTTGGACAGAACGGCAGAGCGCGGAGCAAAAAGCCTCCGGCGTGTTCAACGGGTTACGATTGACACCGCAAGAACTGCTTGGCTTGATGAAAAGCTTCACTCGCATTCGTACATCAGACCAAATCGAAAGTGCAGATAAAGAAATTCTCGAGGGAATTTCTAATCGTGTCGGTCGCTGGGCGGAACGACAGGGGGCCTGGTGGGATGACGGGCACAAAATAATCACTTCTGTCAGACAGCAAATTGATTAGTCGGTAGCAATACAGATGCCTGATTAGCCGCATAGCCCGAACAAGCGCTGACGTCAACCAGTCTCGAATCTAGAGTCTCGATCCTCGCATGGTCCATTTTATCGGGCATTGTTGCTTGCCGCCCCGCGTTGACAGCAAAATTCGCCGGGGCGTATAGTCAAGCCAATAGTTAAAACTAGTTACCCCCGTGGACGCCTTTACCACCCCAGTTCCTGCGGGCTTGAGTTTTGAATAAGGGCAGGAGTTGCCCCAAGATGCCGCAATTTCCTTTCGCTCGGCGCGTCCTCTCTTTCCTGGCATTTCCGTTATTGTTTGGCGTTTGCGCCGTGCTGAACGCGCAAGATCCTCCATTGCCCGCACCCGCACCCCCCGGTCCATCTACCAGCGCCACCGCGCCAGCCACTCAGCAAGAAAGCGCCAAACAAGACGCAACAAAATCTCCCAACGCGCAACAGCCCTCAGATAATTCTGAGCTGGTCACCCAAGACTCTGCTGCCACTTTTAAAGTCCGCGTAAACCTAGTGCTGGTCCGCGTGGTCGTGCGCGACAACCAAGGCAAAGTCGTTACCAACCTGCGCAGGGAAGATTTTCAGCTCTTCGATAACCGCAAGCCACAAACGATAACTTATTTCAGCTCCGAAACTCCCGAATCCCAGGCTCTCCGGCCTGCCACCACGGTGACCGCCAACGACGAATCAGCCGTAACCCCTGAGGAAACACAGGCCGCAGCCAAAAAATTACCTCAACGTTTTGTCGGCGTGATGTTTGACGATGTGCACATGTCCATGCAGGACACCACCGTAGTCCGTGACGCCGCAACCAGGTTATTCGGAGCCCTAGCGCCTTCCGATCGCGTGGCCATGTTCAGCGCCTCGGGCCAATTCCACCTGCAGTTCACCGCCGACCACGATCAACTGGCTAAATCTCTCTACTCCCTCGTGCCGCGTCCCACCACCGGCAGCGGGGGATTCCACGAGTGCCCCGACGTGACCTACTACCAGGCCGACCTCATTCAAAATAAGAGCGACTCGCAAGCTTTGGCGATTGCCGCGGAAGATGCCGTGCAATGCGCGTTCAATGGCGACGAAACGAAAATTGCGCAGGCCACCCAAATGGCGCAGTCCGCTGCCATGCGAGTTTTAAACCTCGGCGATGGGGAAACCGAATATGCCTATCGCCATATTGAAGAGGCCATCAAGCAGCTATCGGCCATGCCCGGCCAACGCGTAATGGTTTTTGTTTCACCCGGTTTTATCCCCAGCACCTTGTGGTCGGAGACTTCTGACCTCATAGACCGCGCCAGCCACGCAGGCATCGTCATCAACACCATCGACGCCCGCGGCCTTTACACGCCAGATCTCCTGGGTGACATCGCCAACCCGCCGCAGGGCACGGCACTCACCGCCGGCATCAGCGCCTCCTACCGCTTGGCCGCGCAGACGGCTCAGGACGAGGTGCTGCAACAATTGGCTTACGGAACCGGTGGCACTTTTTTTCACAATCGCAACGATCTCGACGAAGGCCTGCGCGAAGCCGTCGCCGCCCCGCCGCTCTCCTACTTGTTGGGATTTTCCCCGCAAAATTTAAAAGTGGACGGCCGCTTTCACGGACTGAAGGTTTCACTCATCAGCAAACAAAAATATTCCATCCAAGCTCGCAACGGGTATTACGCCCCCAAAACTATTCCCAATCCCGTGGAAGCCGCTAAGCAGGAAATTCGCGAAGCCATTTTTTCGCAGGAAGAATTGCATGACGTGCCCGTGGATTTGCAAACCCAGTTTTTCAAGAAGGATGCCACCTCCGCGCGTCTCTCGGTGCTAACGCACTTCGACGTAAAGAATATTCACTTTCGCAAAGAGCAAGGCCGCAATGCCGACGTTCTCACCATTGCCACGGCCATTTTCGACGATAACGGAAATTTCGTTACCGGCGGCGAAAAAACCGTGCAGATGAAGTTGCTGGACACCACTTACAACCGCTTGAGCCGCTCCGGCCTCACCTTGAAATCCAGCTATGACGTGAAGCCCGGCACCTATATGGTGAGATTAGTGGTTCGTGACGGTGAAGGTGCGCAGATGGCCGCGCGTAATGGCGCGGTAGTCATTCCGAATTGATTTGGCAGTCAGGAGCCATGGCCATGAACATGACGACAATTTCAAACCGACTCAGCTGGATGTTAATCTTGCTGCCGATGGCGCTGCTGCTCTCGCCACGCTGGCTGAGTGCGCAGCAGGATAATCCTCCCGCGCCAGTCCCGGCACCTGCCACTGTAGAGGCACCTAAAGACGCCGCGCCAAAAGATGCACCGCAATCAACGCAGCAAAATCCCACCGAACCACCGCAGAGCGGCGTCGTAATCAGAAAAGAATCTCGCTTGGTTTTGGTCGATACCGTAGTGACCGACAAGAAAGGCGAATACGTCCGCGACCTGAAGCAAAGCGATTTCAAAGTTTATGAGGACAACAAAGAACAGCCCATCTCCAGCTTTTCCACCGGCTCTGACCCCGCGATCCAGGCCAGCGGACAAAAGCGCTACCTGATTCTGTTTTTCGATAATTCCACCATGCAGACTCCCGACCAGATTCAGGCGCGCAACGCTGCGAATCAATTCATCGCCGCCAACGCAAATGGTGACCATTTGATGGCCGTTGTGGACTTTGGAGGCGCTTTGCGCATCGTGCAAAATTTTACGGCCAACGCAGACCTGTTAAAGTCCGCGGTGGCCGGCGTGAAGTCTTCGTCCGTAAATCCCAATGCCAATGTTCCGGACGTCCAGCCAGTGACCGTCGCTTCAACAGGCCTTTCTTCACTCAGCAATGCCGAGGCTGATTTTGGCGCGCGCAGCGTGTTGCTGGCGGTACGCAGCCTGGCTAAGAATTTGCGAACTGTGCCCGGCAGAAAAATGTTGGTGTTGTTTTCTGGAGGCTTCGCGCTCAATCCCGAGAATCAATCCGAACTAACCGCCACGATTGACGCCTGCAACAAGTCCAACGTAGCCATCTATGCTCTGGACGTGCGCGGTTTGGTCGCTGCAGTCCCTGGCGGGAGCGCGCGCCTCGATATCGGTGATTCCCCGAGCCGCGTCGCGAACAACCGCGCCGATGCAAGTTCGAATAACGAAAAGCCTCGACTGCTGCTGGCATCCTTTTCTAACTCAGCCGAACCTGATCCGCAACGGCCCGGCGGCGGCGGTGGCGGAGCGGGCGCGGGAGGAGGTCGTGGGACCACTGGCGGTACCGGACCCGTAGGAGGAGCTGGCGGAAAGGGAACTACCGGAGGAACAGGCACCGGCACCGGACGCAGCACCGGTGGGACAACCGGCACCGGCACCGGAACCGCGCCCAGAACCACTACTCCGAGCGCTTTCAACTTCAATTCGCCGTACAATCAGCCGCGCACCATCGTTCCGCCATTCCCACCGTCAGCCTCCACCAATCAGCAAATCCTGGCGTCCTTGGCGGAAGGCACCGGCGGATTCACGATCTTCAACACCAACGATCTTCTCGGTGGATTGCAGCGCATCGGCAAGGAGCAAAGTGAATTTTATATTTTGGGTTATGTGCCCAGCGACACGCCGGAAGGTTCATGCCACACGCTGAAGGTGAAGCTGAGCCGCGGTGGCACGAATGTGCGCTCGCGCAGCGGATATTGCAATGTGAGAACCGGCAACACCCTGGAAGGCAAGCCGGTAGAAAAACAACTCGAATCGCGCGCCGCTGCTGCGCAAGCCGGTTCGATTCACGGCGGCCTGCAGGCTCCCTACTTTTACACTTCCGCAAATGTCGCGCGGGTAAATCTCGCGATGGAAATTCCCGCCGACGCCGTGCACTTCAACAAAGAAAAAGGAAAATACAACGCCAACCTGAATGTGTTGGGCATCGCCTATCGCGCGGATGGCTCGGTGGGCGCGCGCTTCAGCGACACCGTCAATCTCAGTCTCGATAAGGATGAATGGAAGCAGTTCACCCAGAATCCATATCGCTACGAAAATCAGTTTGACGCCACTCCCGGAACGTACAAGTTGACTGTGGTGTTGAGCGCCGGCGGCGACGCTTTCGGAAAGTTCGAAATGCCGCTGCAAATCGACGCCTATGATGGAAAACACTTTAGTCTCGGCGGCGTGGCGCTGGCCAATAACGCGCAAAAGCTCGGTGACATCCCCACCAGCCTTGATGCCGCCCTGCTCGAAGACCGCACCCCTTTGGTGGTGCACGGATTGCAAATCATGCCGTCTGGTACCAATCGCTTTAAACGCGATGAAAACGTGATTGTCTATTCGGAAATTTACGAACCCTTGCTGACTTCCGACAACCCGCCAAAGGTCGGTCTCGGGTATCGCATTCTCGATCGCGCCAGCAAGAAAGAAGTGATGTTTACCGGCGTGGTCACTGCCGACGAATTTATTCGAAAAGGGAACCCCGTGGTGCCCGTCGGCTTGAAAGTCAATGTCAAGGACTTGGCCCCCGGGGCCTACTGCCTGGTTATGCAGGCTGTGGACGCCGCCGGTAACAAAGCTCCAAATCGCATCGTCGACTTCGACGTAATGTAATCGATCAAACTTGCCACTATGGTTTAGGCGCCTCACAAAAAGACAGTTCGCGAGGGTATAAGGCTTTCGCCTGCGGGAAGCGCGAGCGGACGGAATCCGCAAGTTCCAGGGTCCACTGTTTATCATGGACCGATCGAGCTACCGGCACTAATCGTATTCGGTAGAACTCCGCCGCGGCACCGTACATCTGCCAGCCTTCACGACGCAGCTTATCAAGGTGTGCGTCAGTGAGCTTGTACTCTTTGCCCGGCTGCTCGGTGTTTTCGACCACCATGTACCCACCGCTGTTCCAAGTCAAGGCGCTGAGATTTTCTTGATTCGCCACAACGGTAGAACTACTCGACAAACGCCCTTGATAGTCAGTCCTCATGTCATTGTATACAGTGCCCATCATCATCGGCCCGAGCAAGAAACTGAATAACCGAATGTGATGGTCAGCCAGCGCTTTGGCGACGATAGCGTACTTCGTGCGCCGGTTGCTTTCTATTTCCGAAGACATGAGTACGATCGAGTCTCCCGGCAACGCGTTTCCGAACCACCCCACGCCCTCCATTACTGCGTCGAGCGCGCCTTCTTCATCGTTCCCGCTCCCACTGTCGGAGCGTTCGAGCAGATGAGCAAGCTCTGCGGCTAGCTGCTCACGAGGCATTCCCAATCGAACCTCGCTCTTGGCCCCGCGCGAGGCAATTAAGCCAAAAGAGGTGTCGACTGGAGCTCGCGAAACAATGTAGGAAACCACTTGGGCCTGAGCCTTCTTAGCGTCCCGAGATAGATCTCGTCCAGCATCCACTATGAACACAACACGACGCGACCGAGCGAACTGATTTTCAGGTCCTCATGCTTGATTTTCGCGACCAAATTGTCGGGTTTTAAACCGCGCATTAGCCTCCCGTCTGGGAGAATAAAATTCACGTTCACATGAGTAACCGCGCACGAATCGTCTTGGGCTCTCCCGGAGCCACAGATCGCGAATGCACAGATCAGATAGGTCGCACAAAAACGTGTGAGGCAACTCAATGTGTCCCTCTCCAGAAACAGACTCATTTTTTCGATTATCGTCTGGCGTCATTCGATCTGGCAATGGAACTGGGTTAGCTATTTCGACGCATCATCTCGACGACACTGTTTCACTGCCCATTTCTGAGCTTTTTCTATAAGAGCCACATTCGACACAACCTGCAACTTCCCGACGTCTATAGGGTTAATCTTGTATGGAGCAGAGATGAAGTCTAGCTACACAAAACTGTTACCGAAGAATTCCAGCCACACCTCAGTGGCGACAGTCTCTCTGCGCCCCAAAGCGTTGTTCGCGGCGTTTTTGTCGATCGCCTGCGTATTGTCTCTAGGAGTTGATGTGGGCGCCATCGCCGCCATTCCCGCGGGCGCTGCGAAAGACAAAAAACCAAAACAGGATCCCGCATTAAAAGGCTTGCCCATCACCGAACTCACCGCCGATGAAGCCATTCTTCACGCCATGAATCGCCTCGCCTACGGACCGCGCCCCGGCGATATCGAGCGCGTGCGCCAAATGGGATTGGCCAAATGGATCGATCAACAACTCACCCCGAATTCGATTGATGACCGAACTCTGAATGCGCGTCTCGAAAATCTCCCAACTCTGTCGATGTCCTCGGCGCAACTGATCGCAGAATATCCGCAGCCAAAGCAAGCCGCCATTCAGGCCGCCAAGCGCGCAGACGCCGCCACAAATTCCAATCAACAATCAGCCAACGCGGATGCTGGCGGAGCAACCGTTGCGCCGCCGTCAACTTCCGCCGCTGTCGGCCAATCCGCTTCCAATAATTCCCCCGAAGTAAACGTCGCAGACCAAGCCAGCGTTCCGGTCTCCATGAAGGCCAAGCCGTCGCCAACGAATCCCGAAGTCGCCTCCAATCTGACCACTCCTGGCGCCGGAAAACGAAATGTATTGAGCGGCCCCGATCCCAACACCGTGCCACAAGTAATCGCCGACAACAGCAAAAAGCCGCAGCGCGTGATTGAAGAACTAGCCATGGCCAAAGTGACCCGCGCTATTTACAGCGAGCGGCAATTGCAGCAGGTGATGGACGATTTCTGGTTCAACCATTTCAATGTCTATGCCGCCAAAGGCGAAGACAAGTGGTACCTCACTTCTTACGAACGCGATGTAATCCAGCCGCATACCTTGGGCAAGTTCAAAGATTTGGTGACCGCCACCGCCGAAAGTCCCGCAATGCTTTTTTATCTGGATAATTTTTTAAGCGCCGATCCCAACGCCGCCCAGCGCCAGGCCGCACTTCGCGCCATGCGCCAAAATCGTGGTCGGTTTAATCGCCCTCCCCAGCCGCAAAACCAGCAGCCCCGGAAAAATACGCGCGGCCTCAATGAAAATTACGGCCGCGAATTAATGGAGCTTCACACTTTGGGCGTGGAAGGCGGCTACACACAAAAAGACGTAACCGAACTGGCCCGCTGCTTCACCGGCTGGACCATCGACAAGCCGCGTCTGAATCCGCAATTCAAATTTGACGAAAAGCTGCACGACCCGGACCAGAAAATCGTTCTGAAGAAGAAAATTCATGCCGGCGGAATGAAAGACGGCGTACAAGCTATCGAGCTGCTGGCGAAGCATCCCAGTACCGCCAAATTCATCTCCACAAAATTGGCGCGTCGATTTGTGTCTGATAATCCGCCGGCTTCGCTGCTCGCGCGCATGGCCAAAACTTTTGAATCTAGCGACGGTGACATTCGCGCGGTCATGCACACCATGATTTATTCGCCGGAGTTTTGGTCCCGTGATGCCTATCGCGCAAAAATTAAAACGCCCTTCGAACTGGTCGTGTCTGCCGTGCGCGCGCTCGGCGCCGATGCCGACACCGCCATGCCCCTGGTGCAATGGGTCGGGCGCATCGGCGAGCCGCTTTACCAATGTCAGCCCCCCACCGGCTACGCCGATAACGCCGAAGCCTGGGTCAACACCGGCGCGCTCTTAAACCGTCTGAATTTTTCTTTGACCTTGGCGGGAAACAAAATTCGCGGTTCTCGCGCCGACGTAGCGTCGTTGCTGGGCGTCGATGCCACCGAGCCGAAGGTCGCACTTGAACGCGCACTGCAAATTTTCCTGGGCGGCCAAGCGAGCCCCACAACGTTAGAAACGCTGCAAAAGCAATTGGACAGCCCACAAGTGTTGCAAGCCAAGCTCGATGATCCTGTAAAAAAAGTTGACCTGGGAGTAGTCACCGGCCTGGTCCTCGGCGCTCCGGAATTTCAAAGACGCTAGCGCCGCGGTGTGAACGTTGCGTTGATATTGAGTTGATGATGTTCAGTCGCAGTTGCAACAGAAGGAGCAGCGCATGAGATTTTCCCGGCGATATTTTCTGAAACAAGGCGGCGTAGCCATGGTGGGCCTGAGCGCCATGCCCGCGTTTTTGCAACGCGCGGTTGCAGCGACTCCCATGCCCAACAAAAAACAGCTCGTAGTGCTGTTCCAAAGAGGTGCGGCCGACGGATTAAATATCGTGGTACCTTTCGCTGAGCCGAACTATTACCGCCTGCGTCCCTCCATCGCCATTCCTCAGCCCCGCCGCGGCGTGGTTGGAGAAGCTGCCATCGATCTCGATGGATATTTCGGTTTGCATCCCAGCCTCGCGTCCCTCGAGCCGCTGTTTCACAAAAATCAATTAGCCATCGTGCACGCTGCCGGCTCGCCCGATCCCACCCGCTCGCACTTCGACGCGCAGGACTTCATGGAGTCCGGCACGCCCGGTGTGAAAGCCACCGATGACGGCTGGCTCGACCGCGCGCTGCAAACCATCCCCGAAGAAAACGCCTCGCCATTTCGCGCCGTGGCTATGGGCCCGAATCTTCCGCGCATGTTGCGAGGCAGCGCCGGCGCCATCGCGCTCCCGGATTTAAAAAATTTCAAAGTGATTCCGCAATCCGCGGCCATGAACAATGTGGTGCAGGGCGGCTTCGAAGCCATGTATTCGCAAAGCGTGGACCACGCGCTCCACGGCACCGGCACGGAAACCTTCGAAGCCATCGACATGCTCAGCAAAATCGACACCAGCAAATTGCCGCCGGAAAATGGCGCGCAATATCCCACCAGCCGCCTGGGCCAAAACATGCAGCAAATCGGCCAGCTCCTGAAAGCCAAAGTGGGCGTGGAAGTTTTGTTTGTCGATTGCGGCGGCTGGGACAATCACGTCAACGAAGGCGGCGTGCAAGGCCAGCTCTCCAATTTGCTCAAAGACCTTGGCCAATCGCTGGCCGCCTTTTATCAGGATATGGGCGACCGCATGCAAGACATCGTCGTCGTTACCATGAGCGAGTTCGGCCGCACCGCCAAGGAAAACGGCAATCGCGGCACCGACCACGGCCACGCCAACTGCATGTTCGTCATGGGCGGCGAAGTAAAAGGTGGAAGAGTCTACGGCAAATGGCCCGGCCTCGAAGATCACCAGCTAAACGAGAACCGCGATCTCGCGCTAACCACCGATTTTCGCTACGTCTTGGGCGAAACCCTGACCAAACACATCGGCGTAAAAGACCTAGCCACAGTATTTCCCGGCTTCGACAACAACCCCCACCGCTTCCCCAACCTGATCAAAACCTAACTGAAGTGAGAGTTAAACCGAAAAACCGCGAAGGGTGCCCCACCCTCAGATTTTCGGAGGGTGGGTCTTGTAACCTGGAAACATCGCCGAACTAAACTGCGAGTCTTCTGATGTTGAATTTTACGCAACCCTAAGCGACATCTGTCGTCGCGCCACTCAACGCCTTTCGTCGCCGCTCCGCGAAGAATCCCCCCGCCGCCCCGCCGAGAATTTTCAAAACATGGGCAACGAGATAGGCCGGAGGTTCTGGTCGGCCCCGAGTTAAAGCGACGTACAAAACCGTGGCGACAACCCCCACCAGAATTCCGTGCAGAACCAAGAGCGAATCGATGCGTCGCCCCACCCACAAAGCAAACAAAAAACACATCACCAGAGATCCCGATAGTGCGGCGTAGGCCACCGCACGTTGGCCAAACAACAATAATACCGGGATGACCACCGCAATCACGGACAGCTCGGCCAGAAATCCGCCAATCAAAATGCGCCCCCAATGCATTTTTGCGGAATTATTCATCGCAGATTCCAGATCAGCGTCTTAGATTCCAGGATACCACCCCCGAGAACAATCGAATTTCGACAGAGCGAACTGCTCAGGGCTCTCTTGCGCAGTCAGAGTTTTATCACAATTCCGACTGAACACCTGTTGGATTACTTTCGGATGTCCAGCGGCCGGAAGTATTATGGGGCAGGAGCAGCGCCCCGTGACCACCCGTCAACAGAACGTTTCCCCGCAACTCGTCCGGTCTGCAGTCCAGATCTTTGCCGCCAATGACCGCATGAACCAGCTTCTCATCGCACATCTTGACCCGCGCGCCTGGCGCGCCAAACCGCCCGGCAAGACCCGCCCGATTGCCGCGATTTTCACCCACATGCACAACGTCCGCACCAAATGGATCCGGTTGACCGCCCCGCACCTGAAAGTTCCGCGCCAGGTCAACCGCACCCACTGCACGCCGCAGCAGGCTCGCGCCGCACTTGCCGAAAGCGCCGCTCGCTGCTCAGAGATGCTCTCCGAAGCGCTCGGCGAAGGCCGCATCGAAGAGTTTCACAGAGACGGCTGGGCTAAGCCTTGGCCGGTTGGCGTGGAAATGCTGTGCTACATGCTTTCGCACGAGGCCCACCACCGCGGGCAGATCTGCATGCTCGCGCATCAACTTGGATTCCCGTTGCCGATCAACATTATGTCCGGACTCTGGAATTGGGAAAAGCTGTGGAAAGAGTGCGGCTCGCCCCGTGGCCCCGGCGCCGATTCTTAAGCAATCGCTCAACGGCACGATCCCCAAAATCGCTTACGATCTTTGTCGTGATTTAATCTCGGATGGACGTGGTCATTCGAACGGCAGCGCAGACATTCCTCGCCGACATTTGCGCCTACATAAAAAAAGGCCATTCGATTTCCGAATGGCCTTTCTCTTCGTAATTTGATTTTTCTTCCACTGTCCTGGACGTCATTTCTGCGGCCGGGCATTCCCTGGATAAACGATGTCGCTCTAGTGCGCTTCCTGCCGGATGCGCATGCCGTAGAACGAGCGGTACACGAAGAAGAACGAAACTGCGAAGAACGCCGCAGCCAGCGCATGCGTAACGTTAGATCCCTGCGTCGCAGTGAGCTGAACGGCCAGCTCCACCGCCAGCAAACCGAACAGCGTGGTGAACTTGATCACCGGATTCAACGCCACCGAAGAAGTATCCTTGAAAGGATCGCCGACCGTGTCGCCAACTACCGTCGCGTCGTGCAGTGGCGTGCCTTTTTGCTTCAGCTCAACTTCCACGATTTTCTTGGCGTTATCCCAAGCCCCGCCGGCATTGGCCATGAAAATAGCCTGATACAAGCCAAAAATCGCGATGCTGAAGAGATACCCGATGAAAAAGAACGGCTCCACAAACGCAAACGACAACGTCGCAAAAAACACCGCGATAAAAATATTCAGCATGCCTCGCTGCGCGTACTTGGTGCAGATCTCCACAACTTTTTTGCTGTCTGCAATACTCGCAGCCTTAGCTTCTTCCAGATGAATGTTGGCCTTGATGAATTCAACCGCGCGATAAGCGCCGGTAGTAACCGCCTGCGTGGATGCTCCCGTAAACCAGTAAATCATCGCGCCGCCGGTAATCAGCCCCAGAACGAACGGCGCATGCAACAGCGATAGCTTGTTGACGTTCATCGTCAATCCGTGCGTCAGCGCCATGATGATGGAAAAAATCATGGTCGTTGCGCCCACCACTGCGGTCCCAATCAGCACCGGCTTAGCCGTAGCTTTAAAGGTGTTCCCTGCGCCATCATTGGCTTCCAGCATTTCCTTGGCGCGCTCAAAATTCACGTCGATGTTGTAATCGCGCTTCAGCTCCTGCTGAATGCCAGGAATTTGCTCGATCAAGGACAACTCATAAACCGATTGCGCGTTGTCGGTCACCGGGCCGTACGAGTCCACCGCGATGGTCACCGGCCCCATGCCCAAAAAGCCGAACGCCACCAGTCCAAATGCAAACACCGGCGCGGCGATCATGAATGTCGCCAGCCCCATTTCACTGATCAAATAACCCAGCGACATAAGCACCACCATCGCTAGTCCGATGTAATACGCCGAAAAATTTCCTGCCACAAATCCGGAAAGAATGCCCAGCGACGCCCCGCCTTCCTGCGCGGAACTCACCACTTCTCGCACGTGCCGCGACTCCGTGGACGTAAAAACCTTGACGAGCTCGGGAATAATCGCGCCCGCCAAAGTGCCGCACGAAATAATCGTCGCCAGCTTCCACCATTGCGTGGTGTCCTGCCCGAGCGAAGGAATAATCAGGTAAGAAACCAGATAGGTGAAGCCGATGGAAACGATGGAAGTGATCCACACCAGAGAAGTAAGCGGAGCCTCATAATTCATCTCATTGACGTTGCCGAATCTCGCCTTGGCTATCGCTCCGTTAATGAAATACGCGGCCGCGCTGGCGATCAACATCACGATGCGCATGATGAAGATCCACACCAGCAGTTGCACTTGCACCGTCGGGCTCGACACTCCCAGCAAAATAAAAGTGATCAACGCCACGCCCGTTACGCCGTACGTTTCAAAACCGTCAGCGCTGGGTCCCACGGAGTCGCCGGCATTGTCGCCGGTGCAGTCTGCGATCACGCCCGGATTGCGCGCGTCGTCTTCCTTAATTTTGAAGACGATCTTCATCAAGTCGGAGCCAATGTCTGCAATCTTGGTAAAAATTCCGCCCGCGATACGCAGCGCGGCCGCGCCCAGCGATTCGCCAATCGCAAACCCGATGAAGCACGGTCCCGCGTAGTCCCCCGGAATAAACAGCAAAATAAACAACATGATCAGCAGCTCCACGCTGATCAGCATCATCCCGATGCTCATCCCCGCCTGAAGCGGCGTGTGATAAATGGGATACGGCTTGCCCCGAAGGCTGGCAAACGCGGTGCGGGAATTTGCAAAAGTGTTCACCCGAATTCCAAACCACGCCACGCCGTAGCTGCCCGCGATGCCTACCAGGCTGAAGAGCAAAATAATTGCAACGCGCATGGCTTCAAATTTCAGCAGCACGCCGAAATAAAGAACGATTACGATGGCGATAAAAATTTCCAGCAGCAGAATGAATTTGCCTTGCGTGATCAAATAAGTTTTGCAGGTTTCGTAAATCAGCTCGGAGATATCGCGCATCGATTTATGCACTGGCAGATTTTTGAGCTTGCTATAAATCGCCAGACCGAAGATCAGCCCGAACATGCAGAAAATCAGCCCGAACAAAAGAATTTTGTGTCCGTCAATGCCGAGAAAGGAGACCTGCGACAGGTCTGGCAGCTTTAGATTGGCCTCGCCACCAGCCTCCTGAACTTCCTGCGCACGCGTCGATACGCAGCCGAGCAGCGAGAGAAACGCCGCTCCGGCGCTTATTTTTAGGGGCCCGCAAGCGAGCGAACACAAATCATCAAACCAGGTGCGCATCAACAATTCCTCCATAAAATTACGAAGTGTTTCAGAGCCAGGGCCCTGTACAGCGATCCGGCCGACACTCTCAGCGTGCGTACAACCGCACCGGCGGCGCACTCCGCCAACTTGAAACAGGGCCCTGCGCCAAATCTGCGCGGGCCTATCCTGTACTGTTTATCTTAGCCTGACCATCCCCGGAACCCCTCCCAGGGAGAGCGAAAAGGCTTTGCGCGGGCTGGCAACAAAGCGTTGATTTATAACATTTAGCAGCGATAGCGGTCAAACCGTGCCGGCGTCCTAAAATGTTAAAGCCGCCGCCACAGTAGGGTTCTATCGCGTCATTAATAATGAGTCAATTTTGTGCCCACGGGAATGAATCACCTGGAATGGCGAGACGCTGCCGTCTAGCGATGGTAACATGCCATTCTAAATTCGGCCCACACGTCCGGGTCAGTCATACAATTAACTTGTCGGGGATTATGAGCACAAACCCATCGGTATCTTCATCCGCAGCAACCGTATCTTTCGCAAGCGATCACGCCGCGACCACACCGGTTCGCAGCAACTGGAGTCGCGAAGAGGTGGCCGCGATCTATCGCACTCCGCTGTCTGAATTAATTTTTCGCGCGCAAACTATTCACCGTCAATTTCACGCTCCCGACCGCGTGCAGACCTGTCAATTAATTTCCATCAAAACCGGCGGATGCCCCGAAGACTGCGCATATTGCCCGCAAAGCGCACATTACGATGCCGATGTGGAACGGCAAGGCTTGCTGGACCCGCAACACGTAATCTCCGTTGCTCGCGAAGCAGCCGGACGCGGTGTGACCCGCTTCTGCATGGGCGCGGCTTGGCGCCAGGCGCCCGAAGGCAAAGATTTCGACAACGTCCTCGAAATGATACGTGGCGTTTCGGCTCTGGGCATGGAAGTCTGCTGCACTTTGGGTATGTTGACGGACAGCCAGGCTGCGAGACTGAAAGACGCCGGCCTCTCCGCTTACAACCACAATCTCGATACCTCGCCGGAGTTTTACGGCTCGATCATCACCACACGTGTTTACGACGACCGCTTGCGAACGCTGGCGGCGGTGCGCAAGGCAGGCATTACCGTTTGTTGCGGCGGAATTCTGGGTATGGGCGAAAGCGAACGAGACCGCATCGGCTTATTACAGCAGCTCGCTACCCTGGAGCCGCATCCAGAAAGCGTGCCCATCAACATGCTGGTACGCGTCGCGGGCACGCCGCTGGCGGAGAAACCTGCGCTCGACCCACTCGAAATGGTGCGCGCCATCGCCACGGCTCGTGTGCTGATGCCTGCTTCGCGTGTACGTCTTGCGGCCGGAAGAAAACAATTGTCGCCGGAAGCGGTGACGCTATGTTTCCTCGCGGGCGCAAATTCAATTTTCGTAGGCGAAAAATTGCTGACCACTCCCAACCCCGGCGCGGACGAGGACGAACAGCTGCTACAAAGCTTGGGATTGAAGGCACTCGAATCGCATGCCATCTGAATTTAACGAATCACTGCTAGCAGAATTACAAGCGGGCCTGCGCGAACTTGAATCGCGGAGCCAGCGCCGCACGCTGGGCGAAATCAGCGGCGTAAATCTTTGTTCCAATGATTATCTTGGATTGGCGGACAATCCGTCGCTGAAACAATCCGTGATCGAATCCGTGGCTAACGCTGCTCGTCTCGGCGGCACTGGCTCGCGCCTGCTCTCCGGCCACGCCGCGGTGTGGAATGAACTGGAAGAAGAATTTGCCGCTTTCGCCGGCAGCCAAGCGGCTTTGTACTTTGGCAGCGGCTACGCGGCAAACATCGGTTTGCTCACATCGCTCGCAGGTAAAACCGATGTGATTTTTTCCGACGCCCTGAATCACGCTAGCATCATCGATGGAATTCGCTTGTCTGGCGCGCGGAAAATAATTTATTCCCACCGCGATTTAAATGCGTTGGAATCTTCCCTGAAAGAAAATGAATCGAAGCCCGGACGCAAACTGATTGTGAGCGAAACAGTTTTCAGCATGGAAGGTGACGTGGTGCCGCTCGACGAAATTGTCGCTCTGGCAGAAAAGTATGGCGCCTGCGTCATTATCGATGAAGCGCACGCCACCGCTGTGCACGGACCAGATGGACGCGGAATCGCCACGCAATTCCTGGCCGACGGCCGAATCCTCGCTGCTATGCACACCTGCGGCAAAGCTTTGGCAAGCGCTGGCGCATTTGTTTGTGGAATGGCAGTGCTCCGCGAACATTTGATTAATCACGCGCGCACATTTATTTTTGGCACTGCCATGCCTCCGTACATGGCCGAACAAATTCGAGCAGCCCTTCGTCTCGCCACGGGAATGAATACCGAGCGGGCAGAATTGCTTTCGAGATCGCAAGACTTCGCGAAATCCTTGCAACGCGACGGTTGGGAAACCTTGGGCACCACCACGCAAATTGTTCCCGCCGTGATTGGCGCCAACGACGCGGCCCTCACGGCCGCGGAATTTTTGCAACGCGCCGGATTTGCCGTCAGAGCGATTCGCCCGCCCACCGTGCCGCCAGGCACCGCGCGCATACGCTTCTCGGTGACCCACAAACTCACTGCCGCAGAACTTGAGAAGCTGGCGGCCGCTTTATCCACATGGCGTGCGCAATCGCATTATCCGATTCCTCTGGCGTTGGCTGGCTCAGCGTGAGGCACCATTTTTTTATAACTGGCACAGACACCGGCGTGGGCAAGACCACGCTCGCGGCCTTACTCTGCGCCGCGCTTGATGCTGTCTACTGGAAGCCGATACAAACCGGCACCCTTGAAGGCTCCGACCGCGTAACGGTGATGCGCCTCGCCGGACTGGGCACTGATCGCACGCTCGAAGAGGTCTACAAATTTGTGCCTCCGGTTTCGCCGGACCTCGCCGCGCGCTGGGCCGGCGTGGAAATTGATCTGGCGCGCATTAATTTGCCAACGACTCTGAACAACGATTGGCTTATTGTCGAAGGTGCTGGCGGCGTGCTGGTGCCCATCAACGCCAAGCAATTCATGCTGGATATGATGGCTAAATTCAAGCTGCCGGTAATTCTTGCCGCGCGCAGCAATGTGGGTACCATCAATCACACTTTACTCACGCTCGCCGCCTTGCATGCCGCGGAGCTTCCAGTGCACGGCGTGGTTTTGATTGGCGACCAGAACCGCGAGAATCGCGAAACCATCGAGCGCTTCGGGCACGTGCGCGTCATTGGAGAAATTCCGCGCTTGCCCAATTTGCACCGCACCGCGCTGATGCAAGTGTTCATGAATAATTTCGACCGCGCCGCCTTTTCCCAATAAGCCGAAATGAGTTCGCCGCTGCGCATCTGGCATCCCTTTACAAACGCCGCAATGGATGCGCCTCCGCTTCATGTGGTCCGCGCCGAACGCGTGTATCTCTACACGAAAGACGGAAGGCGCATTCTCGACGCGGTCTCATCCTGGTGGGTCAATCTCCACGGCCACGCTAACCCGCGCATCGCGGAAGCCATCGCGCAACAGGCCCGCAAAATGGAGCACGTCATCCTGGCGGGCTTCACGCACGACGCTGCAGAAGAGTTGGCCTTGCGCTTGCGCAAGCGCTTGCCACCGGAAATGACACACCTGTTTTTTTCCGATGACGGCTCAACCGCAGTGGAAGTGGCATTGAAACTCGCCGTCCAGCATTTCAGCAATAGTGGCCGCCCACAAAAATCGGAGATCGTTGCGCTAGCACATGGCTATCATGGCGACACCGCCGGCGCGATGTCCGCCAGCGACGATTCACTGTTCAACAAACCATTTCAGTCCATGCGCTATGCGGTGCATCGCGTGCATTCCGCGTTTTGCCACAATTGCCCGGTGGGCCTCACGCGCGCCGCTTGCAACATTGAGTGCGTGCGGCAATTGGAAACATTGCTGGAGCAGAATCACGAACGCATTGCCGCGGTGATAGTTGAACCGTTGTTGCAAGGCGCAGGCGGCATGATCGTGCATCCCGTGGAATTTCTGCAAAAAGTGCGCACGCTCTGCACTCGTTACGATGTTTTGCTGATTGCCGATGAGGTGCTGACCGGTTTCGGTCGTACCGGGAAAATGTTTGCGTGCGAACTTGCCGGCGTGGTTCCGGATCTGATGTGCCTGTCAAAAGGAATCACCGGCGGCTTTTTACCGATGGGGGCGACCGTGTGCAGCGATAGCGTAGAAGCGCCATTTCGCAGCAAAGACCGATTGCACACGTTTTACCACGGGCATTCCTATACCGGAAACGCTTTGGCGTGCGCCGCGGCCAACGCCAGCCTGCAGATTTTCGACGATGAGCCGGTCTTCGAGCGCATCGCGATGATCTCCGCCGTCAACACCGAGCGCCTCGAGCAATTCCGCAAATTGCCGCAAGTCGCGGATGTTCGCCAGATCGGAACCATGGGTGCGATTGAGCTGCGCGCTGATGATGCCGGATATTTATCGAGCATGCGCGTCAAGCTGTACCAGTTTTTTATCGACCACGGCGTGTTGTTGCGGCCCCTGGGAAATGTGGTGTACGTGCTACCGCCGTATGTAGTCACGCGCGAGGAATTGCATTTCGTTTACGACGTTATTTTGCAGGGCATTGAGGCCCTGCTGTGAGGAAAATGCGGTCTTCCTTAGCAATTAAGGTGTTTTTCTTCTCGCACTAAGGGGCTTGTGAGTCCAACAATTGCCAGCAGGAGTGTTAGTGTGACCTACGCGAGGTGCTGTACTTGGTGATTGCCTTTCACACGTGGAAACAAAAGATCATCGCTTTCGCCGGGAGCTTGGGCGCGCCCGGACTTTTTCTTATTTCATTTCTGGATTCTTCGGTCTTAACCTTCCCAGTGATCAACGATCTTTTGCTGATTGAATTGTCAAGGGAACATCCCTCGCGCATGCCGCTTTACGCGTTGATGGCGGCGACAGGATCCACTCTGGGGTGCATTCTGTTGTATTTCATCGCCCGCAAAGGCGGCGAAGCTTTCTTCCACAGCAAAGCGGGGAAACACGGCGGGGCGATTCGCCACTGGATTGAGAGAAATGGATTCGGCGGTATGCTGGCGGCCGCGTTGTTGCCTCCGCCCATACCTTTCAAGTTTTTTGTGTTTGCCGGCGGAGTATTTGAAATGCCACTGCTGAGTTTTGTTTCCGCGATCGCCGTGGCGCGGCTATTTCGATATTTCGGCATAGGTTACCTGGCGGTGCGATACGGCGACGGCGCGCTCCCGTTCTTACAGCGGCACAAATTAAACGTGGCTCTCGCGGCAGTGGTACTGGTGGCCGTCAGTTACGGACTTTCGCAGCTAATTTTGCGCGCCAAACATCCCTACGGAGATGCAGGAAAAAAAAAGTCCATCGATCAAGCAACCGACTTAAGCCAATCGAGTCGCGACTAACGCGGTGTTTCGCGGCCGGCCCACACTATCTCGTCAGAAATTATCTTTCCTGACGGATCGAAATCGATGGTCACCATCGGCTCGCGTTTTACTTCTCCCGCAGCGGCATAGCGCAAATCGCGAATTTGCACCTCTGACCCGGTATCCATTTTCTGAATCGTTGCTTTTGGAAAACGCGCCACGCGCAAAAAGTTTTTTGCTGCTTCCGTGGATTGCGCAGCTTGCAGCAATGGATTCGCTTCAGGCTTGAACAAATTTATGCCTGGGTCCAGCGCGGAACGCCGTGAAGAGTTTATACGCACCGTAACTTCATGAAGGGCGCTCTCCGTCTCCGCGACCCCGTGCCAAGTGACGAGGGAAACAAAGTCGGAAAACGCTGCAACTTGCCTTGGCAATTCACCGGCGTAGCTGCGATTTTGCATCTGCGCCACAGCCGTTGCGTGTAGATCTGCGCGCAAGCCAATATAAGACGCCACCATGATCAGTCCCACGATGGCGCCCGCGAAGCCGCGCGGTCGTTTATCCTTCGCGCCAATTTCAGCGCCGATCAAATGAAAAAATTCCGGCAATACAATGGCAGCGACCAGGATAGAGATGATCCATGGATCAATCGTGGGCAGCCAATCCACCGCAATTCGTGCGGGGTTGACGGGCCAGAACAATTCCACGCCCTGCCATTGCGCCGCATCCATCGCCAAATGCAGCCATTGCGCCGATAAAACGGCGACAAAAATGCTTCCCGCTGACAATCTTGAAATTAAGTCGCGCGATGCCCACGCCTGATATGCCGCGCCAAAAACGCACCCGATGAGCAGTGACGCCAACAACGAATGCGTGTAAGTGCGAGGCCATGTGAGATAAGCAGACGGGCTTATGAATGCGCTGAATGCATCAATATCGGCGATCACGCCTGCGGGAATCGTGAAAGCCCAAAGCATTCTGGGCGCGCGAGGAAAAAGAGCGCGAGACAGCGCAAGCGAAGCCAAAGCGTGCGTGCCTATATCCATAAAATGTCAGCGAGGTGCAGGGTTCATCGCGGCGCCAAGCCGATATTAAGCCGACGCGGTGGTTCTCAGTCCATTTTTGCCCGGGACTTCGGGAATCAATACTTTTAATGCACCTGGCACAATTTTGAATTCTACCGGCAGCCGGCCAAGCGGTTCGCCATCCACTTGCGCGTGCACCGGATTTCCATTCAGCGGTTCGCAGACCACGGAATCAGTCTTGGAAAAAAATACCCCGTTTGTTCCGCGCAATTTGCCCATATAGAGAGTCGGCAAATAGCTCAGGTAACGTAACCCGCTTCGCGTACTTAACGTCATCACCTCAAATTTATCTTCATATAAGTCGGCGAGCGTCGTAATTTTGAACGGCCCACCGTAGTGTTTGGTGCGCCCGACGATCGCCAGCGAAGCATCAGACGACTGGCCGTTAATCACCACGCGAAAATGCGGATAGTCGTAGCGAAAAATTTCGCGCGCGCCTTGCCACCAATAAGCCAGAATGCCCAGGCGCGCTTTCAGCTCCAGATCAATGGAGTAAACGATCCTGCCGTCCGGTCCGGCGCCAGCAACACTGAGAAAATATTTTCGCTTTTCTGGTTCGAGGAGCGGCGTGGCCAGGCCCAGCGCAATGTCGACCACCTTGCCGCGCGCCAATTTGCGAGCCGCTCCGGGAATATCCCACGGAAGGCTCAATTCCTTCGCGAAGATGTTGGCGGTACCTGCCGGCAGAAGAGCGAGTGAAACGCGATGACCGTTGGAGGGGCCGGCGAGCCCGTTGACCACTTCATTCAACGTGCCGTCGCCTCCGCACGCCACGACCAAATCCCGGCGCTCGCTGTTGGCTCGCTGCGCCATCTCTGTCGCGTCGCCCGGGCCTTTCGTCTCGATGAGCTCGACTTCAATTCCCACCGCGGCAAAAATCCTGCGCGCTTCGTCCAACGAGCGGCGGCGTTGCGCGCCTCCGTGCCCGGCATTGGGATTATGAATCAGGAGAGCATTCTGAAGCCCGGTAGTCATTCGATTGCCGAGGTCGGTGTCCGTCTATCCGTCCATACATTCTATATAATGTGAGAGCAATCGCAGCATCTCTTCTGCGAAGATTTCCGTACGAGGGATTCATGGCCAGGGCCGGCGCCGCCATAAAAAACGAAATTGAAGATCTGCGCGAAAAGCTGCGCCATCACGAATACCGCTATTACGTCGCGGACGACCCGGAAATTTCTGATGCGGCCTACGACCGCCTCATGGGCAAGCTCAAGGAGTTGGAAGCCGCGCACCCGCAACTAATCACCGCGGATTCGCCCACAGTGCGCGTCGGCGGGACCCCGCGCGAAGGTTTTCAAACTTACCAGCATGCGCGGCCCATGCTAAGTCTGGATAATGCGTTTTCCTATGATGCGCTGCGCGAATTCGACCGCCGCGTGGGGGAAAACAGCGGCCGCGAGAAAATCGAATACATCGCCGAGCATAAATTCGATGGTCTGAGCATTTCGCTGCAATACCAAAATGGAGCGCTCGCTCGCGGCGTGACCCGCGGCGACGGGCGTACCGGTGAAGACGTCACCCCCAACGTAAAGACCATCCGTTCGATACCGCTGCGCGTGGATCCGGCTGCGCTCAAAAAAGCGAAGTTGCCGCCGAATTTTGAAGTGCGCGGCGAAATTGTCATGCCAAAAAGGGCCTTCGCGGAATTGAACCGCCAGCAGGAGCTGAATGGCGGCAAGATTTTTGCGAATCCGCGCAACGCCGCCGCCGGCGGGGTCCGCGTGTTGGATTCTTCGATCACTGCGTCGCGACGGCTGGAATTTTTTTCTTACTACCTGCTGGTCGAGGGACGTTCGCCATTCACGAAGCTTTCGGAGTCCTTGCAGGCGTTGAAGGAAATGCGCTTCCGCGCCTCGGCGGACTGGAAGTTGTGCGATGGAATCGAACAAGTGCTGAAATATTGCGATAACTGGGAAGACAAGCGCGAGAAGCTACCCTACGAAATCGATGGCGTGGTCGTGAAAGTGAATTCCATCCCGATACAAAACGAATTGGGATACACGGCGAAAGCCCCGCGCTGGGCCATCGCCTACAAATATCCTGCGCGTCAGGAAACCACCGTGGTCAATGATATTCAGGTGAACGTCGGGCGCACCGGGACGCTTACCCCCGTGGCGTTTTTGGAGCCGGTGCAAGTCGGGGGCGTCACCGTGAGCCGTTCCACGCTGCACAACATGGATGAAATCGAACGCCTGGACGTGCAGATTGGCGACACCGTGCTGGTGGAGCGCGCTGGCGAAGTAATTCCGCATGTGCTCAAAGTCGTGAAGGAAGGTGCGGATCGCAGGCCCTTCCGCATGCCGGAAAAGTGCCCCGAATGTGGCAGCACCATTCACAAGGCTCCAGATACGGTGGCTTATCGTTGCGTGAACGCGGTGTGCCCGGCAAAGAGAAGGGAATCGCTGCTGCACTTTGCAGGCCGCCACGCCATGAATATCGACGGCCTGGGAGAAAAAATCGTCGATCAACTCATCGAAAAGGGATTAGTGCGCGACGTTGCGGATTTGTATTCGCTGAAGCTGGACAAATTGGTCGCGCTGGAACGCTTCGCGGAAAAATCCGCGCAAAATTTGTTGGATGAAATTGAAGCCAGCAAAATGAACAGCCTCGCGCGGCTCATCTACGCTCTGGGTATCAGTTTTGTAGGCGAGCGCACCGGAGAATTGCTGGCGGGCCACTTTTCCTCGGTAGAGGATCTTGCCGCCGCCACTCAGGAGCAGCTCGAAGAAGTCTCCGAAGTGGGGCCAAAAGTAGCCGCCGCTATCACCGAATTTTTCTCTGAGCCGGCCAATCGGCAACTCATCAAAAAACTGCACAAAGCCGGCGTGCACCCCACCATGGAAAAGCGCCAAATAAAAAGCGACAAATTCGCAGGCAAATCCTTTGTCTTCACCGGCGGACTCGCCAATCGCAGCCGCGAAGACGCCGCCGAAATCGTAAAGCAACACGGCGGAACAATTTCCGGCTCAGTCAGCAAAAAAACAAATTACGTCGTTGTGGGCACCGACCCCGGCTCGAAACACGATAAAGCCAAAGCGCTTGGCGTAACGGTCCTCACAGAAAAGGAATTCGAGAAATTACTCGCGTTAGGTTAGCGGTAGCTACTGGTGCCCGACTTTTCTAATGACTAACAAATCTCATTCTTTCCGGCCGAACCATCAAATACGGCCTTCGGCTAACTTAATCATCGTGTATAGCGCGTGATTTATCGGCGTGGCTACCCCGAGTTCCTCGCCGCGTCTGGAAATGTAGCCGTTCAGAGAATCGATTTCCGTGCGCTTGCCACGCAGCATGTCCTGCGCAGTCGACGATAAAGCCCCGGACATTTGTGTAGCAATCTTGCATGCCCCAGCGAATGCGGCGTTTGCATCTTCTACTCCCACAAGGGTAATGCCGGCTGCATGGGCCACCACGACAAACTCTTCCACCAGAGATTGCACAACTTGCCGCGCATCAGCGCTTGCAGCGATTTGCCCGTATTTCACGCGGCCCAGCGCGGAAATGGCGTTCAGGGCGCAATTCCAAAGTAGCTTGGTCCATAATTCGCCCACAATATTGTCGGTGATTCGGCAAGGGATTCCTGCGTGCGCAAAAATCGCAGCAAGATGCTCAGTGTTTTCAGTTTTCGGACCAAGCGCCAAATCTCCGCGACCCACATGCTTGATTTCTCCGGGCTCCGGTACGGAAGCCGCGACATATACAACTGCAGGCAAGACTTCGAGATTGGCCGCAGCACGAATCTGTTCCACGTTATCCACGCCGTTTTGCAGACTGACGACCAAAGCACCGGGCGCGAGCAAAGGGGCCAGTTGTCTGGCGGTGGAGGCGTTGTCGGTGGTCTTCACGCAGAACAAAATAATCTCTGCTCCAGCGGCCGCCGATAGTTCCGTGGAAGCCTGCACGCGGACCTTTTCCTGAAATTGCAACGTATCCAGAAAAAGACCGTTTTTATTTACGGCTTCAACGAAGGCTGGGCGACCGATCATGGTCACGGGCGCTCCGGCCCGCGCCAGCAGACCCCCGAAATATCCTCCCACCGCGCCTGCTCCTACCACGGCGATACTCGGCCAGTTTTCTTTTTGCGTCATGAGATGGTCACCGGAATTTCAGCAGCATAAGTTCTCCAACATAGCCGCCGAATATTGTATATGCGCAGCTGACGTGGACTTGCAGGGTATACTTAAACCAGCGGGCGGGCCGGGTAATCGCTGGCTGTTGGGCCGCAAGGCGCAGCAGCGGGAGGAAAGTCCGGACACCGTCCTGAGGCATGGCCAACAATTTCTTGGCCAGAACTCTTGACAGGGCAACGCGCCTGGTAACGCCAGGGGGCTTCGCTACAAAGCGACGCCACGGATAGTGCCACAGAAAATTAAACCGCCGGCGGAGCGCAGCACGGTGGCATCTCGCAGGCAAAACCTGCGAGACGTCTCGCAATGCTCGCACGTAGGTAAGGGTGAAAAGGTGGGGTAAGAGCCCACCGCCTCGCTAGCAATCGCGAGGGCACGGAAAACCCCGCGTGGTGCAAGGCCAAATAGGAGGGGAGAGCTGGCCCGGCTCATTGAGCGGCGTTCCTGCAAAGGAACGCACTCCAATTTACGCGGCGCAAGCCCCGTAAATTGAAAACCCTCGGGTAGGCTGCTGGAGTCCTGGTGCGAACCGGGACCTAGAGGAATGATTGCCGCGGTTTTGCAGCGCGCCATGCGCGTTGCAAAACCGCACAGAATCCGGCTTACAGGCCCGTCCGCTAAATTTCCTTGTAAAACGATGTTTTTTAAGGGGTCGACGCGGCTACCTAACCAACGACCTAACCAGTTTTCTTGAGGGGATTCAAAAAGAAAAGGCCACCCGATGAAGGATGGCCCTTTGTATCTAACCGCGCGGCTTAACGAATGCCTACGACCTTCCTGCCGCGCTGGGATGCGATCTTAGCCTGTTCCTCGATGCCGACACCGGAGTCCATCTTGGTCTGTACGGCGTCTCGGGCGGCTGGGACAAACTGAGCGTAGTGTGTCTCGACGGTTTCGACGGTATCCGCAAGCATCTTCGCGACTGGGAAAACATCAACGCCGCGAGCCAACATATCGCAGGCGAACGTATCGCGGAAGCAGTGGGCTGACCCATCCACAGCGGCGCGGGTGCAAAGTTCGATAGCGCGGCGGCTGAGATTAGCCCGATCCGCGAACGGCTTGCGAGTCTCCGGATTGAACAGAACATAATCCTCGCTGTGGGGCTTACGCTCGCCACGCAGGTCTTCAAGGTCTTCACGCAACTCGGTCGAAAGCGGGATGATCGCAATCTTACTGCGCTTCTGGGTCAAAATCTCGATCTCGCCGTTGTTGCCGCGACCGAAGTGGACATGCTTCCATTGCAGTCGTATGGCGTCTGAGACGCGCAGACCTGTCCAGCGCAGCAGCAGGAACGTGCGGGAATCATCGATCTCTTGCCTGCGCGAGTTCTTGTAGTGGGTTGCCTTCCG
>DATHRB010000042.1:0-11357 GCA_035482155.1 Verrucomicrobiia bacterium | reverse complement strand
TGCGAGAAGGATTTCATTTCTGGAGCTATATATTTGTCATGAGGTTGACGGGTCAATACCGCTCCAGAATCGAGTGCCGCGGGCGTGGCAGGCTGCGAAGGGTCCTCGGGCAATTGGCTAAGCCTGACAGTATGGTTGGGAAAATCCAGGTCGACGAGAAAATCAGAGAAAACGTCGGCGCCAAGCAATCCATCTTCTGAATCGGAGAAGCGCTTCTCCATAACTTCCACGTAGCAATCCTGAAATTCAAGGTCGCCAATCTTGATCGAATTGGCATAGCCCAGATAGCCGGCTTGATCCCCGGTGTCCCCGATTCCCCCAACCTTGTTATCGATTATTTTGTGGACTCCCGATTTGTCGGCAATTCGTTTGCTGATGAGAATTCCACCGGCGCCGGTGTCCAGAAGCAACGTGGAGGGTGTGCCATTTACTTTCACAGGCAAGCCATACCCACTGGAATTTCGCGCGTCGTGCATAATGGGCAACAAATCCGTCTGGGTGTTTTCAACGGCGTTAGGCAGCCGGCAGCCCCGGGGGGGTTGACTGGCAATTTCTTTAAGCCTGGCAAGACGTTTTTCGCTCTCAGTTCGAGCGGCAGGGGCCAGGTCTTTTGCGTCGAGGTTGGCCTGGAGTTCTTTAATCTGTTCCTCCAGGCCCAGGGAAACCATCCACGCTTGCCGTATGTCCGGGTCATCCGGATTCAATTGATGCGCCCGATCAATCAACAACTTTTCTTTTTTGTGGTAAGACGAAGCATGCATGACTCTGGCCATGCCGTAATACGCTCGCGCGTCAGAGGTATTCGCGACCACCAGTTTGCGGAATTCATCGGCGGCTTCCTCAATTTTGCCTTGGCGAAAATAAACCTCACCCTGCGCGATATGAGTGGCCGCGAGATTAGGGCCCAGCTCGAGGCCTTTTTGCGCGGCTGCCGCGGCATCCGCAACTCTCTCTTGCTTTAATGCGACCCGCGCAAGGCCGGCATAAGCCGTAGGGGCGTTGAATCCAGCCTGAATTACTCGCTTATATTCCGCGATGGCCTCGTCATATTTTTTGTCCCGGTACAGGTGCATGGCTTTGGATACCGAAGGCGGTTCGTTGGGGAGAATGGGGCTCGTGGAATTTGCTGTGGCGACCGAAGCGTTTGAATTAGCAGGCGCAGCTGGAGCCTGGGCCATGGTCAGTGCGAAAGATTCGGATAAACAGCACAACAAGAGAGCGGCGTAACACTTTGAGAGTAGCCGCAAAATTGGCCTCCGGACTCGCGCTAGTTTCGGAATTCAAAAAAGTCGCGCAGAGTCTGTTCTGAAATTTACATTTTGTCAATTAGTGAGTCTAGCAATGGAAGCAATCGTCCGAAATCGAGAATGCTCGACGGGGGACCTATGGGTTAAGGGGCATCGGGATGACTGTCACGCCACGTTATTGGATCGACCTGTATCAAAAACGCTGGTGAACCAGCCGTGCGCGCAAGGCACCACGGGTGAATTTCAGATGCACTGGTTAGCTTTGTTGGACCACTCCAACTGCACGGTGTACTGCCCAACTTTTTTGGTTTTCCAGGCGCAGATGTCGCCAATTTCACCGTTGGAGTCGTCGTACCAGCCTTGGCCGGGAATAGGATCGGTAATGGCTTCGCACAATTCGTGCGAACTGGTAGAGGTCAGCGCATCAAACGGTTGCAAGCCACCGGTACAGCCTGCGCAGCCCGGATACGGCATGACGGCATAAAAAATCTGGCCGTTGATGTCATTGTGATATCCGCAAAACGCCTGACAGGAAGCCGAGCCGCCTTGCACGACCTTTACGCCCTCCGGCATGAAAACAAAGTACAAGGTGTTCGCGCCTGGTTGGGGGAAGGCACTGTTAGAGGCGAAGGCGTTTTGGAGTTCGCTTTGGATGGTTGTGTCGTTGACGGAACTCGCAGACGCTGGCGCGATGACGGTCGTACCGGTGCGCTTGCCGTGAGAAATTTTAAAACTACCCACGTTGTACTCCGCCAATTGATCGATCAGCGCACTGGTCAGAATGTAATCGAAGAAGGCGTTCATATTATTCATCAAGGTAATTTGCGGGGCGGAGTTCCAGGTGGCGCCCCAAAACACGGTGAAAACCTCGGCGGCGGATAGTAAGGGACCATTGCGATAGGTGAGCTGGGGCGCGGCGGCCTGCAGTGCTTGAGGGTGATGCAACGGGACGATGCGAATCGCATCCGAATGACCAGCAGAATGAGCAGAATGGCGAACCGGCGATTTTTTTTGAGTGGCCACGAATCCTCCTTGCTGGGGAATTCAAGTTTAGGACGGATGGGCGCCCCGGTGAATAGTACTTTTGAACTTCGGAGCCTGAAGAAAATGGTTAACTACGTTTCGGTTGTGGATCGGAAGAGTAAATTACGTTCGTACCGACGGGATCGATTCACTTCTGGGCGCTGATGGTGGTCCAGGGATAGGCCTTCATGTCACGCAACTCGGATTTTTCCCAGGATTGTTCGGGGTGCTGCTGGAGGTGTTTTGCGGCGAGAAAATCCATCCCGCAGGCATGACCGGCGGCGGCAACAAATTCCATTTGCGCGGCGAGCTGCGTATCGGTGGCTTTGTTTTGCGCGGCGCCGGCATTGCCGTACGGTTTTTGCCAGGAGCCCATGCCGCGAGGTGAAAGTTCCACGTGACCGCACAGGGTGCGTTCGCTGGGTTCAGTTTTTCCCGTGAAGGAGTCCACGTGGTCGGAAAGGAATTTCTCGGCCAGGTTCACGTCAATCTTGCCTTTGTTTTCGGCCATCAGTTGTTCCCAACGGCGATGGCGCGCGTTGGGACTGTTGCTCATGTCAGTGGTGGCAAAATCGGTTTCTTCCGCAGCTAACTTCGGCGCAATTGGGAAATTGGAACCAACAAAGTAGCCGTCGGTCTTGCGTTCCAGCGTCACATTTTTAAGGCCGAGCTCGAGGCTGGCGATTTCGCCTTTGTGGGTGTCGGCAATCAGCCAGTCGTTAGCATATCCACCATTGTTGCCGTCACGAAAAATGCGCGACCCATCGTCGATGGAGGACGAATATTGCATCGCTTTTCGCGCGCGCACGAATTCCGGTATGCCGGCGGTGTCGAAACCGTGAAAACCGGAAATAGTTGTTTCGGTGATGACGATGCCGGCGGAGTTCACGCCGAAGTCATCACCGCTATGAATGAGCGCAGGCAGGCCGTCCATAATGAAGTGATAACCCTTCGCGGGAACAACGTCGAACACCATGGTCCAACGAGCTCCATCGAGATAACTTGTCCAGTTATTGTGCGCGATCACCACTCGGCCGTCTTTTGTGTAGCTGCCCACCGCTACGAAAGCGCTGCAGTGGTCCGGGGCGGTCACGGTTGGCAATGATGCGATCTTATGCACCTTATCGAATTCCGCGACGTAATAACTCCACTCCATGGCGGCATTGAGTGCGATCACATCCCAAATGTCCACGTTAACACCATGCGCGGTCGCGCCATCGGCGATGCCCTGCATCTCTTCGCGATACTCGGATTCGACATGAGGCCAGAGCACGGTCTTGCCTGCTTCCCGCAAAAAATTCCAGTCCTTGCCGGTATCGTGAGTTAGCTCGAGCTTGTACACGTTTTCGAGATCCTGAATTTCGGGAGCCAGCAGGTAGCCATGTTGGAAACCTATTTCAGCGGGTGTACCTTCCAGGTGCACGACAGTCCAGCCATTCACGGCGGGTCGACGGAATGACCCTTTCAAGCGGTCGTCGGTTTTCGGTTTCACCGAGGCCGCCGCCGCGACAAATAGGATCATGCTGCACACAATTACGATGGCTGCGGTTCGCCGCATTTGTACTCCTTGTTTAGGGCTGCCAGGCTTGCGGCCGGCAGCGATCAAACCTTGCGATGATGAAATGTATCAGACTTTACAAAATATTGGGAATTACACAATTCCCGAGGGGTACTCGGATTCACTGAGCAGACCGGGAAATAATCTTATTTCTGACGCACTCGCGAACCAGCTATACCTGAAGAACGTCGCCTTGGCGAGCGGCCATCTCGTAAAGCACCGGGTTAACGAAGAATCCGAGGAGCAACCGGGAAATCAGACCGGCGACCACCACGATGGCAAATGGTTTTTGCGTGTCGCTCCCTACGCCTGTGGACATCGCAGCAGGGAGCAGACCCAGGCAAGCGACTAATGCAGTCATCATTATGGGTCGCAGTCGTAACAACGATGCTTCCAGCGTGGCCTCGCGCACGCTTCGGCCTTCAAGACGCAGCTTATTGATGTAGCTCACCAGGATGACGGCCGTTTCGACCGAAACGCCGAGCAGCGCAAGCAGTCCTAAAACGCTGGAAACGCTTATGGGGGTGTGCGTAAGTTTCAGCGCAATCAGCGCACCGACCGGTTCGGTTAACACCACGCCGAGCGCGATGGTCAGTGGGAATTTAAAATTACCGTACAGCGCAAACAAAATAAGAAAAATTAGAAGGAGCGCGAGTGGCCCAATGATCAGAAATTGCGATTTAGCTTCCAGGAGTTCGCTATATTCGCCGCCCCAATCCAGCGTGTATCCCGGGGGCAGCGTCACGGCTTTACGCACCGCGGCCTGCCCGGAATTAACGATGCCTTCCAAATTGCGGCCTTCGATAGAGAATTGAATGCCGATGTAGCGCGAATTGTTTTCCCGGTAAATGAACGATGCGCCGGTACTTTCTTTAATGTTGGCAAGTTCCGCGAGCGGGATTTGCTGGCCGGTTGGAGTAGGAACGAGCAGGTTGCTGATGTCACCGGCAGTGGAACGGTATTGCGGCTCCATGCGAACAACCAGATCAAACAGTTTCTCCCCTTGAACAACTTGCGTCGCGGTTTGGCCGCCGACGGCTGCCTGTACCACCGCCTCAACGTCGGAAACGTTGATGCCGAACCGCGCGATCTTCTGGCGATCCGCATCGATCACCAGGCTGGGCTGCCCGAGTTCGCGGACAACCGTCAACTCCTTGAAGCCTGGGTTTTTACTCAGCACGTTCTTGATCTCTACTGCTTTTTTCTCCAATACGTCCAGGTCAGGGCCGAAAATTTTTACCGCAAGTGCACTCTTCAGTCCGGTCAGCGCTTCATCGACCGCGTCTTCCGCCGGCTGCGTGTAATTAAAGATGACGCCTGGAAACGCTTCGAGATTTTTCTCCAAGTCCTCGGTTAGTTGTTGTTTGGAGTGAATGGAACCTTGCTTCCAGGACTTGTCGTTGTAAGGTTTCAATCCAACATAAAATTCGCAATTGAAGAATCCAGTCGGATCGGTGCCGTCGTCCGGACGGCCAAGTTCAGAGCCCACCACGGTGACTTGCGGATATTTCATCAACAGAGCGCGGACTTGCGGCGCGAACTTGCTGGCCTCTTCAAACGAAATGGTATACGGCATGGTGGCGCGCACCCACAACGCCCCTTCATCCAGGTGGGGTAAAAACTCGCCGCCAATAAAGGGCAACAAGAGCAAACTTAAGCCGAAGATCAGCACGCTCAAGCCGACCGTTGACTTGGGATGGTCCAGGCACCAGCGCAAACGCTTCCCATACGAGTCGCGAACCCATTCGAAAATGCGATTGGGTTTTTCCCGGACACCATTTTTGAACCAATAGGAGGCCAGCACCGGCACGACGGTAAGCGTTAGAACCAGCGCACCAACCAGCGCAAATGCCATGGTATCAGCCATGGGATGAAACAGTTTTCCGGCAGGCCCGGTGAGAGCATAAATAGGCAGGTATCCGGCGATGATGACGGCGACAGAATAGAAAATCGGACGATCCACATCGCGCGCGGCGATAAGGATCACTTCGTTTAACTTGTAGCTCTGACCGCTGCGCAGACTCAGCTCGCGGTAAATGTTCTCAACCATCACGATGGTGCCGTCAATGATGATGCCGAAGTCGATGGCGCCAATGGAAAGCAGGTTGGCGGCTTCGCCGGTCAAATGAAGAAATATGAAAGCGAACAGAAGCGCGAGCGGAATTGTCAGCGCGGTGATAAGAGCCGCGCGGATGCTGACCAGAAAAAAGATCAGCACGATAAGAACTAATGCCATCCCGCGAAGCAGGTTCCATTCGACGGTGTCGGTGGTAACGCGAACAAGATCGCTGCGGTCGTAGAACGGGCGCACTTTTACGTCCGCGGGCAGGATGCTGTGGTTCAGTTCCTCTGTTTTTTTCTCCACTCCGGCGAGGACGTTCTGGGGCTGTTCGTGGGTGCGCAAAAGAATGACGCCCTCAACGGCATCGTCGTTTTTTTCAAATCCGAAAATACCAAGACGCGGCGCATGACCTATCTCTACTCGAGCAACGTCCTTCACGCGAATAGGAACACCATTGGCGCTGCCCACTACAACTTCTCCGATATCCTCGGTGGACTTAAGCAGCCCAATCCCGCGTACGTAATAAAACTGGCCGCCCTGGGAGTAAAATCCGCCGCCAGTATTAGAATTGTTGGCGGTCAGGGCACTGACGATCTGCACCACCGGGAGGTGATAGCTGTAGAGCCTCGCGGGATCGAGCAACACTTGATACTGCATTACCGTGCCGCCGAAGCCAGAGTCGTCGGCCACGCCGGGGACGCTTTTGTAGACGCGCTCGATGATCCAGTCCTCGTATGTTTTCAACTCTTGTGGCGAACGGTCCGGGCTTTCGAGCACATAACGGTAGACGAGCCCGCTGGGACTAAAAAGGGGGGCCATGGTCGGGGTTACACCAGTAGGAAGTTGTGCGTCGCTCAAGCGCTCGAATACCACCTGCCGCGCGAAATAGGGATCAACGGTTTCATCGAAGGTCAATCGCAAATCGGAAAGACCGTAAAGAGAAATAGATCGCATCACTTTCAAATGTGGCGATCCGTTCATGGCCAGTTCCAGAGGCAGAGTCGTTAAGCGCTCGACCTCTTCGGCGGCATGTCCGGGCCACTGAGTAATCAGCTCCACAAGCGGAGGCGAAAGGTCGGGATAGGCGTCCACGGGCATGCGCTGAAACGAAACAGCCCCGGCAATGATGATCAGCACAGTGATCATGAGCACCAGGAAGCGCTGTTGTAACGCGAATTGGACGACGCGATGGATCATCGGGCTCGGGTTCCTCGGGGGACTAGTGCTGTAAAGAATTCTTGAACTGCAGAAACAAGCTGCCGTCGCCGGCAATGCGCTGGCCTTGTTTCAATCCGCTGGTGATTTGCGTACGCCCATTGTGACTATCCGCGACGGTTACGGATTGACGGGAAAACTGATTGGCGCCCGTCAGCGCATACACGAAAGGCTGGTTTTCTGTGTCGCGAAGGACGGCAGCATCGGGAACGGTCAGAGCGTCAGTGATTTTCCCGGCTTGCACGGTGGCGTTCACGTACATGTCTTTTTTCAGCTTCAGTCCCGGATTCGGCGTGACGATGCGGGCCTGGAGCGTGCGCGTGTTAGGGTCGAGCGCAGGTGACAAAAAAGAAATTTTCCCGTGAAAGGTATCTGGATAGGCGTCCGTGGTGATGGCGACGTCGTCGCCCATGTGCACATACTGAAGATCGTTCTGGTAAATGTTGACCAGAATCCAGACAGTGCTCATATCCGAGATGGTGAAACATTGACTAGTGTTGGCTTGCAGCAATTGACCGGGCCCCACCAATCGCTCGGTGATCTCCCCGCTGACGGGCGCGATAACCGCAGCCCTGGAGGTGAGTTTTGTTGGATTTTTCACGCTGCCTTCGGGGTCCTTCATGCCCAATACGCGCATGGCGTCTTCAGTGGATTGCAAATCGGCCTGGGCCCCGGCGCGATCGGACTCTGCTTGTTGCAGGTCGCGCTCGGCGATCGCATGATGCTCGTAAAGATCGCGGGAGCGCTGGTAGTTTTTATCGGCGAGCTGGAATGTTGAACGCGCCTTGATATAGGCGGAGCGAGCAACCGAAAAATCAGGACTGGAAACAACGAGCAAAGGCTGCCCCGCGCGCACCATTTCGCCGGGCGCCACTAAAATCTCCTGCACCGGCCCGCCCACGGCGGTGAAAACCTGCGTGGTCTTGAATCCGTTGTACGCGACTGCTCCTGTGAGGCGGAGTACCCGAGGCAGGCTCGATTTTTCGACACTGGCAATCTGCACGTGGGACATCTGCTCCTGCGGGACGCTGAAGAGTTCCGCAGTATCGGCAGGATGTTCCCCAGCTGAATAAGAGGTCATCTTCGATTCAGATTCACTGGGCGCTGATCCGCATCCGGCTTCGGATAGAACACATCCCACCACGATGGCAAAAAGGGCCCAGCGTTGAATTCGGGTTTTCATGGCAGGCTCCTGGTCCCTGTGGCTTGTCGGAGTTGCTCGACTGCGGTCATGTAGCTGGCGAGGGCTTGTCGATAAGCGACTTGGGTGGCTCGATAGCTCCTCTCCGCATCGAGAAAATCCAGGAGACTGGCGGCCCCGCGCTTATAGGCGTACTCGGTGATGTCTCTGGACTCTTTACTCTGATCGAGATAACCGCCGCGATAGAGCGAGATGATTTCATCGTTGGAATGCAATGTTTCGTAGGCGTTGTAAACATCCGAGAGCACTTGCTCAGCGGCTTCGTTGGCCTGCTCCTGGGATTGGGTGATGGCTGCGCGCGTCCGCGCAATTTCTCCCTGATTGCGGTCGAAGATGGGTAGGTCGATATTAAAAAAGAGCGCGGCGCTGTTGATTCCGGCGGTGTGGGTATAGTCGAGGGTGACGTTCAAATCGCGTTTGCTGATGGCTTGTGCGAGGGCCTCCTGGCTGCGCGCCAGCGTAATTCCCTGTTGTGCTGCTTGAAGGTCGGGGCGCGTGCGCAGTGCCAAGGCCTTCAAATCGTCGACGCCAGCGTGAACGGGCTGGTAGTCGAGCTCCCCTTGGACGTCATAATTGTCGGGGACAGATTCATAACCGAGAAATTGGCGCAAAGCCACCAAGGCTTCGACCTTGGCAAGCTTGGCCGCGGACAAATCGGTCTGAAATTGCAACAGTTGCAACTTAATCTTAAGCAGGTCGCTCTCACTGATGTCGCCGTCTTTATAACGGAGCTCGCTAACCTTCACCGATTGCTGAAAACTGTCGAGATTCTGCTGAGCAAACTCCAGTGTGGATTGCGCCAGCAGCACCGCGATGAACTGCTGCGAAACATTGAAGGTAAGGGTCCGCTCGTTATCGGTGACTTGCGACCGGGTCACGGCCGTTTGAGCTTGTGCCGCTTGCAAGCGGTGTTGCCGTTTCTTGCCACGCTCGAACAAGTACCCGATGCCCAGATCAAATTGCGACTGAGTCTCCAGATAATTCACGTTGAATTGTCCGGGATTAAATATCGGGAAGAATTGGGAATCCCAAGAGAGTACCGGATTGGGCCGCAGGTTCGCGGTAATTTCCTGCGCTTGATTTTGCAGAATTGTTGAACGTGCGGCGAGCAGTGCGTGATTGTGTTGCAAAGCCATGCGAATCGCGTCGTCCAGCGAGATTCGCGTTGCCGACATCTGGGTCAGGTCCGCGCGCGGCGGCGGTACCACTGGCAGCGGCGGGGAGGGGTTCTGTTGGGCAATCGCGACAGTCGCAATGGTGAGCGCTGTAGCGGCAAATGCCATGACTGTCCTCATTTTGAGTATTCCTCGGGGCGCCGCTTCGATCGGGGACGAATAGCTACGTGAAGGGTAAATACAGGAAAGAGGCCTACCTTAGAGCGCGGGAGGACCTCGAGGAGCAAGCAAGAGCGGAAAACTATTGGACGGGGAAACGAATACAGACACGACTTCGAGGCGGTTGACCAGATGCCCGACGGCTACGTTTGGTGATGGACTAGGAACTACCGATGCCGCCGAGGAACAGAGCGGACAGGGGTGTGAACTGGAAGGGAGACATTGATCCGGGCAGAAATGAAGTTGCGCTCCCAGCAATATAACGGCGAAAAATAGGGCCAAAAAGGCAGATTTATACGGATGTCGAGGCATGTGCTTATTTAGATGGAGCTTAGGCAAAAATGGTGGTCAGGTCAAGCAACGCAGGCCAGAGCGGCACGACTTAGTACTATCGTCGAGAGCCAGCCCGCCATTGATCCAAAACATCGCATGAACCTCAAGTGAATAGCCGGACTATCCCTGTAAAGGAGGTTGGCTCCGGAATCGGCTATCGTCGATTAGCCAGAATCCGCGAAATCCGACTCGACTGTTAAGGCTAAAGAACGCTAATGTGGACGACCACAAAAGTCATAAAATTAGCCAAGCTCGGGTGGCTCGCGGCCTACGATCTGAAACGGAGAACACGATGTCCAACAGCATATCGACCTTGCTGCTTCGTAATCTGAGCGACGTATTTGGCGAAAGTGACCCCGTTCGTCGGCGAGCTGCAATCGATGAGATCTTTCATGAAGATGCAGTATTCTACGACCCAAAAAGCGGTGTATTTCGTGGCCGAGACGAGATTGATCGCATTGCTGGTGTGCTCAAAGCAACACATCCAGATTTCAAATATCAGCCCCTCTTCCCTCCCGAGGAATCAGGTGATGGCGGACGGGTTCGATGGGTATCGGGCGCTCCCGGCAAACCACCAGCTTACGCGGGAACCGATTTTATTGTCGCCCGGAATGGCCGCATTGCTTCGATCTACCTCTTTTTCGACGATCTTCCTTAAGGCGAAAGCCACCTCCTCCGAGACTCTTGATGACAAATGGCAGCCAGACTTTTGGATGCTGACCGCATAGGGCCAATTGTGATATTTCTATGCCACAATGCCAGTAGAGCCCGTGCCAAATGCAAAGACCCAGGCCAGCAGCGAATATTCCCGAAGAATTGATCGGGTCATTGACTATCTTCGCGAGAATCTGCATCGCCCGGTGAAGCTAGGTGAGCTTGCTCATGTTGCTTGCTTCTCGGAATTTCACTTCCATCGGATTTTTGGTGCGGTTTCTGGCGAAACCCTAAATAATTTTACGAATCGGCTTCGTCTTGAAAAGGCCGCCCGTCTTCTTCGTTATTCCGACCAAAGGCTGACCGATATAGCCTTAGATTGCGGTTTTTCGTCATCGGCCGCGTTTTCACGTGCCTTCCGATCCGGCTACGACACTTCGCCAAGTCAGTTTCGAAAAAGCGGCGAGATCAAAAAGAGCAAGATTTGCAAAGAACTCTTCCCGGAAGAGGAATATGGTCTCCCCATGAGCGCGGAAGAAAAGAGAGCTGCTTTTCCAGTGAGATTGATCGACATTCCCGAAAGGCAAGTTGCCTATATTCGGGTTACGAATGCCTTCGAACTGGACAGAGTACTTGCCGCCCTCAAGACAGTGATCGAATGGGCCAAATCCCAGGATATTTTTTCGCAAGGAATTCTTTTCGGAATGACGGTAGACGATCCACACGTGAC
>DATHRB010000041.1:0-54676 GCA_035482155.1 Verrucomicrobiia bacterium | reverse complement strand
CGGCAGGTCGCGAGTTCAACTCTCGCCCTCGGCTCCAAATCGCAAAAACTAAGTTGCCGGTTGAACCGATTCATTTGTGACGGTGATCTGTGCGAGACCACCCGACCCACATCTTGACGCCGCCCTTGCTCCGTCCTACCTTCATTCCCACAGAAAGTGGAAGTCGCGCTCTCCTTCCTGGTTCCGACGATTTCCGCTATGGAGGGTCACCATGCCTATTAACCTCGTTTCTCTTTCGCTCGTGGATTCCCCGGTAACGGTTGGAGAAGGCCGCAAGATTCTCGAACGTGATGGTTATGTTTGTCGGTATTGTGGTTTGGATGGGCGCGCGAGTTTTGAAAACGCGCTGGTCATGCGCGTCGATTTCGTGATTCCTCGCGCCCGCAAAGGAAAGAAGGACGCCAACAACCTCGTGGCTTGCTGCTCTCCCTGCAACACCATTAAGGGCACGCAGGTCTACGCCAGCTTTGACGAAGCAAAAACACACGTCCTCGCGCGCCGCGAAGAATTGCGCAAAGTCTGGCAAGCCAACACTGCGCGACCCTAGGGCCAATTTCGCAGTACCTAAGTGTCGCGCTAATTGGAAAAATACTTTTCCGTTCGAATGCGCCGCCAATCACCCGAAAATCCGACCCAGAACGTCGACTGACGCCATGTAACCTTCACAGCGATTTTAAAAACTCGATGATGGCGTTCTGCTCCGGCTGTTTCAGTTTTTCAAATTGCTTGATGACGTGGCCGGCCTCGCCACTGTGGCGGGTGATAGCTCCGAGAAGTGTTAGGGAAGCACCGTCATGCATCAATCGTGGACGCAAGCGGACCCCCCACAAAGGAGCGGTGCGAATCTTGTTACGACTGCTCTCGAAATCCTGTTTTGAAAGGTACCCGGTCATCTGTTGGAAAACCTGGTGTCCATAGTGCTCGCGCGTGGCCTGCAAAATACCGTCTCCGGTGCCCACATCATGCATCAGGAAATCACCGTACGGGTGCAAGGTGACAGAGCCCAGCGCAGCGGGAATGGTAAACGTGCCGCCATTAATCTTTGTTCCCGCGGGCGCAGTGGTCAGCGTTTCAACATGACACGAAGCACAACCGATCTTCTGGAACAAGCCCTGGCCCTTATTCGCAGCCGCACCGCTGGCGAGCGCCGCATCGCGCGCGGGCGCCTTGGTAGCGCGAATGAAGCGAGCAAAGTGGTCAATGTCGGAGAGGCCGTCCGGCCCGGGGGTGTCGTTCGGCTCGGACACCGTGTTGCAGAGATTGGTCACTTCATTGGGTTGCAGCCGATTGGTGATCCCCATCTCGTTGAGGTACGCGTCGCCGGCGAATGACAACAGGCTGGCATGTTGATCTTTCCAGCCGAAGCGGCCCACGCCCATCTGTCCAGGCGCTTCCACGACGGGCACATAGAGAATCTGGCCGCAGATTTTCCCATGCGACGATTTGCATTGTTGTTTGGAAAGATCAATGAGCGTTTGATCCGCAACGGCCTCAACGAACCCATCGCCCAAAAGATTCAACGACAACCGAAATGTACGGATCGTTTCGGTATCTGGAACGCGTTCCTGAATTTCCTTGTCGGGAAACGCCCCATTCGGGCAAATGGCGCGATCATTTACCAGCGAGCGGCCAGTAATCACCTCTGCTCCATGAGCGATTGGGATGTCGGGAGTGCGAAAGCGCCCGTCCGGCCCGTTATGACCGACCCTCAATTCCGTCACCTGCGACGCTGCGCCCGACACCGGGCTCTGGTGGCAGTCCGCGCAGGACTGGGCATTGTATAGCGGCCCAAGACCATCACTCAGCTGCTCGACTCCCTCGAACTTCACCTGGTCAGCCTGGTGCGTTACATCATCAACCGTACCGTTGCTTTTGTTGTCAAAGCCAGTTGGAGCCTCTGGAAAACGCGTGGCGGCGGAAATTAAAGCAACGCTTAGGGCAACCGCCGTGACGAAGATCCTCATGGGTTCTCCTCCTCAAGCGGATTGAGTCTGGGCTTAGGTTCTAAATAGCACTTTGCGCGTCCGTGTCAAAGGTCAAAAATTAAGTGGGCGACTAGAAGGTCACGACACGTTAGGAAAGCGCACCGCTGCGTTTGCGCACCGCTATAAACGGTTTGCAAGTCGCCGCGTTCCTCAAGCAGAAACCGCGCCGGCGGTGCTCAGCCACTGTTTCATCTGACTGTGATTCACCAACCCGGCTTGCTGCGTCACCAGGTGTCCACCGGAGAAAACCGCAAAGTTCGGTATGCCACGAACATTGAAGCGCCTCGCGAGTGCCGGATATTTCTCGGTATCCACTTTCAGCACCACAGCTTTGCCCGCCATCTCCGCTGCGGTGCGAGTCACTTCAGGAGCTGCCATGCGGCAGGGTCCGCACCAGTCTGCCCAAAAATCAACAAGCACCGGAACGGATACATTCTGGATGATCTCATCGAACAAAATTTCGTCCACCGCCAAGGGCTCCGCCACCGGCGGCAACGGCGATTTACACTTACCGCAGCGGCCGGTGCTGGCCAAGTATTTTGCCGGGATGCGATTGCTCTGACCGCAATGGCCGCACGCGCGGACTACAGGCAAGAAACACCTCCATCACACCAATCGATGCTGCACATTACTTCGACAGTTTTCGCGCCAGCTCCGCCACACGTTCGAAGGCGGCCTCGTGCGACGAGTAAACCTCAGGAAATCGTGCCGCGGCTTTTTTAGCGATTTCCCGCAGCGAAGCCCTTCCATCCATTGCTTCCAAAAAAAACCGTTCCGCCTCTCCCTCCGCAGTCAATACCGGCACATGATCGACAGCGTGCCGCCGCAAAGTGTGCGACGAAATATATGCGCCTTCAAAGCTCGATTGCCGAAAATGCGTTTTCACAACGCCGCCCGCGCCGACGATCTCCGTTTCCCATCTCCAAAGATATTCCTTGCCAACCAGGTTTGCGTGTAGCGTGACCAAAATTTCTTGATCTTTTTCAATCAACACCGGTTCGAGCCACGGCAGGAACCATTGGCCATAGACCGTTCCCGGCGATTCCGGACCGGCCGAAAATCCAATATCTTCATGTAGCTCAGCCTCAAACCACACACAAATCCCGTGTGCCGTCCCATTTCGATTGGCCCGAAAGATTAACTTACGGGATACATTCGGCTCCAGGTCGCCCATGTACTCTAGCGTGCACACCTCTTCCGGTTCGCTCATCAATTCCTCGACTTTAACAATGACGCTATGTCCGCTATTGAGCACCAATTGAAGCGGGATTGACAGTTCTACTTCTGGGACGCACGTTTTCCAGGGAGCTGTGAGCCTTGAATAGGCTTTCTCCGCTTCAATGACTGCGGCCTTGAGCACATCGCGCCGTGGAATCATTATGCCGTCGGGCACCAGGAATCTTTTTCTTGCATCTTGTAACGACGCCAAGGCGTCGCCAAATAAGGGAAGTAATCCACGAATGTCGGAAACAATCACGTTCACGCGTTCGGGCAGTTCAACATTGCGCGAATCGCTTTGAAAGAACTGGATTTGGTCCGCGACTCCGTTTGCCGCAGCAATTCGCTTGGCGACATCGATAATATCTTCAGTCTCGATCGCGTAAACACGTCTAGCTCCGGCGCGAGACGCCAGCAATGCAAACACTGCGGGGCCGCAACCGATCTCAACTACCACATCTCCGGGACGCACGCTCCGCGAAATACTTTTCGCATAAGCTTTGAATCTCGCCGAATCGTCGATCATGGCGCCGAAATTTCGAAGTGAGTACATGTCAGTGTTCTAGATGGCTCGATGGCGAACCAATACTTGCAAAATTCCGTTGGATCACCTCGCAGAACTCTTTGACGCCAGCTTTTCCCCGATTGATTTTTCGAACCGGCACAGTGGCCACTACGCGGCCCAATACTTCGAACTCTTTAGCTCGTTGTTGAGCGTCCAGGAAGTTTGTCGCGTAAGTGTTTTCGACCAACATTATCAGCGCCGTTTTCTGCGAGATCATTTCAACGTCTTCCGCCGATGCGGCATCAGCTTTCCCTAAAACATATATCGCTCCGAGTGGCAGCGGCCGTTCTTCGAACTTGGTGCCTTCTGCTTCTCCCAGCTTGAGGCAGCGTTTGTCCCAATTGGGCATAATCTGCGGCAAAGCGTCCGGCGAGCCGTAAAGCAACTTGACCGAGTCGGGCCAGAGATTTACGCGTGGATACGCCGGAAGCATCTGAAATTCATATCCGCAGTCAACCAGAGCCACGATGTCATCGCACAATACCGGATATCCTAGTCGTGCGAATGCGGCCGCCGTCGTAGATTTTCCTGCGCCTTCGGATCCCACGAAAGCCACCGCGCGATTGTCAATACTTACCGCGCTGGCATGAAGACAGACAATTCCGCGTAGCCGCAGCAGCAAACCGAGAATCGGCCCGACCAAATAACTTAGAGTATTCTCGAGCGAAGAGCCGGTGGGCCATTGAGCCCACAGCCTCGCCAAATCGCGGTCCAACCAGAATTCGACACCATCGCTGTACAACATCCGCAAGAACTCACCATTATCGACAGTCCAAATTTGAAGGTCCGGCTTTCCGGTTTCACTGGTAGAGGAGGTCGCGTACCTTAACGTGCGTCCGGTATGGGAGGAATGCCGACTCGGTAACGATCCGAGCATTATTTGTACGTCTGGGGAGCAAATTGACGAACCTGCGGCTCTAAGACCCGCAATCGGCTGGTTAGAGCTTAGGAGAAGGCCAAATGTCCGGTAGTTATATACCTGCTTAGGATGGTGAAAAGTCACTCGAGGAACAATCTCGCTGCTGTTAAGTGGGCAGTTCTATTTTCGAACGCTTATATCTCCGTGTGTTTCATACCTCCGATTGCGCCGCCATCCAGTGCCATCTTCGGACCTACCGTGCCCGTTAGTTGTTGGACTGTGCCGTAAACGGCTAGCGTCGGCTTCGAATAAGGCTTTTCAGGCTTCTTCTTCAGTTTTGCCATTAACGACTCACCCCAATCATGCGGCCCAAAAATTTTCGATTCCAATCCTACCACAAAAGTTAGCTAAGCTTCAGGGACTCAGTATGGTAATGGCTGGGGGAGACTATTATGTGTCGCTAGTGACCCATTCTTCAAACCAACGGTCGCCGATGTCTGGCTTATCCACCTGTACCGCGGCACGCAGGTTTGGCATACTTTTTACCAGGCGTATTCACATCGCGTGTCCCCTCGAATCGGCTTCATTTTCAGAAGCACCCCCGATGCCCTTCAACCAAAGGTCCAGGCAAAAGGGCCAAACCTGTTCCATCCGAATCGTATCACGAAAATCAACGAGACCCCGCGGGTCGACGAACTCACGTACCGGTCCATCTAACTTGACCCTTTCTGTCAACGGGGCCCTGCTTAATTTGAACTTGGCTACCGCCGGCTCTCCGGATAACGGCGTCTTGGGCCGTAGCAACACTTCCCGAGGTAGCTTGCCTGTCAATAATTTGCGTGATAGGTTTTTTTTATAAGCCCACGGGAACGCCGGAATGGCCAACAGATATTCCACCAGCCTCAGATCCAAGTACGGATATCTGACCTCCACCGCCGTATGTGTTACTCCCGGATCATTCACCTCAAACATACTGGTCCACTGGGGCAAAAGCATCGATGCATGGGCCTTAGGCCGTGCCGAGTGTCGTTCAGCGGGGAACAAAAGTGTGCCGCACTCCGCCCATCGCTGCTCAAGTCTGGCCCGCCTTGCGAACTCCGGCGCGATCCACCGCGGTAACCCTGTGTCTCCGCTTACTTTGGCGAAAAGCGACCGAATCCGTTGGGCTGCGCCGCGCCAGGGAAAGGGCCTCAGCCATAGAAACCATGCCGTTTCTGAAACCAAGCGGCCCCATTCTCGCGTGCGATGCAGCTCTTTTATGTACGGCCACATCTGGAAGTACATCAAATTGTCTGCGCCTTCACCGTACAGGGCTACCCGGCAATCCGCCGCAATTGTGTCAAAAAGCGCCAACCCTCCCGCCGACAGCGGATCATCGATTGGTTCAGGAAATCGATATCTTGCGTGCTCCCAGTTTTCAAACAACTGGAAGTCATCGAGCGGTACGTATTTGTTGGGAATGTCGAGATAGCATGCCACCTTACTTGCATAGAACCGTTCATTATCCGGTATCAGGGAATCGTAACCCGCCGTGTAACTGCTAATAACCGGTATCCCGCCGCGACTTCTCGCAATTTCCTTGGCGGTTACGGCCAACGCTCCCGAATCCAATCCGCCACTCAGAAAAATGCCAATCTTATCTGTACGCAACCTATCCTTCACTGCGCCCTGTAACAGCTCATCAAACCGTTCTACATAGTCATTCGGCCGCGCATACCGAATTCGACCCTCCGTCGGAGGTTGCCAGTAGCTTCTTATTTCCAATTTATCCTGTGAAACAAACAACGAATGACCCGGTGGCAACCGCTGAATGTCGTGGAAAGTTGTAGTCGCTTTATCGTAGTTCAACCCAAATAGTAAAAAATCACCGATGGCCGCTTCATTTAATTCGCTCGTCACGAGCGGGTGTTGTCTCAGGCAATTAAGGGTATTGCTGAAGAGAAAGACCTTGCCAAAGTTGGCGTAATAGAAAGGTTTGACCCCCAAATGATCCCGCGCGCAAAAGAGCGTCCTCGTTGCTGTATCCCATATTCCAAACGAGAAGTCGCCGCGAAGGTGATCGACACAACCAGGCCCCCACGCCGAATATGCGTGGAGCAGCAACATGGAATCCGAAATGGCTGCTACGTCGCAGCCACTATTTGCCTGTTGTAGCTTTTCAGCGAGTTCGCTTCTGCAGTCCAGGCGAGCATCAGCCGTTATCCAACATGAGCCCAGTCTCGCGGGCTGCCCGTCATTGGCGACGCCCTCCATTGCCACGGCATCAGTGCTGCGAAGCAGGGTGTGTCCTAGTCCGATGCAATCCCCTGCAAATGTCCCTACACCGTCTGGTCCCCGGTAAGCCATAAAGCCCGTCATGGCTTGCAGCAGCGCCGTATCTACAGGCATTCGTGTACGGTGGAAGATCCCTAAAACCCCACTCATCGGGTGCGCTTTTCAATGTGCATTATTTGCCGTATGCCGAGTCCTGTGCATCGTATCCGGAATCAATACCCCAATTTTAGCCAACTATGTGAAGAAATGTTCCACACTCTTCAACCACCTCTCAGCATGTCTAAAGATGGGTTACATTATCAATAACTTACAAGACCCTCGCTCGACCGCAGAGGTCATTAAATTGCTCCAATTCTACGCGGGAGGCCCCTATGAATCGTCTACTTCGCGTACTAGTTCTTGTCTGCTGTGCGTTATTTATCTATGCTGGAGTTGCTTCTGCCGATACCCTGCAATTTGTCCTATCCGGCCCAGTTTCAGCCAGCTTCGACCTGTCATCTACGCCATCCATCATGTCGGGTAATTCTGATCCTGGTTTCGGGTTCGTTCTGACGCCCACCAATTTGATGGTTAATGGTGCGGCGGCTCCCGGCGACTTCCTGGGCTTTTTTAACGGTGATCCCGCAGCGGGCGGGGGTGTCGCCATTTTTGCATCTGCCATGGATATGACGGCATACGCGTCCGGACCTCAACTTTACAGCGGCCCCGAAAGCAGCCCAACATTCGCACCCGGAACGTTTACCTTGGACAACGGCGCCTTGGTCACCCCGGTGCCCGGTGCGTACACATTGACAATCACGGATCTTTCTAGCGTTCCGACACCTGAGCCCTCGGTCACGATTCTCCTGGCGATTGGCCTGTTGGCTCTCGGACTGGCGGTACTGCGCTTCAAGGCAAACCTCGGCGTCAGCGCTAGCTAACTTTCGGGAACCTCCCAATAGCGGCAGCCCCTCGGGCTTGCCGCTATTTTTTTGCCCCGCCGTCCATCGGAAACTCTTCGCCGAATGCCGCGTAATGCTTATGAGACTCTTCCGGCTCGTTAAGGGCCATGCCGTCACATTCCACCCACGCATGGGCCTCAAATTTCTCCTCGGTTTTTCGCGTTCCAATTCGCACACTCGACGCGATTCCTTGTCGTCCCAGCAGCCACCAAAGCGCCAGAGACTGCTCTAGACACGCTGGCCTGCCCCAGGTGCGGTGAGCAGCCAATCTCACCATCCGTGCCGTTAAAATGATTGGCTGCGCCTGCGCTCCATCGGATCGATCAGAAGCGCCAGATAGGGTTCTAGGTAGGTGATTTTGCAGACTTGTTTGCGTTGCGCGAAAACCGCGAAGCCGGAGGCTGAGAGAAATAAATGGCAACAACACCGCTGCACGCAGGAAAAGTCCGCGCGCCCTTGGCTCCAACGCCTTAAATCGACGAACCGGTTCCCACATCGGAAGAAGTCACGGTCAGCAACCCGTTGTCGGCCAATTTTTCGAGCAATTCGCTCAGATGCTCGCGAAGCGTCTGAGCGTCGACATCGTACTCATTTAGGAGTGCCTGGTAAGCGGCGTCAATATTTGCTGCCGTCGTCGCTAATTGCCACATTCGCGCACCAGTTTCGTCCAATCCAAAATAGCGCTCTGTTTCAATATTCAACAGCACCGCTTCCTTATCCAGAAAGCGCACCAGCACATGACCAGGAACACTCACCTTATCGCCAAACATCACCATCGTCGACCACCCACCTCGTCAATTGATGTCCCAACTGAAGCTGTCGCAATTGTATCGAATAGCGGTCCGTTTATGTGTGGAATAGCTTACGCTCCCGCCTAAGTCGGTGTTCGAATGTATATATTTCATTCCATGTGGCTATATAACTTGTAATTAATATACACAAATAGTAAAATCAGGGAGGACGGTCACTCCAGAGGTTCCACGCATCTTATCGGTGCCCACCAGTTCTGTCTCTTTTCATAAATCCAACCCGTCTACCTGCTCGAAGTTCCCCAATATCCTCTTCCGACCGTACTCAGCGGTTTCCCTCCCGGCACCAAGCACCAGCCTTGACGTTCAACTCTCGTGTTTTCAGCAATTTGTGAACTCTTTTTCACTTTTTGCGGCAGCAATCCTTTGTTTTCAACGCTTTGTCGACTCTTTTGCGAAAAACAAGGGGGATAGGGGGTATGCCCGTAAAATCCACTTGCCCTCTTCCGCGCTAACTCAAACCACCTCTAGTGTGACGGTCACGCCGTTACCGCTGCCCCGAGGCAACTGGAAAAACCGTGTGCTGCGACGGCGGCATCGGAATGTCGCCCTTACGGTCGTGCCAAAGGATGGAGTTCAACACCTGGTTGTTGGCCTCGTCCGCATGCCGCCAGTCCATCGCGGCAGATGCCTTCGCGCCTGGCGCGGTCGCGGCGTTGGTCTTGAAGATTAGTCCGTTGCGAAGGTTAGTGACATCCGCTTCAAATGGCTGTTGCGCGGGCGTGCCCGAAAACAGCGAGGACATGATTGGAGCGTATGCGTCATTGTGATTCATCGGTGGCAAACCCAGCAGCGCCTCCATGGTGCGAACCGTGCTCACCGTGGTGAAAAAACCATGCTCCACATAGGGATGTTCAACCGTGCCGGGGGCGTATTTACTGATCACCAGCGCAATGCTGCGATGCGCGTCCACGTGATCGGCGCCATCCTGCGCGTCATCTTCAACGATAAAAATTGCCGTGTCATCCCAGTAAGCACTGTGCGACACCGCATCGACAACGCGGCCCACCGCAAGATCGTTGTCCGCCACCGAAGCCGAGGGCGTTGGGAAACCGGACCGTGTGCCGCTGGTGTGATCGTTGGGCAGACGCAACATCACGTAGCTCGGCAATTCCCCTGCCTTGGTATTCGCTTTTCGCGCGCGCACAAAGCCATCGAACTCGCGCAAAAATTCATCCGCTCGCAACTGGTCGGGGTAATCGATTTTGAAATCTGCGAAGCGCGGATCGAAATGCCCGCGCAGTTCCGGTTTGGTTGCCACATCGCGGCGCAGCACCGGGATAGGCCACGGATAAGGACTAGGCGTTCCGTTCGGTTCGCCTGTCGCCGCAGGCAGCGGCTCTCCTTGCTTGATCGCTTTGCGCGCGCAAGGACCACCTGCAGGAGCGGGTGTGCCTTCGGTTGGCGAAGCATCCACAGTGAATTTGTCCCCGCACCATTCGCTGGCCACGAATTCACCATAGTGACGATAACTCAATCCGTGGCGTGCCACGTTGCCCCACAAATATCCGGTCCCCGGTTCATTCACGTCCGGTTCGTCGTGCTCCAGCGGATATTCATCAGCGACCATGCCTTCAAAATCGTAAGTGCGTTCACGGCTGCGGTACGCGATCTGCCACGTTTTTTCGTTGTAGTCGCCGGCAATCGCCGCAGTCGACCACATATGGCCATCCCCGGAAACTTCTCCGGAATCGTAAAAGTTGTCGAGCACACCAAACTGCAAAGCCAGCTTGTGCTCATTGGGGGTGATGTCTGCGCCGTAAAGAGTGAGCGACGGATCGCCGTCGCCCACTTTGAGGTCACCAAAAATCTGGTCGTACGTGCGGTTTTCTTTGATGATGTAAATGACATGATGAATGGGATTCGCGCCGTCGTGAAACGGCAAAGCAGTTGGGTCGGCCCAGAGCTGCATTTGTTCCTGTGCCACCCGCGTAAACTCCGGCAGGTTTTTTTCGACTGCTTCCAGATTGATTCGTGCGATCGAACCGTGAAGCAAGGTCGGGATGTAGGGATGCAGCCTTCGGCGTTTGGAAGGCACCTTGGATATATCGGTTGCGTTTGGTCCACTACCCAAGCCTTTACCGGTCGCGATGAGAAGATCGTTGTCCGCGACAGCGACGGCGAGGGTATACCATTCGGTGGGAATGAAACCCATAGCGATAAGTGGCTTGCCGATATGCGCCCGGCCTTCAGCCAATGTGGTGGTGTCAAACACCGCGACAGAATCTGTTGCCGCGCTAGCCGCGAATAACCGCTTTCCATCTTTACTCTGCGCGAGCGCATCTGTTTCATTGCCCGAGAATTCCTGTTTCGGAAGATGCGTCGAGAAAAACGCTTGAATCTTTCCGGTGTGTGCGTCGATTGCTGCAACGGAATCGGCATTGGCCAAAGCCACGTATAAGAATTTTTCGTCCGGAGAAAGCAGCATCGCGGTGGGGTGCGATCCAGGAGCAACAGGACTCTTTGGTACCAGCAGCGGGATGCGCCTAACAACAGTTTTGCGCACCACATCAAGCTCGGCGACCTGCGAAGCATTCCACAAACTGCACCACGCATGGTGGCCATCGCGAGTCGCCACCACGGTATACGGAAAAGACGAAGGCATAGAGCGATGAGTACTCAGATCGAATTGCGCCAACTCTTTTCCGGACTCTGTGTCGAGCAGAATCACGTTGTCCGAAAGATTGTTAGCAACCAGAAGCTGGTCTTTTTGATCTGCTGTTCCCGAAATAACGGCGAGTCCTGCCGGATACGGAATGGCGCGCGACGCTGGAAGTTTGCCGAATCCACGAGCGACATGCGTTCCAACTGGAACGGGTTGCAAGGATATTCTTAGAAAGTGATCGGGAGCGAGTTTGCCCTGCTCAAAGCGATACACCGCAATGCCGTTGCCGGTATTTCCGGGTTTCTCGCCGGTGGGATCGCTGATCGAGCCAACTGAAGCGTAGAGGTGAGTGCCGTCGGAACTGAAAGCCAGGCCCAGAAAATAACTTTGGTGTGCATCTTCGCCAAGCCGGTCTTCCGGAAAATCTGTGACCTGATTTGTCTGCAAATCCAGGATGGCGATGGATTGCTTCATGCCCGACTCAGCGGTACCAAAGCCGTTGTTCAGCAGTGCGGCGTATCGGCCATCGGGACTCAACGCGATTGTTTCTGGGAATCCGTTGGTACGTTGTGGCGCGCCAGGTGTGGGCCTGATGACTGCTTTGCTGGTCGGAAGCCGCGTGTGTTCCTGCTCTTGGCTTGCACCGAGCTCGACATAAAGAACGGAACAAAGAAGCAGAAAGATAATATTAATTCTAGCCGACAAGCCAGACCTCCACCGAGCCGTGATGGAGTCGGCCCGTAGCAATCGATGCGACTGACAATTGAATCGCGGAATGGGCGGGAGCACAAGTTACAAAACTGCAATAATCAGAATGCGGCCGACCAAAATGTTGACAAAAAACGCGGCCGGCTACCACGCAACTGAAGCCGCGAAGTTCAAACCCCTATTGACGGGAGCTTATTTTATTTTTGTGCCAGGGGAACCGCCGGCTGTGCTGGCGCTGGTCTTGCCTTCGAGGTTGTAGGCGGTGTTGACCATGCCGAAATGCGAAAAAGCCTGCGGGAAATTTCCCAGTAGCCGGCGGTCCACGGGATCGTATTCTTCGGACAGTAAGCCGAGATCATTGCGTATGGATAAGACGCGCTCAAAGACTTTGCGCGCTTCTTCATAGCGGCCCTGGAAAACGTAATTGTCCGCGAGCCAGAGAGTGCAAGGAATAAAAGCTGCCTCGCCGTGCGGTAAACCATCGACCGCTGGATCTAGGGTGTAGCGGTTAACGAAGCCATTCTCGGAAAGCAAGTGTTTTTCTATGGCATCAACGGTTCCGCGAAGGCGTGGATCGTTTGCCGGAAGAAAGCCGACAATGGCCATCATCAATAAGCTGGCATCGAGATGTTTCGAGCCGTAAAACTGTACGAAAGAATTCAGCTCAGCATCGAAGCCGTTGTTGCAGACGTCGGCATGAATTTTATCGCGAAGGTTTCGCCATTTTTCTGTAGCGGGATCGGGCACCCAACCTTGCTCGACACTCTTTACGGCGCGATCCATGGCTACCCAAGCCATCATTTTTGAATGGGTAAAATTTCTGCGAGGCCCGCGAACTTCCCAAATGCCCTCGTCAGGCTCTTCCCACGAGGTTTCCAAATGGTCGAGGAGAGCGCGTCCAATTCCAGGGGACGCGTCTTTACTATTTGGCTGAATGCCGGCCTCGCGGCAAAGGTAAAGGGTGTCAATGATTTCGCCATAGACATCAAGTTGAAGCTGATTGTAAGCGGCGTTGCCGGTTCGCACGGGCGCGGAATTTTCGTAGCCCGGAAGCCACGGAAGTTCCAGTTCCGTGAGACGCCGTTCGCCACGCAGCCCATAAACAATGTTCAGTTCGGAGGGTTTGCCGGCAACTGCGCGCATGATCCATTCGCGCCAATCGCGTGCTTCCTCAAGATATCCGGCGATAATAAGCGCGTGAAGCGAGAGCGTGGCGTCACGCACCCAGCAGAATCTGTAGTCCCAGTTGCGAACGCCGCCAATCAATTCGGGAAGGGAAGTCGTGGGCGCGGCGACGATGGCACCGGTGGGGGCATAGGTTAGAGCCTTCAAAGTGATGAGCGAACGGGTTACTGCAAGCTTCGATGGACCCGGGACAGTGCAACGGCCGGCCCACTCGCGCCACCATTTTTCGGTGTCCGCGACAGTCTTTTCAAAGTCAAGAAACTGCGGCTCATCTCGATGCGATGCATACCAACAAATCTCGAATGGAATCTTCTGTCCGGCAGAAACCGTAAATTTGGAAGTAGTGTGAAAATTTTCGCCACAAAGCTCGACCGGCGTTCGAAGGCGGAGAGTGTCGGGTCCGGCGATGGCGATGAGACCATCATCTGTTTGGCGCACCCAGGGAACGATTGAGCCGTAATCGAAGCGAATAGCCAACGCCATTTTCATGGGCACTTTACCGCTTTGACCCACAACCTGACGCAGAAGATCGGGCGTGTCGGTGGTAGGCGTCATGCAATCGACGAGCGTTACGGTGCCAGCTTCTGTTTCAAAGGTGGTTTCCAGGATAAGAGTGTCTTCCCGGTAGCGGCGATGGATGCGCTTGATCGGGCAGTCGGGCGTTATCAGCCAATAGCCGTGCTCAGAGGTGCCGAGGAGCGCGGCGAAGCAAGCTGCGGAATCGAAACTGGGAAGACAGAGCCAATCTATTGAACCCTCGCGCGAAACTAATGCAGCGGTATGGCAATCACCGATCATTCCGTAGTCTTCAATTCGCAATGACACGCTGAGGCTCCTTTGACACAACTAATAAGATTCTAAATTACCTTCATGCGGTGCCGTCACCTAGATGTGAATGGCGATTTTTGAGGGAGCGGGCTATGTCGGCACCGATTCCCGTGGAAGTGGTCGGCGATGGAGATGGCATTGACTTTTGAGGCCGTATGCACGATTGTGTCTGCCTTAGTCCCCTGATTTCCAAGGCGTTACATAAATGCCGCGAGTATCAAATACTCGTGAAGTCGCAGGGAGTTGAGCGATTGCACAAAAGTGGGCTTCTATTGGACCTGACGTTAGCGAGCGATCCACAGCTGCTATGCGTAGTGCGCGCTGCGATGGAACGATTGACGGAAGTGATTGGGTTTTCACCTCCGGAGTGTCGCGCCATAACGCGCGCGGTGGACGAAGCGGTGGCCAACGTGATGCGCCATGCCTATGGAAGCAACCCGGACAAACGTATTGACGTGTCTTGCAAGCGAATCTCAGGCATGGTAAACGGGATACAACGCGAAGGTCTGGAAATCGAGTTGCTCGACCAAGGTGCGCCCTTCGATCAAAAAAAACTGACCGCTCGGTCCCTGGATGAAGTCAAGCCTGGGGGACTGGGACTGCATTTCATTCGAGACAGCATGGATGTAATGGAACACAGTCGCGAAAACAGTGTGAACCGGCTGCGGTTAGTGAAATATTTCAGTACAGAAGAAAAAGGTCAGAAATCCCAAGGAGAGTAACTTTGCAGATTGCCGCTCGCCGGTTAGACCAGGTCACCATCTTCGACATTACAGGACACATTGATCTCGCCAACTCCCCCGAGTTGCGCAAGGTATTGCTAAAGGAACTGAAGGAAACCAAGACGCCGCGGGTAATTCTGAATTTAACGGGCGTGCGCTATATCGACAGCTCGGGTGTGGCTTCGCTAGTGGAAGGATTGAAAGCCGCACGCGACCAGGGATTACGTTTTATTTTGTATGGCTTGAGCCCATCGGCAAGAGAAGTGTTACAACTGTCCCGATTGATAAAAATTTTTGAAGTATTCGATAACGAACAACAGGCTTTGGCTTAGATTCAGCGGACAGTGGCACGTAAGATCGAGGGCTCTTGGCGTTCGTCGCTCAAATCGGTTCAGGGGTCATAGGTGGCCTTGAATATCTAGGCTCACTAGCGGATTTGGGCGGTAAAGCCGCGTATTACACGTTTGTCGCTCCTTTCCAGGGAAAACCTATTCGTGTGCAGCGGGCTATTTCGCAGGCCCTGGACGTCGGAGTCCGCGCATTACCTATCCTTTCGCTGATCACATTTTTTATCGGATTGATTCTGGCGCTGCAAAGCGCCTACGAATTGCGAAAATTCGGGGCGATAAGTTTCGTGGCCAGCGCGGTGGCGATTTCAATGACGCGCGAACTGGGTCCTTTGATTACCGCCATCGTGGTTATCGGACGGTCGGGATCGGCGTTTGCGGCGGAAATCGGCACGATGAAAGTTACCGAAGAAATTGACGCGCTGGAAACCATGGCGGTCAATCCCATCCACTTTTTGGTGACCCCAAAGTTTCTGGCCATGATTGTCATGCTGCCCTGCTTGACCATTTGGGCGAACTTCATGGGGGTGTTGGGCGGCGCCTTGTTTGGCGTAGCCCAGGCGGATTTCACTTTTGTTCGTTATATCCAGGCCTCGGTGGATGCACTTTTCCTGCGTGACATTATCAGCGGTCTGGTGAAGAGCGTGATGTTTGGCGTGACCATTACCGCGGTGGGTTGTCACGAAGGACTGGCCACGGGAGCGGGTCCGGAACAAGTGGGGCGTTCCACGACCCGAGCGGTAGTGATGTCGATTTTTTTAGTTGTGGTGGTGGATTTGATATTTACCGCGCTGTTCTTTTTTGTGAGTGAGCATTAACCGGGATTTCTTTCATGATCGAATTAGAAGACGACGCTTCGCCGGAAGTAATGATTTCGCTGCGGGACCTGCGAGTAAGTTATGGGGAGCGCGAAATATTGCATGGCGTCAGTTTCGACGTGATGCGCGGCGAGACCATGGTGATTCTAGGCGGCTCGGGGTCGGGAAAGAGCACGCTGCTGCGAACATTGGTGGGACTGGAAAAGCCGAGTTCCGGTGAAGTGATTTTGCGGGGAAAAAATATCGCTACCGCTTCTGCCGAAGACATGGACGAGATTCGCAAGAAGCTGGGAATGTCATTTCAAGGGAGCGCGCTGTTCGGGTCCATGACCGTCGGTGAGAATGTGGCGCTGCCGTTGCGCGAGCACACCAAACTGGAAGATTCGACGATAGAGATTATGCTGCGGTTGAAATTAGAGCAGGTGGGGTTGGCAGGATTCGAAGATTACAAACCTTCCGAGCTGAGCGGAGGGATGAAGAAGCGCGCGGCGGTGGCGCGGGCGTTAGCGATGGATCCGGAGATTTTATTTTTCGATGAGCCGTCGGCGGGACTTGATCCGATCATTGCAGCGGGCATCGATCAGTTAATTCTGGAATTGAAGCGGGCATTCAAGATGACTATTATCGTGGTCACTCACGAGCTGGCCAGCGCCTTTCTGATTGCGGACCGCATGGTGCTGATCGACAAAGGAAATGTTGAGGCTATCGGGACCGTGGATGAAATGCGGAGCAGCACGCAGCCGCGATTGCGACAGTTTCTGGATCGCGTGCCGGAACCGGAAGTAGCCCGGGAAATGGATTATTTGCAGATGTTGACCAAGCAGTCGGGCCATAACCGGGGTGCCACAGCCAAGAGGAGTGCGTGATGGAGACGAGACGGGAACAAGCAATGGTGGGGTTATTTGTAATTGTCGCGACAGCGGTTTTGGTCGCGACGGTGTTTGGCATCAGCGGAGCTTTCGGGCGAACGGCGAAATCCTTTCGTGCATACTTTCCCTTCGCCGGAGGCTTGGAAGTAGGCTCGACGGTGCGCTACGCGGGCGGGCCGAAAGTCGGGCGTGTAGAGAAGTTGCGCATTAATCCGCAAAACCCCGCGAACATAGAAATCACGCTGGCGGTGCAAACCGATTTACCGGTCAAGACGGATAGCCATGTGAGGATTATGAGCATGAGTCCGCTGGGCGATAACCATCTGGAGATCGTGCCGGGAAGTCCGCAGGCGCAGTTGGCGAAGGATGGCGCGACACTGCCGGCGGACCGGTATCTGGATTTGAACGCCATTACGGAACGGATCAATGATCTGGCTCCCGAGGCGCAACAACTCTTGCACACCTTGAATGATCGCGCGACGGAATTGAAAGTAACCATTGCGCGGGTCAACGATCTTTTGAACGATGACAATCGTTCGAATCTATCGGGGACGCTGGCGCAAGCCCATCAGATGCTGGCGGAAAATCGGCCGGCGATAAAAGCTACGATTGGGCATATCAATACGAGCAGCGAGAAATTGGGTCCGCTGCTGGATGATTTGCGCAAGACCTCGGCGGAAGCCAACAAGACTTTGGACCACGTGGACAGCTTGATTGGAGAAAATCGGGCGGACGTTCGGCAGGCGGTGCTGGAACTGAGGAAGTCGTTGACTAATGTAACCGATTTGACCGGACGAATTGATCAGACCCTGGACGTGAACTCCGAGAATATCGATGAGATGCTAGGAAACTTCCGGGACGCAAGCGAAAACCTGAAGGAGTTCACAAAGACGATCAGGAATAAGCCGTACACTTTGCTGCGAGCGAGCAGTCCTCGCGAGCACAGAACGGGTGAGCCGCAATGAAGACTAGAACTTTGGGTTCGAATGGCCGGCACGCAAAAGGGAACCGTCGAAATATTTTTCGTTGGAACAATGTAAAACCGGCTTGTTGTGTGTTGGCACTGACGCTTGGAGGACTGCCGGCCGGATGCGGCGGGGCGCATCCGATGCAATATTATCAATTGACGGTGCCGACAGAGAAACCGCACGCTGAGGCGAACGCGTCGGGCGTTTCTCTGGTCCTGGGGCCGATGGTGGCCTCGCATCTCTATCGCGAAGATCGCATCGTTTATAGCGCTGGTACCCAGCGAATGGGCACATACGAATACCAGCGTTGGTCCGAACCTCCAGCGGAGATGATTGAGGAAGTGTTGCTGAGGGAGCTGCGAGCTTCGGGCCGTTACCGTGATGTTTCTTTGCAGCGCAGCAGCAGTCGCGCGGACTATGTCCTACACGGTAGATTGTACGATTTCAAAGAGGTGGCCGGAGAGCCGCTTCAGGCGCGGGTAACAGCGGAATTTGACTTGAAAGATGTAAAGTCGGGCGCGACCGTGTGGTCGCATTATTACAACCACGATGAAGCGGTGGGCGGCAAAGATGTGCCGGCGATGGTTGCGGCGTTGGACCATAACGTTCAAAGATGCGTTGAGGAGATCAAGGCCAGCCTTGATCAATACTTCTCAAGCCAGCCGGCTGGCAAATAGCCAAAAGCGTCAGTCGCCGCTGCACAGTGCAAGAATTACGAATAACGAATTTCAAATAGCAAATACGCAGTCAGGCGTGAGGCGCTGCAGGTTGCGCGCCGGAGATGGCTTTGGTTTGGGTGCGGCCGGGCACGATGCTCTTCACAATTACGTACAGCACCGGAATGAAGATCAGGTTGAGGGTTGTGGCGGCCAGCATGCCACCAAACACGGTAGTGCCTACCGAGATGCGGCCTGCTCTTCCGGCGCCTTGAGCTAAAACCAGCGGAAGGACGCCCAAGATAAACGCCAACGAGGTCATCAGAATGGGGCGGAGACGTATGCGTGCGGCCTCGACCGCAGCGTCTATTATGGACATCCCCTGAGCCCGCAATTGCTCGGCGAATTCGACAATCAGAATGGCGTTTTTGCTGGCAAGGCCGATCAGCATTACGAGACCGATCTGGCAATAGACATCGTTCTGCAATCCTCGAAGAGCTTGCAAGCCGATCGCGCCCAGCAGCGCGACCGGGACAGCTAGCAGCACGATGAATGGCAGCACGAAACTTTCGTATTGAGCGGCCAGCGTTAGATAGACGACCACCAGACCAAGCCCGAATAAAATTGCGGCTTTGCCGCCGGATTGCAATTCTTCCAGAGACAACCCGCTCCATTCGAAAGTCATGCCATTGGGCAGGCTTTTTTTGGCCAGCGCTTCCATATCGGCGATGCCATCGCCAGAGCTGCGGCCCGGTGCGGCGGAGCCATCTATTTCAGCTGATCTGAACAGATTGTAATGGCTGATGACCTGCGGGTTCGCGGTTTGCTCCACGGTGACAAGGTCATCGAGCGGAATCGTTTTTCCAGTGTCGGAACGCACGTAATACTGGTCGATGTCTTTCGCGTTGGAGCGGAAACGGCCATCGGCTTGAATGTAAACGCGGTAAGAGCGATTGTTGAAATCGAAATCGTTTATATACACGGAGCCCATGTATACCTCAAGCGCGTCGGTGATTTGAGTAAGGGGAACCTGTAGGCTCTTGGCTTTTTCACGATCGAGGCGAACGAGGTATTGCGGATCGTTGGCGGTGAAACTGGTGAATAGGCCGGCCAACGTTTTGCTGCTGTTGCCTTCCCCGACCAGTTTATTAGCGGCATCGGAGATGCCTTGCAGCGAGTTGCGGCCCAGATCCTCGAGCTCAAATTGAAAGCCGCCAAATTGTCCCAACCCTTGCACTGCTGGCGGATTGAAGGGAATTACCAATGCTCCAGGAACGCCGAACAGTTGACCGCGAAGGCGTTCAATAATGCCGGCGGAGGAATGGTCCTCGCCTTTGCGTTCCTCGAAGGGCTTGAGGCTGGCGAACAGGATGCCGCGATTTGGAGCGCTGCCCGAGAAGCTGAAACCGGTGATGGAAAACACGCTGTCGATTTCGTGAACTCCGGCCAGCACTTTTTCTACTTGGGTGCAGATATTTTTCGTGTAGTCCAGCGAAGCGCCTTGCGGTGACTGCACGATCACGATGATGTAGCCCTGATCGTCCTCAGGAATAAATCCACGGGGAACTTTCTGGTAGATCCAGTAAGTGACACCGAGAAGCGCGAAGAATACCAGGACGGCGGCGAAACGCCAGCCAATGACGCCTCGCACTGTTTTGCGGTAAGCGTTGGTCCCAGATTCGACAATGCGATTGAAGGCTCTAAAGATACGCCCCTGCGCGCGTTCGCGGTGATGGCCGAGCAAAATTGCGGAGAGCGCGGGTGTAAGAGTGAGCGCGTTGAAAGCGGAGATGGCTACGGAAAACGCGATAGTCAGTGCGAACTGGCGGAACAGGATGCCGGTGGTACCCGGGAACAATGCGACGGGCACGAATACGGCCACGAGAACCAAGGATGTGGCGATTACCGCGCCTGCCACTTCTTTCATGGCTACCGAAGCGGCATTGTGAGGCTCGGTTATGCCCTCAACGATATGACGCTCCACGTTTTCGATAACTACGATGGCGTCGTCGACGACCAAGCCGGTCGCGAGAGTGATGCCGAATAAAGTAAGGGTATTGATAGAGAACCCCAGGAGTTTGACGAAAATAAATGTGCCGACCAGCGAGACCGGGATGGTGACAGCGGGAATGAGGGTGCTACGCCAATCCTGAAGAAATATGTATATGACGAAGATGACCAACAGGATGGCTTGAAGCAGGGTGACGAGCACGTCCTTGATGGATTCGCCGATAACCGTGGTGGTATCGAAAGCGACAGCGTATTTAAGGCCCGGCGGAAAAGTCTTAGAGAGCCGCAGTAACTCCTCTTTCGCGAGTCTGTCGACGTCGAGTGCGTTCGCGCCGGGCAGTTGGGTTACGCCGATGCCCACTGCTTCGTGCCCGTCATAGGTCAGGACGGAGCTATAGTCTTCGGCGCCTAGCTCGGCGCGACCTACGTCTTTCAAGCGCACCAGAGTGCCGTTTGCGCCGGTCTTGAGAATAATATTTTCAAATTCGGACGGTTCGGTGAGGCGGCCAATAGCGCGAACGCTGATCTGATAAGCCTGTCCGGGGGGTAACGGAGCTTGACCAACCTGGCCCGCGGCGACTTGAACGTTTTGCTCTTGCAGCGCTGCAAGCACGTTAGTTGCGGACAACCCGCGCTGGGCCATGCGTCCGGGATCGAGCCACAAGCGCATGGCGTATTTGCGTTCTCCAAAAATAAAAACGTCGCCGACACCGGGGACGCGCTTGACGGCGTCCCTTACGTAAATATCGAGGTAATTGCTGAGGAACAAGCTGTCGTAGGTGCCATCCGGGGAATACACACCGGCGCCGAAGACGAAGCCGCCGAGTTGTTTGGTGATAATCACGCCGGTGTTTTTTACAGTGTTTGGCAAGCGGCCAAGGGCCTGGTTGACGCGATTCTGGACATCGACCGAGGCCAGGTCTACGTCACGAGTTACATCGAAGGTTACGGTGATTTGGCTGGTGCCGTCATTGCCGCTGGTAGAGGTGATGTACTTCATACCTTGCACGCCGTTGATGGCTTGTTCCAGCGGGATAGTGACGGCGGATTCGACGGTCTGCGCGTTTGCCCCGATGTAGCCGCTGGAAACTACCACTTGTGGCGGTGCGAGGTCCGGGAATTCGGCTACAGGAAGAGAAGGAATGGAAATTGCGCCGCCAAGAATAATCATCAAGGCGCAAACGGTGGCAAATACGGGCCGGTTGATAAAGAAATCAACAAACAAACGGGGGATCCGCCTTCCGTGAGGTGTGATTCGTTATAGGCATGGTCTCAGCGGGCCTGGTGTCCAGCATCTTTTTCCGGGTTGCCAGGAGCGGGTGAGGCGCTAGCATTCTGAATTTGTTCCGCGACGGGCATGCCGTCCTGCAAAAATTGGGTACCGGAAACGATGAGATGGTCACCGGCCTTTAAGCCGTCCAGGACGACGTAATCGTTGCCTACCGTGTCACCGATGGTCAGGCCTTTTTGACGAGCAAAAGTACCTGCACTCTCTTTTACGGCCACGAACACAAAGAAACGTCCGTTAATTCGAGTTACCGACAAAACTGGAACGACGGGACCTTGATGATTGTTCCAGACAACCTGGGCCCGCATTTGCTGGGAGACGCGCAATTGGCCTTTAGGATTTTCGATGGAGGCTTTGGCCAAGATAGTTTGCGTATCGTTATCAACCTCGGGAGAAACGAAAGTGATGCGCGCGTCGCTGACGGGCTTGCCGGATTCGTCCAGCAGATGAACTGGCAGGCCAACACGAAGATCCTTGCCGCGTTCCGCCGGGACGTAAATGTAGGCCTCTAGAGTGCCGGGTTCGTCCACGGTGGTCAGCAAGGTAGTTACCGCCACACGGTCACCTTCGCGCACTGGAATGTCGCCAATAATTCCAGACATGGGAGCGGACACGCGGTAGTAGTGCAGCTCGACCTGCTGCTGATTCACCTGCTCACCCAGGGACTTGAGCTGCGCGACGGCGGCGTCATGAGCGGTCTGGGCATTGTCAAATTCCTGCTTGCTCACAACTCCGGCTTCAAACAGTTTACGTTCCCGCTCGAGCTGCGTCTGGGCATAGCGAAGATTGGCTTCCTGCGCGGCATGGCTGGCTATCTGGCTGCCTAAGGTGGCTTGTTGCTTCAGGGGATCGATCTGCAGGAGCGGAGTGCCGGCTTTGACGCGGTCGCCGGACTTCACAAAAATTTTGGTGATTTGGCCTTCGACCTGGGGATTAATGACGGCCGAGTGGCGCGATTTCAAGATGGCAAGGTATTCGCTGCTGTCGGAGATTTTCTGCGCTTGAACAATCTGCACTTGTACGGGCATGGCCTGCATGGCGGGTGCGGCCGGACCGGCTGGACCCTTTTGGCAAGCGGCAGCGAGCGCCAGTAATGGCAACAGGAAGCAAAGGGCCAATTTAAAACGGACAGAGTTCGATGAGATTCTCGTGCCGCTTCCGGACATAGTTTAGGGGTTTCTCCGTCAAACGTACCGAAAAGTGTACGACAGGGTAAGTCTGTCACCAAGTCGAGGTTGAGGCTGTCTATTTATACGCAGCAGGACACCATTTGTTACGTCCGAAATTAGCGGTTGGCGGGATCTCTTTAATAAAAATCGCGCGAATTGATGCGCTTGCCGGATAACCCTAACTGCAGAACGTCCATCTGCTCGGGGCGATCGAAGACCTTTCCGGGAAAGAGGGATTTCATCAGGACGCGCACGCCGCCGAAGGCCACGCCAAACACGATGGCGACCAGCATAAAGACGCCAGTCGCAATAATGATTTTGGCAAGCACTGTGGTTATCGGGGGATCGGAGATGGTGTGGGTCGGCTCGTTCCAGGTTACTTGGGTTTCGTAATTAACAGCATCGCGAATCCGAGCCGCGTAGGCGCGGGACGTCGGGGCCAGGACGATGGCGAGGAGGGTGCCTTTGCGTTCGATGGAAGTTCTGTCGGCATTCGCTGAAGAGGGAAGAGCCTGCTCGAGATGCTTCCAGTGCAAACCAGCGAGTTGCGGGGTGGGGTAGTCAATCAGCAGAACTACGGCGGCGTCGGCTTGTTTTTGATATTGCGCAAACATAGCTTCGGCACCGGAGGAAAAGCCAATGTTAGCAGATAATGCCTGGTATTCGGGACGGTTCAGGGTGGACAGGGCGGAGCGAAAAGCGGCCGGTCCGAGAGCATACTTTTCTGTTCCAGGAATGAGGTCATGCGCCGGCAAATAGTTCGGTATTGGCGGCGCAGGGGTCTTATCGGCTTTAGCGTTTATCTGTTTTGACAACGCGTCCAGATCATCCGGGGTCAGGGTCGCAGAGTTGTCGATGACGAGCAAAATATTTCCAACCAGGGCGACCCGCTTTTTGTCCGAGGAAGCATCAACGGACGTGGAGCACGGTGTTAGGGCGCTGGATTGTGGGCAACTGTTTTTTGGGCCTTGAAAGAATGTATAGGCTTCATAGGCGCCGCTGGAATCGTGCAAACGGTAGGTGGTGAGAGTGACGGCGGCATTGCCGTTCGAGTACGCTCGCGTTTCCGCACTTTCCAATCCAGATTCCGTGAGTATGTCTTTCGTGTTAGCTGGAATGGCGGGTGACTGAACGGCGTTGCTTGCCGTCCATTTGCCGAAACGCGCCGGAAGGATGCTTTCGGCGCGCAGGGAAGGCACCAGCAGGAGAAGGGCAATCACCAACGAAGTCGGCAGCAATCGGCGCGGCAGCAATGAGCGAGTCGACATAGGATTAATTAAATAGATGCAACAAGGTTACTGTGCGTTGGGCGAATGTTCAAGTTTGGCACTGGCGGAGCGGGGAGACGCCGGCTTGGAGGGGCCATTGAAGGTGACGCTGTTAAGGCTTTGCAAATAGCTGGCGACGCCCTGGTATAAGCCCTCAGCGACTCGTTGCCGGTTCTCCGGCTGCTTTAAAAGTTGTTCGTCGGCCGGATTGCTGAGGAAAGAGATCTCTGTAAGGATCGAAGGCATGTCCGCGCCGATCAACACCACGAAAGGAGCTTTGCGAACGCCGCGATTTTTGACGGTTTTGTTGCCTTTTTGCACGCGTTGGGACAAGGAAGCTTGAATGTCCTCGGCGAATTCTCTGGATTCGTCAATTTTTTCGTTACGGGCGATTTTCTTGACGAGATCTTCGAGGTCGTGAATACCCACGTTGGCAACGGCGTTTTCTCGCGCGGCCACTTCCATGGCTTCGGGAGAGCCTTTCAAATTCAAATAGTAAGTTTCGATACCGCGGGCGCCGTGATCCTGACTGGAGTTCGCATGTATGGAGATGAAGAGATCGGCGTGCGCTTCATTGGCGATGGCGGTCCGCTCTTCCAGGGGAATAAAAGAATCATCGGAACGGGTCAAGACAACTTCCGCGCCGGGTAGGCGCTGCTTGATAATTTTGCTGAGACGAAGGGCCACATCCAGGCACAAATCCTTTTCCATCAAGCCGGTTGGGCCGATGGTGCCGGTGTCATGACCGCCGTGACCGGCGTCAATTACGATGCGGCCGATTTTAAGGCCGAGGGCGCGCGTAAGCGTGGATTGTCCGTCGTGGGTTGGTTGCGGGGCGATGGCGGGCTGATCAAGATCCGCTTTAGAGGCGCTGTTGGAAACTTTCAGGGCGGTGGGCTGCGAAGGGCGAACAAGAGTGTCGCTCATGCCATCCGGCGCAACGGTGCTGGCCTCGGGGCCGCGGAGTTCGGTGGTGGTCTCGTGGATATTGGAGGAGTTATGAGAAGCGCGCGCGATTTTCAGAATTGCCGGCGGCGGCGGCTTTCGGTAGAGATCGATCAAAAGTTGCGGCGGATTCGGTGAGACAGAGGCTACGTATTCCTTGACGCGGTTCACATTGAGGACGATCCGGACGACACCGGCGTGATTTTGCGCCACGCGAATGGCGGTTAGTACGTCGCCATCTACGTTGGCATTTTCGTGCGCCACTTCGCGGGCAACTTCTGAAGTGAGTCGCGCTTCACGCAAATCAAAAAAAATCCGCTCGGGATTTTCCAAGCGTCCAGAGTTGTAATGCACGACATCTTCTAGGTCGATGGTTACCCGGGTGGCGTCTTCCGTTACGGCGCTGCGAATGCGGCGCAGCCTGGGAATGCCAACGGAGTGAGATGCCGTTGGCGAGGGCGGAAGGGCGTCACTGAATTCATCCTTGGGCAGGACAGATTCGCCGGCGGCAACGTCGGAGGTGGCTTTATCTTTCTCTTTGTCAGGCGAGGGCTTGGAACTATTTTCCAGCAACGCTAATTCTGCGACGCCTTCCTGCGCTTCGAGCTTTCTGGGGGAGCGCGGAAAGCGTTTGAGGAAATCTTTATAAGTCTGAGTGGCGCCAGCATAATCGGCAAGCTGATCGCGCTGGAGCTTCGCGCAGACAAGCAGGGCGTCAGGAACGCGGCGGTTGCCTGGATATTCACGCAACAGAAAACGATAGGAGTCTGTGGCGTTTTGATAATAGTTCCGGCCAAAACGTTCGCCCATTTCGGTGTAAAGCTGGGCAATAGCTAGCAAAGCCTCGGGCACTTCGATGGCGCGCGGAGTGATCAGGTAAACGCGACGATAGCTGGAAACCACTTGGCGATAATCGCCAAGGGTTCGCTTAACTACTGGTTTGAGATTTAAGGTGGTACGCAATTGCTCAGCGCGCTGGAATTGCGCGGCGGCCTGGCGCCTTACGGTGGCCGTTGGCGCCGAAGGTGATGCGGAGACGATTAAGGGATAAAAACACAACAGGATGAAAAATGGCGAAACGAGGGCGAACATCTTTTTGAGACTTTTTGCGGCGGATGGAATCGCGCTCGGCATTTTCTTTTCGGGGTGCTAGCAAACCACAAACTAGGTTCTTAGATGATTCTTCGCCTCAGTCATTGTTGAAAATAATTCTACCGTTCGAATCGGTTTCCCGTCGAATGGGACGTCGCCAAGTGTCGGTGAGGCGTCCAGAACCAGGTTGGAAGTAGGCATTTTGCACTTTCTGCACGTAGTTCCGAGTTTCGCGGAACGCCGGAATACCATGGGCCCGGTCGACCGCACCTTCACCTGCATTGTACGCCGCCAGGGCCATGTCCAGGTTGCCATTATAGCGGTCCAACAAGGTCTTGAGATAATGAACACCGCCGTCGATATTCTGTTGCGGGTTAAAGACGTCGCTTACGCCGAACCGGCGCGCCGTAGTGGGAATTAGCTGCATGAGACCACCGGCACCTCTGTTCGAATAAGCAGCGGGGTTCCAGTTGGACTCCGTCTGGATTACCGCTCGGATTAGGGCGGGGTCGACGCGATGGCGGTCGGCTGCTTCGCGCACCAGTTTTTCAACGCCGTCTCGATCCATGTAGACCGATGGATGGGTCCGTCCCGCGAAGGGAGCTTCGCGGGGCAGGTAAAAATTGGTGTGCTTTACGGTAGCCAAGTTTATTTTTACGGGGGGATCGGCGTTGATAAACAGACGGCGCCCGCTAAGGTCTGTGCTGGCAGCAATTTGTGCATCAACTGGCAATGCAAACAAACCAAGCGCTCCTAGAGCTATAGTTGCCGATAGTGCGGTGAGCTTAAACATAAGGGCCAGGGAAGGCTGGTGTTCAATTCGAATTTTGGTGTTCGCGACGAGTTAAGAAAGCAGATTACTTGTCGCAGTTCCTGAGGGGACGCTGGGCGATTAATGCCCGAACAAAGCAGTCTGAGAGCCCACGGACCCTCTTTCCAGCGCTGCGCGATTATAGCAACGGCTCAAGAAGGGACGGAATAGAACCGAGGGTACTATTTAGAGCGGATGTGTCTTTTCCGCCAGCCTCTGCAAGGTCTGGGCGGCCGCCACCCGAACCGCCTACCTGCTTGGCGAGCGCCTGTATCAGCTTGCCGGCGTGGACTTTAGCGGTTAGGTCCTTGGTTACGGCTACGATCAGGGCTACTTTGTCGCCATCGGGCATACCCAAGGCGATGACGCCGGAACCTAGCTTTTGGCGGAGGCTGTCGACGAGCTGACGCAGGCCGTCGCGGTCCACGTTGGCGACTTCGGCGGCTAGTACTTTTACCCCTTTGATGAGCTGGGTTTTGGCGGCGAGTTCGTCGAGTTGGCCTAACGCGCCTTTGCGTTTCTGTGACTCTAATTCTTTCTCTAGCTGTTTCGCAGTCTGCGAGAGTTTTTCAACAGTGCTCAGAAGGGCGTCTTCACCGACGTTGAGTTGACTGGCGAGCTGGCTCAGTAGACGCGCCTGATTCTGGTAATGCTCGAGCGCGCCAGTGCCGGTTACGGCCTCGATGCGGCGGACTCCGGCAGCGACGGATTGTTCACCGATGATTTTCAGGACCCCGACATCGCCGATGCGGTGGACGTGCGTGCCGCCGCAAAGTTCCTTGCTGTAGAAGCCGCGGGGGGCGTGGGGATCAGGAATGGTTACCACGCGAACGTTGTGCTCGGGATATTTGTCGCCGAAAAAGGCTAGGGCGCCGGAGGACAAGGCTTCCTCCAGGGAAGTGACGTTGGTTTCTATCGCGGTGTTCACACGAATTTCATCGTTGACCTGTTGCTCTATGTCGCGAAGTTCCTGAGGGTCGACGGACGCGAAATGAGTGAAGTCAAAACGGAGGCGTTCTGGCGAATTCAAGGAGCCGGCCTGTTTGACGTGGGTGCCGAGGATGTTGCGGAGGGCGGCGTTGACGAGGTGCGTACCGCTGTGATTGCGCATGATATGGGTGCGACGCAGGGCGTCGGCTACCACAGTGACGCGGTCGCCGACGTGAAGCGATTCCTTGGCGGTTACGCGATGAGCCACAAGGCCGCCTACAGGATAAAACGCGCCGCTTACGTCAGCGAGGCGATGGGTACCGGAATTGTCGAAGAAGCCGCCAATGTCGGCCATCTGGCCGCCGGATTCGGCGTAGATGGAGGTGCGATCGAGGACGACTTCGCCGCTTTCGCCAGCTTTGAGTTCGTTGACGGAACCGCTTTTGGTGATGATCGCTTCGATGCGGCAATCTTTGGAAGTAGTGGAGAAATAAAAGCACGGTTCAGTTTTGAAAGTGTCCGCAATTTTTGCGTAGGCAGGATTGACGCTTTCCTTCGATGTGCCTTTCCAGGAGGCGCGCGCGCGAGTGCGTTGTTCTTGCATGGCGCGTTCGAACGCGGACCATTCTACGGTGATGCCGGAGTCGCGGGCGAGGTCTTCGAGGAAGTCGCGCGGCAGGCCGTAGGTATCGTAGAGCATAAAGGCTTTTTCGCCGGAGAGCGAAGCTGACTTGGTATCGTGGGCGGCGGCTTGCGTGCCATCGCCAGTAAATTCGGCAAATTTTTTGAGGCCGATGGTGATGGTACGAGAGAAGCGCTGTTCTTCGCCCAGCAGAATTTGTTGCACTCGGGTGAAATTTTCTTCCAGTCCAGGATAGGCGGCGCCCATTTCGAGCTTCACCGCTTCGGCCATCGCTGGCAGAACGGTGACGGGCACGCTGGCAGCGGCCTGCAAGAGATTGGCGTGGCGCAGAGCACGCCGAATAATTTTGCGGAGGACGTAACCGCGGCCTTCGTTGGAGGGGACGACGCCGTCAGAGACCAGGAATGTGGCGGCTCGGGAGTGGTCGCCGATGATGCGGAGGGACGCGTCGGAGTCCGGATTTTTATGGTAGCGCGTGCCGGTAAGTTCAGCAGCTTTCTGTATCAAAGGCTGAAATAAGTCGGTGTCGAAATTGCTGAGCTTGCCTTGAATTACGGCGGCCAGCCGTTCGAGACCTGCACCGGTGTCGATGGAGGGCTTCGGCAAAGGAACGACTTTGCCGGAAGAGTCGCGATTGAATTGCATGAAGACCAAATTCCAGATTTCAACGTAGCGGCCGCAATCGCAAGGAAACTTGCAATCGGCGTGGCCTTCGTCGGAGGCGATGGCCCCCATGTCGTAATGGATTTCGCTACAGGGGCCGCAGGGGCCGGTGTCGCCCATGGCCCAGAAATTTTCTTTTAGTCCGGGTACGGCAACAATGCGCTCGGAGGGAACGTTTTGGCCAAGCCAAAAAGATTTTGCTTCTTCATCGACGCCCAGCGAGGTTCCGGGCGCGATTTCGGCGCCGCCGAAGACCGTGATGTAAAGCTTGGATTTGTCGAGGGCGAACCAGTCCGGGGAGGTGACCAGCTCCCAGGCCAAAGCGACGGCTTCTTTTTTGAAGTAATCGCCAAATGAAAAATTGCCCATCATTTCGAAAAAGGTGTGATGGCGCTTGGTGAAACCAACATTTTCGAGGTCGTTGTGTTTGCCGCCTGCGCGCACGCATTTCTGGGCGGTGGTGGCGCGTTTGTAATCGCGTTGTTCCAGGCCGAGAAAGACATCTTTGAACTGGTTCATTCCAGCATTGGTGAAGAGCAGCGTGGGATCGCCGTGGGGCACGAGCGAGCTGCTGGGCACGATGCGATGGCCGTTTTTTTTGAAGAATTTTAGAAATGTAGCGCGGATTTCGTTGCCGGTCACGTGAGCCTCAGATTGCGAAAGTAATCGTTAGAACATTATCGCAGAGGAGGGAAGAGGCACCAAGGGAGTCCGGGGAACCGCGGCTTTCAGCGCTATTTAGGCCGATTCTTCATCGACGGCATTTTCAATTGCGGGGACATCTTCGCGGGTCACCGCTCGCAATTCGTTGCGAATGATGTCAGAAGCGAAACCGGCACGCAGCAGGCTGCGGAACAGGGAAGCGATTTTGCGGTCGTCAATTTCGTCGCGAAATAGTTTGAGTTTTTTCTCTATTCGATGACGCACGACGGCGCGCTCGTCGGTCTCTTTGGCGGACTCTTCGAGAGCTGAATCGATATGGCGGTCGGGAATGCCCCGGGCGCGCAGCTCTCTGGCGATGCGGAACTTGCCCTGCTTGCGGATTTCGGCGCGCTGGCGGGTAAATTGTTTCGCATAGCGCGCATCATCGATCATTCCTTGGCGTTTCAGACGGTCGAGCACGGACTTGACCATGGCTTTGTCGTCGGTGCGTCGTTCCAGCGATCTCTTCATTTCGTGGACGGAGTGAGCGCGACGCATTAGGGCGCGTACCGCGGTGTCGTATAACTCCGGCTCGGAATCCAGCTTGCGAGGTGCGCGAAACATATCCGGAGCATAGAAGGTGGCGGCGCGGGACGCAAGCGGACTGGCACCGAAGTGGCCAGTATTACTCAGCTAGCATTCGAACTTGGAACCTAAAGCACCAAATTAAGCGGACACGGCGTATAGCGTTCCAAAGTCAGCCGAGACCGGCGCGTTGAATCTGTTTGAGCGCTTGGTTGCGAGAGTGTTATTTTTTCGTCCCGGGTCGACCCTCGCAAGGGTGTCTGCTCGATTTGAGCGTCGCAGAGTACATCGCAGAGAGCGCTTGGCGCGGAAAATGCGGACTCGAACAGCAGACAGCGGCAGGTTTAACGCGTCGGCGACTTGGGAATAACTCATGCGGTTGTAGTAGCGCAGTACGAGCACAACTCTGTGTTTTTCCGGGAGGCTCGCCAGGGCTCGTCTGATTCGACCCTCAGCCTCGTTGCGAAGAACTTCGGAGAGCGCGGAAGGTGTGGAATGGTCCAGGAGGCCGTTAACATCGACTTCCTCCAAAGAGGAGCTCTTCTCGTGTTTCCTTCTTCTCAGTTTGTCGATGCAGTGGTGGGCTGCTATCTGCGAAATCCACGGGCGGAAAGGCACCATCTCATCTTTTTGGTGCAACACTCTGTAGAGCTTCAGGAAGACTTCCGCAGCGGCATCCTCGGCATCTTCAAGCTGACGAAAAAACTTTCTGCAGATCCGCAAAACGTGGCGATAGTGAGAGACGTAGAGCACTCGCAATAGTTCTGAAGACACTGCTGCTGGCTGAATGACTGCGCCGCACATCTGTCTTTCCCCGAGCAATGAGGTTGACATCGATGACATTGCGTCCTTCCTTTCAGTGGCCGTTCACTGGACACACCAATGGCGTTGGCGCGTCAAACACGTTTGAGGCCGTCGTCAGTTGCTTTAGTTTTTGAAGCGCCGAATCAGCACGTCTGGCCTACAGCAACCGAACTGAGCCGGCTGGACACAGAAAAATTCTTGTCCCGCTTATAATGGCGTTCGGGAAGTGCGAGCTTAGTCTCGCAGCGACGGATAACCAAAAGAGTCAAGTCATCGCTCGGTGGACACTGAGCCGCGAAATCGAGCACCGTCGCAAGGGTGGAAAAAAGAACCTGGTTTGCCGTGGTGCCATTGTAGGACTCCACCGCGGCTGACAAACGTCCGATCTCGAACTCTTGATCATCGCGATTTCGACATTCGGTCAGGCCATCAGAGTAAGCGACCAACATATCGCCAGGATTTAAATAGACTGTCCCGCAGTTGTAAGAGGCCTCTTGCAAGGCGCCCAGCATCGGGCCACCTTCCTCCAATCGATCCACCGATTTGCCGCTCCTCATAATCAGCGGAGCGGGGAGCCCGGCGTTGCAGTATTGCAATTCATTTTCTTTGGGGTCGAGCCGGGCAAAGAATAATGCGGTGATGGGCGGCTCACCGTGATCGAGGCATAGCTCGCGATTGACGGCGGCGATAACATCCGCTGGATGAAGGTAAGTGCGCGCAGAACGCTGAATCAAGTCGATCAGATGAGCTTGCCAAATTCCGGCGGATAGCCCCTTTCCGGCGATGTCACCCAGAGCGACTCCCAGCACATCATCAAGTTGCATCACTTTGAAAAAATCTCCGGAAAGATGACGCACTGGAAAGATTTCGCCGGCGATTTCGAATTCGCCCCATACCAGTTCACGAGGGGAGCAGAGTTTTCTCTGGATTTGTGCGGCCTCGTAAATCGCCTGTTGGAGGATGGCGTGCTCACGACGCACCGCGTCCAGTTGTTGCTTGATCAGATGAATGTTTTCGGTAGTGGCCGCCATTTCTGAATTCTTACGCCGGCGACCTTTGGTTGTCTGTCCGGTTTCAAGCGCCGAAGTATTCTTAGTCCGCTTGGCAGCGGCCTTGCGCGTTTCTGGCGTTTTTGCGGTCATGTTCATCCTACGAACCTGTAGCCGACTCCATGAATGGTGAGAAAGAAGCGCGGCTGATCCGGAACTGGCTCAAGCTTTTGGCGAAGTCGAACGATATGAGCATCGACCGTACGAGTCGTTGGGAAGTTTTCGTATCCCCAAACCTCGTCGAGTAGACGATCGCGACTTAGCGTCTCTCCGCTGTGACACAGAAAATGCTTCAAAAGCTCAAATTCCTTACTGGAAAACTCCACCGACTGACCATTGCGCAACACCCGATAACTGCGCAAATTTACTTCCACGTCCCCGAAGGTGTAGCGGTCTTGCTCTTTTGGCAAAGTTTGGGAGCGCCGCAAGACGGCTTTCACTCGGGCGAGCAATTCGCGGATCGAGAAAGGTTTGGTGACGTAATCATCGGCGCCCAGTTCAAGACCGACAACTTTGTCCACTTCCTGTCCGCGGGCGGTGAGCATGATTATGGGAATCGAGGGACGCTTGGCTTTCAGTTGCTTGCATACATCGAGGCCGCTCATGCGCGGCATCATCACGTCCAGGACGACCAAATCTGGCGATTCCTTCAAGGCTTTCTCGAGTCCTTGAACGCCATCAGGCGCGGTGAGCACCTCAAAGCCTTCGAACTCAAAGTTGTCGCGCAAGCCGGCCACCATGTTCGGCTCGTCCTCGACGATTAGAATTTTCGCAGCTGACATACCCTCTCCCTTTGGCTTGGTGGGGACATTGGCATTTGTAGTTCTCATGCGACCGCGCTTCCGGTGCCACCGGATTGTGTGGTTAGAACCAGGGGCAACGCGATGGTAAATTTGCTGCCCTTGTCGGGGACGCTTTCGACCAGCACATCTCCTCCGTGGGCGCGCACAATGTGACGCACCAACGAGAGTCCCAGCCCGGAGCCCTTCACGTCGTGCACCAAGGGGTCGCCACAGCGATAAAACTTCTCGAAGATCTTCTCCTGCTCGTTGGCGGCGATGCCGATGCCGTGGTCCTGGACTTCCAACTTGACCGAGCCATTCGAGCGGTACAACTTCACGGCGATGTGCTTCTGATCTTTCGAGTATTTGAGCGCATTGTTCACCAGGTTAAGCAGCGACCGCGCGATCGCTTCGCGGTCGACGTTCACCGGTGGAATATCAGGTGAAATGTTTTCTTCGAAGCCGAAACCGTTTTGTTGGATTTGGAAGCGATAAGAATCCAGAGTGGAATGTACGAGTTCGCCCAGATTGGTCTCCTGGAATTCGTACTCCTTGCGTCCGGCATCGATTCTGGAGAAGTCCAGAATATTGTTGATGAGTGCGGTCAAGCGTTCGCTTTCCTCGCGGATGATGCGGAAATACTCCTGATACTTTTCCTTTGCCGAGAGGCGTCCCAGTTCCAAAGTCTCGGCATAGAGCCTAATGAGCGCTAACGGTGTACGCAATTCGTGTGAAACGTTCGCGACAAAATCGGATTTCTGGCGCGCGAGGTTCATTTCTTTGGAGATGTTGCGGTAAGTGAGGAAGATACCTGCAATCATGAACAGCGATAGTGCGGCCAGAACGATGTAGTTATATCGAAGAAAGCGTGCCCCGATATCCGCGACGGTCATCCCCTGGTATTTGATCGCGAGGGTCATCTCTGGAAAAACATATTGAAAGGTGCGTTCCGCTTCTGGATAGGCGCCGTCCCAATTTCCGGAAGTCACCCAGGGAGTGGAGTCTTTGGAAGGGTGGATCATCATGACCGGAGGATTAGCCTCAATTTCCGGCACGTTGTTTTTGCTGGTCAGCACATCTTTCATCATGGCCGGCAGGAAGTTTTTACGTATGTAATCGTCATCAAAAGCCACCACGCCCAAAGTTGTGCGATCCTTCGGTACACCGGGCGGCACGAAAAAGGCAATGTTCCAATAACTGCGCTGGTTGTCCTGGATTGACCAGCCCCCGGTGAAACCTACGGGATCCTCGTCCTTGTCAGCCATCGCTCTGACGTTCTTTCCTAATTGGGACGCTTCGAGAGGAATCCACGTGGAAGCCATGTTGATGGTTTCTTGCGTGGTCGCGCAGAATTGCTGGTCGTGGTCGCGAGCAGGCTGCGTGCGACTCAAGAACAGATTGTTCTTCTTGTCATACAAAAAGGCGTAGGCAAACTCGGGGTGTTCAGAGAGCACGCGTTCCAAGCCGGCCTTGATGGAGGCCCGGTCTTCGTCGGGATTCGGGAAAGTGGCACGGACCGGCATTACCGAGTTGATCGCGCTGTGCAAAGTTTTCTTTTCCGCTATTTTCAGCACGTGGGAAAGTTCGCGCTGGATGGCCGCTTCGAATCCTCCGGAGTGTTGGAGATGCTTCAGGTTCCAGATGCTGAAGCCCATCAGCGCTGCTGCGGGAAGCACGATGGCTAGCTCCAGCGTCAGCAGGGTTCGGGTCCGGTCCGTCAATCTCCACTTCTTAAACATTCAAATCCTCGCCAGTAGGTTCAGAGCCTCACAACAACTGCACTATAAAGAACCCTGCCGGGGGATGTGTCAAGGCTTAGCAAACCGTTGTAAAAAGTTGTAAAAGGGGCGGCCACATTGGCTCCCTACTTACACGATGCGGCGAACTATAGGGAGCGTCGGGAGGACTCAGATGTTTGGGCGAGGTAGATCGGCCGGAATTGGCAGTCGAGTCAGGCCTTTATACTGATTTGCTAAGGCGCTTACTTGCGGGCGTAGCGCTCGAAATCGACCATCTGGCGTTCCATTTCCTCGCGAGCGGAGTCGGAGGCGGAGCGCACACCTTGAATGCGAAGTTTGAATTCGTCGGCGTTGGAGGCGCGGAGCAAAGCTTCGTCAAGGGTAATGAGGTTCTTGGTGTAAAGATCGAAAAGAGACTGGTCGAAGGTCTGCATGCCGTATTGGCTGGTCCCTGCGGCGATGGCGTCGCGGATTAAACGCGTTTTGTCAGCATTGATGATGCAATCACGAATGTAGTTGGTGGCAATCATGACTTCGACAGCTGGGACGCGGCCTTTATCATCGGCGCGGCGCACCAAGCGCTGGGAGACGACGGCTTTTAACGTTGCCGCCAATTGCAGACGAATCTGTTTTTGTTCGGGCGGAGGGAAGACGGCGATGATGCGCTGGATGGTTTCGGTGGCATCGAGGGTGTGCAGAGTAGACAGCACCAAGTGGCCGGTTTCCGCAGCGAGCAAGGCAGTAGAAATGGTTTCCAGGTCGCGCATTTCGCCGACGAGAATCACGTCAGGGTCCTGACGAAGCGCGGCGCGGAGCGCGGTAGAGAAATTTGCAGTATCGACTTCGACTTCGCGCTGATTAATAAAGCTTTTCTTGTCGCGGTGCAGGAACTCGATGGGATCCTCGATGGTGATGAGGTGGTCGGCGCGATCGGCGTTGATGCGATCGATCATGGCCGCGAGGGTGGTGGACTTACCGGAACCAGTGGTGCCGGTCACGAGAACCAGACCGCGTTGCTCCTCGCAGATGCGCCCAATCACGGCCGGCAAATTTAATTCTTCAGAGGTACGAATTTTAGTGGGAATTACGCGCAACACCATGCCGACGTTGCCGCGTTGCTGGAAAACGTTGACGCGGAAGCGGCCTAACCCCGATACGCCATAAGCCATGTCGAGCTCGGCGGTTTCCTTGAACTTTTGCTTCTGACGATTGGTCATCATGCTGAATGCCATGGACAGCATTTCTTCCGGCGTTACGCGAGGAACATCAGAGAGCGGGGCCAACACGCCTTCGATGCGCAGATAGGGATGATTGCCGACTTTGAGGTGCAAGTCGGAGGCTTTGGTGTCCACTGCGCGACGTAAGAGGTCGTCGATACTGAGAGCCATAGAGCTTATCCCCACAAGATCGAGCTAATAACGGACGTTAACATCCGCGTGATGGAGCAGCAAGAAAACAACCGGGAGAGGTTACGAGCTAGTTACCCGGATCCGCCAAGCAGAACATGAGTCGTTACAGCTCAGCTCGTTTGAGGTACAGGAAATCGTAGAGTAAGGCGGCGGCAAATCCTCCCGCCAAAGGCCCGACCCAGAAAACACCGTGATTAGCCCAATGGGTGGCGGCCAGGGCTGGGCCAAAAGCGCGAGCAGGATTGAGAGCCCCGCCTGTAAATGGACCGGCGACGATGACGCCGAGGGCGTACATGAGACCAGTTCCAAAGCCAGCCACGGAACGAAAAGCTCCGCGATCATCAAGCGTGGTGGCGAACACAGTGAGCACCAAAAAAAAGGTTGCGGCGGCTTCGAGGGCCATACCCGCCCAGCGTGGAAAATCGCGAGCGAATTGAGGCGTGCCGAGCGCCACGGCTCGCCAGGTGTCCTCGGGAATGAGGGTACGTAGCAGAAACGCGGCTGCAATTGCGCCCGCCAACTGGGCAATCCAGTAAAGAATAACGTCAACTGTGTTCTGGCGTCTGGTGACCCAGTAGCCGATGGTTACGGCGGGATTAAAGTGACCGCCGGAAATGTGACCGAGGGCGGAAATCATGATGGCGAGCGCTAGTCCATTCGCGAGTGCAACACCAAGAAGTCCAAGGCCGCCGGCGCCGTGCTGGAATTGATCTGCGCAGATCGCGCCTGCTCCGAAGAAAACCAAGGCGAAGGTGCCCAGGAATTCGGCGGCGAGTTTTTGCGTGCTGGTGTACATGCCAAATCCTCCGGCGGAAGATACACGCAACGAGGTACGGAAGAGATTTTAACTTGAAGCTGGCGATGCGACTACAAGAAGCGTGGAGGCATGTTTCCTGAACTTTGGGATGGCATCAATGTGAAACGCGCATCATGAAATAAGAACGCAGGTCGGCGCACACAATCTCTCGTACAAAAAAAGGCGCATCGAGCATTTTTTTGCCCGTTAAGATTTTTGGCCGGGTCAGCGGGATGTAGCGGCGACTGGAGCGTTCACGGCAGTCAGCCAATTGTGGCGGTCGGGTTTGGTGCCGCTGGTCAGAGCAAAAAATTCGTCCTGTAGTTTGCGCGTGATGGGGCCGGCTACGCCTTTGCCGACGGTGATGTGATCGACCGAGCGAATGGGAGTGATTTCGACGGCGGTTCCCACGAAGAAAACTTCGTCGACAATGTAAAGCATTTCCCTGGGGATAACTGATTCCTTCACGGGAATACCAAGATCTTCAGCGATCCTGACGACGGTGTCGCGAGTGATTCCAGGAAGAATGCTGGTCGCGAGAGGCGGGGTGTAAAGGGTGCCATCGTGAACCAGGAACACGTTCATTCCCGAGCCTTCGCTGACATGGCCGCCGGAATCGAGAGCGATGCCTTCGGCGTATCCGTTGAAGGTCGCTTCCATGCGAATCAACTGCGAATTCATATAGTTTGCGGCGGCCTTGGACATTGCCGGAAGTGTGTTGGGTGCAATGCGAGTCCAGGAGCTGACGCCGACGTCGACGCCTTTGGTCAGTGCTTCGGGACCGAGGTAGGCGCCCCAGGTCCAGCAGGCCATGTAAACCTCGATGGGGGAATTCAGAGGATTGACGCCGACTTCGCCATAGCCGCGCAGCACAATCGGTTTCACGTAACAGGAATTCAGTTTATTGAGGCGGACCAACTCGGTGGCGGCATTGCCAAATTCTTCAGCAGAATACGCCAGTTCCATGCGATAGATCTTGGCGGAGTTGATCAGGCGATCGATATGTTCGCGAAGACGGAAAATAGCCGGACCCTGCTTGGTTTCGTAGCAACGAATGCCTTCGAAAACCGCGGAGCCGTAACTTACGACGTGGGAAAGGACGTGTAATTTGGCGTCGTCCCAATTTATCCATTTTCCGTTGTGCCAAATTTTTTCTGTCTTCTGAACCGGCATCACTACACCTCTTAGACCTTGAAAATCGCGCTAGAAAAGCAGAATACGGTACGACGAGTGGAGCGTCAATCCAGTGTATCGGGGATGGGGCGAGGAGCAAGAACCAATATGGCGCTTACTTTTCTGCATTAAAGAGTTGGCGATGGCATGCTAATCAAGGGTGAATCTGCCGGATTTATTTCGTGGACTCACCGCGATGGCCTGAAATTTCGACCGCGTGCATGGCGGCTTGTGACTCAGCGACGAGGCGGCCAGTACGATTTTCGTAAATGCCCAGCAATAAGAAGGGGATGGCGGTGGCGGCGGCCCATAACTTGGCGCGACGGGGAATTTTCGATTCGGGCTCCCAGCGGAAAAGTTGAGCGGATACAAAGAAGGTGATGGCCGCCCAGAAGCAAAGGGCGACAACGCCCAGCAGCAAATGTGATATGGGTATCGAGAAAACGATAGCTTTTTGCAGGCTGTTGACCAGGTAAGTGGCGGGAAGAAATACACCGACACGCTGCACAACGGCGGGAAGAGTGGGAAGTGGAATCGTTGCTCCGGAGAGAAAAATCAGCGGGAACCAGAGAAGCTGATTGATGATCTGCGTTTCCTGCATGGTGTTGGTGACGCTGGCCACCACCAGGCCGAGCGAGGCGAAGGAAACAGTGCCGACGGTGACGAGAATAAAAACGGCCAGGATGTCGCCAAAATTGTGGATGTGGAAAAACACGCGGGCGAAGAGCAGCTCTAAAACAACGGTCGGCAGAGTCAAGAAATAATTGGCGACGACGCTGGAAGCCAGCATGTCGCTGGGCGTAACCGGGGTGACATGGAAGCGGCGCAAAATGCCCTGTTCCCGGAAAGTGACGAGCGCGGCGCTCAGGCCCCAGAAGCTACCCATGACGGTGAGGGCCACGACGGGACCGAGAAGGTAGCGCACAGTTTCAGGAACGCCTTTGGCGAAAACCCCGGCATAAAGAAAAAAGAAACCGAAGGGCATGATCACGCTGAAGAACAAAAACATTTTGTTGCGAATGGTCAGCTGAATTCGCATGCGGGTTAGAGCGGCAAAATTACTCAATCGCGTAACCTCCTGCCGGTAAGTTCGATGAATACGTCTTCGAGGGAGGGAGTGGCAATTTCGAGAGAGATCAGTTCATTGCCCTGGGATTCGAGATGTTTCACGAGAGAAACAATGGCCTGGGGCGGGCGTTGGCATTGCAAAACGTAGCTCTCGCCCAGGATGCGGCAGTCCGAGACACCTTCCAGTTTTCTTAGAGCTTCCGCGGGTTCGGGGCGAGCTAAGCGAACTTCCAGACGGGTTTTGTCGCCGGAGCGCTCTTTCAATTCGCGTGGGGTACCGAGAGCTATCACGGTGCCATGATCGACGATGGCGACGCGATCGCAGAGGCGTTCAGCTTCTTCGATGTAATGAGTGGTCATCACGATGGTTTTTTTCTCGCGGCGAAGCTCTTCGATGATGTCATAAATTTCGCGCCGTACCTGAGGATCGAGGCCGGCGGTGGGCTCATCGAAGAAAAGCACTGTGGGGTCGTTGATCAGCGCCATCGCCAGAGCGAGGCGCTGTTTTTGGCCCCCGGAGAGCTGGCTGTAAAAGGTATTGCGCTTTTCTTCGAGCCCGAAGCGCTTGAGGAGTTCTTCAGGATTTCGATGGCGGCGGTAGAAGCTGGCAAAAAGCCGGAGGGCCTCGATGACCCGCAGTTTGTCGGGGAGAGCGGTGGACTGGAGAGCAGCGCCGATCTGGTGTTTCAGTTCTTGCCCATTTTTCTGGGGATCCAGGCCGCAAACGGACACTCGGCCGGAATCGAGCGTGCGCAAGCCCTCCATGATCTCCACAGTGGAAGTTTTCCCCGCGCCGTTGGGTCCTAACAAACCAAAAACTTCACCTTCCTCAACGTTGAAACTGACGCCGCGTACGGCTTCAACGTCACCGTAGCGTTTCACCAGGTTCTCAACCTGCAAAATCGAATTATTCATCGCAAAGAGTTATAGCACAGGTGCCGAACACGCCTGGTTGCGGGCGGAAAAGAAGGGATCGCAAGGAAGTGATGCACTTGCGCTAGCTAATTCAATGGTCTAGGACCGGAACGGCGGCGTGGCTGAGCTTTGCGCGATTTTGCCGTGGTGGGCTTTCCTGTCGCGCTGATTGTGGCCGGCAGTTTCCAGGCATGCAATTTGAGATCTACGCGAGATTCGATTAATTTCACGCCTTCACTTTCGAGGAGTTTTTTCTGCAGCATGGCGTAGGGTCCGCGAATGAGGATTTTGCCACGCTCTCCAACCACACGATGCCACGGGATGCCTTTTCCAGACGGAGTACTAGCCATGGCGCGTCCCGCGGTGCGAGCTCCACCAGGTAGACGCAGGGCTTTAGCAAGCGCTCCATAGGTTAAAACCCTGCCGCGAGGAATTTGTTGCACCAGCCGGTAGACCTTGTCCCAGGACATTTACACTCTCCAAAAAAGACGCGATTATGCTAAGCCGTGCTATGAGAGAGAACAAGACAAAAGTCTGCAAACGGGGTTTAACAGAGTGAAACAGAAGTACACAAAAAAGCATTCGAGATCAGAGGCGTTGCTGAAAAGCTGATGAAACGAAACGAAAAAATTACATATGCAATTCGGAATAAAAGCATCTAACTTAAAGTCCAATAAATTGTAAGAATGTATTTGGTTTACGAATTGGACACCGAGCGATTGACGCTGTAGTGGAAGCCAAATACACTACAGATCAATGGGGCGTGTGAGGTAAGGTCATGGCTTTTATTCGCCGCAAAGGAAATACCTTTTATCTGGTGCACAATGTGCGCCACGGCGGAAAAGTGCGGCAGTTGCATCTCGCGCGCTTAGGAAACCGCGCGAGAATCACCGATCAGGTAGTACGCGAAGTATCGAAGAAGCATCCCTTCATCGATCTAAACTGGCGCTCTCTGCGCGAACAGTTGAATAGTCAGTTGGATCTCGTGAATCCCGACTCCCCGGTAGTACAAAACCTGGTATCGAATCTGCGATCGCTGAATCTGGATTTGGCGGATTTGTTTCCTCCGCTATTGCGAATTTCTGAATCGCCTGTAGTGGCCCGGGAATTGCTCCTACAGTTACGACTGCTGCAGTCGACGCTTGAGGTCAAGTTAGATCAGTTTGACCGAAGCGGCGTGCGATTCGGTAATGCGCCATTGCGGTTGCGTGGTGCAGGGAGGCGGTCATGAGTACAGGTACAAGCATTCTTCCGCTGGATCCGAGTAAGCGAAGCACAGGAACGTTGGATTTCGAGACTTCGCTGCGCTCGAGAATCGTTGGTCAGGAAGAGGGCGTTCAGGCGCTGGTTGAGCTATACCAGGTTTTCTGCGCCGGATTGAACTCTCCAGGCCGGCCTGTGGGCAATCTGCTGCTGCTGGGTCCAACGGGTTCAGGCAAGACCCGTATCGTGGAAGCTGCCGCTGAAATTCTCTTCGGCGATGCGCGCGCGATGATCAAGGTGGACTGCGCCGAATTCCAGCATTCCCACGAAATCGCCAAGTTGATTGGCTCGCCTCCGGGCTATCTGGGGCACCGCGAGACACATCCGTTAATCACTCAGGAAGAGTTGGCCAAAAGCCACACTGAGAAACTGAAGCTTTCGTTCCTTTTGTTTGACGAGATCGAAAAGGCTTCTGATTCGTTGTGGCAATTGCTGCTGGGCATGCTGGACAAAGCCACTTTGACGCTGGGTGACAACCGCAAAGTGGACTTGTCGCAAACGGTAATTTTCCTGACCTCCAATCTGGGCGGCGGCGAAATCACTGAAATGATGCATGGGGGCTTGGGTTTTGTGCAGCCCGCCGACAAGCCCATAGCGGGCTTGGAGAAGAAGGTCGAGCGCACCGCGATGGAAGCGGCTCGGCGCAAATTCTCACCGGAGTTCATGAATCGGCTGGACAAGGTAGTGGTATTTCATCCCTTACAGCGCGAACAGCTCGAAGAAGTTTTGCAGATTGAGCTTGGCAACGTGCAGAGGCGCGTGCTGGAAACTGCCAAGGGCCAATTCTTATTCCGTGTGACTAACGCAGGCCGAGACTTTCTTCTAAAGGAAGGCACGGACCAGCGTTATGGAGCGCGTCATCTGAAGCGTGCTATCGAGCGCCACGTGGTTTACCCGCTGGCGAACTTGCTGGCCACCGAGCAGGTCCAACTGGGAGACTTGGTGCGCATCGATTGGGATGGCGAGCACAACTTGCTGACCTTTGTGCGGGAAGGCGAAGGGGCGCTGGTGAATACCGCGACTCCACAGTTAGCACGCGGCGCCGCAGCGGAAGAAGTCCGTGACGGCCGATCCGTGGATGCGCCCGCGGAAGTGGTGCTGGAAGCGAAGAAATCGCGCGCGGCTTTGCCTGCGGCGACTCCTGCGGGTGCACCGCAAGGCCGCAAAAAAACGGAACGGTAACTCCGCAAGCCATAGTGCCGCGACTGCGTATAGTCAAGCCACAGCGGGACTGAACTGTCAAAATTTGTCGCGTGCGACTGACACAAATATGTTTCATCGCTCTCAATTTGCTCTCAGATGAAACACTGTCTCAATCCATGAGACAGCTCCCATAATTTCAGTCAACGTAAGTCGTTGAAATTACAGCATTTCTTCCTCGCAATATGTATCTCAGCGGTTGGCATTCCCCATGCTCTATCTCAAAGAAGCTAGGCATTGAGACTTCGATCGTCTTCCACACCCGTGGCCGAGGCGAAGAAGGACTGGGGAAAATGAGAGCTGCAGTTCGACACCAACTTGATCCGTCCATTCGCAGCACGGATACTCGCGACTTCGAAAGTTCATTGCGTTCCAAGATTGTTGGTCAGGCCGAAGGAGTGCAATCCCTGGTCGATATGTACCAGGTGTTTTGCGCGGGCTTGAACTCGCCTGGGCGTCCGGTCGGCAACCTGTTGTTTCTTGGTCCGACGGGCTCGGGAAAAACGCGCATCGTGGAAGCAGCGGCGGAGATATTGTTCGGGGATCCGCGGGCGATCATTAAAGTGGACTGCGCAGAATTTCAGCATTCTCACGAAATCGCAAAATTGATTGGTTCCCCTCCAGGTTACCTGGGGCATCGGGAGACCCATCCGCTGATCACCCAGGAAGCGTTGGCAGTCAGCCATACAGAGAAGCTGAAATTGTCTTTCCTGTTGTTCGACGAAATTGAGAAAGCGTCTGACGCGCTGTGGCAGTTGCTGCTGGGGATTTTGGATAAGGCAACACTGACGCTGGGGGACAACCGCCGCGTAGACCTTTCGCAAACAGTGATTTTTCTGACCTCGAACCTGGGCGGCGGAGAAATCACCGATTTGATGAATGGTGGAATGGGATTTGTGCAACCGGGCGATAAGCCGGCCGCAGGCTTAAACGACAAAATCGAACGAACCGCTGTGGAAGCTGCGAGACGCAAGTTTTCGCCGGAATTCATGAACCGGCTCGACAAAGTGGTGGTGTTCCACCCGCTGAAGAAGGAACAACTCGAACAGGTGCTTGAGATCGAGCTCGAGCAGGTACAGAAGCGAGTATTGCAGACGGTTAAAGGGCAGTTCTTATTCCGCGTTACCGGGGCCGGCCGCGAATTCTTATTGCAAGAAGGAACTGATCAACGCTACGGCGCTCGTCACTTGAAGCGCTCTATTGAACGCCACGTTGTCTATCCTCTGGCAAATTTGCTGGCTACCGATCAGGTGCAACTGGGCGATCTGGTTTGCATCGATCGAAACAACGAAGAGAATGGCTTGACGTTTGTTCGCGAAGGCGAAAACCTGGCTATACCGGCGAGAAGGCCAGAACCTGCGGTTGCCGCGCGTCAACTGCCGGTACGCAATGGCAGATCCGTGGAAGCTCCTCCGGTGGCGTTTGGACCCGAAGGAATGCCAAGGATGGCGCGATAGCAATTTTTCGTTAACACCTATTCGCCCGCGGTGACGTTACCGCGGGCTTTTTTCGTTTTAAGAGCAAGTGCTTGAGCGCAAGCCGGGTTAATCGGCTGCTTCCGATCGTGCGGGGGCTTGTTTCCACCGCAATATCGGTTTGCGTGCGGCGCCGACTTCATCCAGGCGGCCGACGCGTGTCGTGTGCGGCGCCGTTTTAACGAGTTGGGGATTGATTGCCGCTTCATGGGCGATAGATTTCATCGCATCGATGAACAGGTCGCACTCTTCCTTGGATTCCGATTCGGTGGGCTCAATCATCATGGCGCCGGCCACGATGAGAGGAAACGCCGTGGTGTAGGGATGGAAGCCGTAATCGATCAGGCGCTTCGCGATGTCCATGGTATTTACGCCATTCTGTTTTTGACGTGCGTCGCTGAAAACTACTTCATGCATGGATGGCAGGGAATACGGCAATTCGAAAACGCCTTCGAGATTTTTGCGGATGTAAGTGGCATTGAGGACTGCGTCCTCGGTGGCCTGCCGAATTCCCGGACCATAGGCAAGTATGTACGCGAGCGCGCGGACGAGAACACCAAAATTCCCAGCAAACGCTTTTACGCGGCCAATGGAATCTGGGCGGTTGGCGTCGAGTAACAGCCGTCCACCGTCTTTTTCTACAAGTACTGGAGTCGGGCGAAAGGGTTCCAGAATTTTTTTCATGGCTACCGGACCGGCGCCGGGGCCGCCACCACCGTGCGGGGTAGAAAATGTTTTGTGTAAATTGAGGTGCATCACGTCAACGCCCATGTCGCCGGGCCGGGTAATACCGGTCAGCGCGTTCATATTCGCGCCGTCCATGTAGAGCAGGGCGCCCTTTTTATGAAGAATGTCGGCGATCTCCGCGATGCGCGGCTCGAAGATGCCCAGCGTGGAAGGATTGGTGATCATCAGTGCGGCAACATCTTCGGTGACCAGCTCGCGAAGTTTGTCGACGTCGATCTGACCGTGGGATTCGGACTTAATATTTTCCACCTGGTAGCCGGCGATCACCGCGGTAGCTGGATTTGTGCCATGGGCGGAATCGGGGATTAGAACTTTCTTTCGTGGATTTCCCTGTTTCTGCAGATAAGCACGGATTAAGAGCAGACCGGTGAGTTCTCCTTGCGCTCCAGCCGCGGGTTGCAAAGTGATGGAGTCCATGCCGGTTATCTCCAGGAGACAATCTTCGAGCAGCTTGACGATTTTCAGGCAGCCTTGCGAAAGCTCCTGGGGCTGATAGGGATGCTCGGTGGCGATGCCATCAAGGCGCGCGACAAATTCGTTTACGCGCGGATTATATTTCATGGTGCAGGAGCCGAGGGGATACATGCCCAAGTCGATGGCGTAATTCCAAGTGGAAAGACGGGTGAAGTGACGCAGAACTTCGATTTCGCTTGCTTCGGGAAAATCCGAGACGCCCTCGTGGCGATGATGACGGCCCAGTAGTTTCGCGGCGTTGGCGGCTGGGACGTCCAGCGGGGGCAAATCAAAGGCGCGCTTTCCGGGCGAGGAGGTCTCAAAGATGAGGCGCTCGTTCTGACTAACGTGTTGGGATGCTTTTTTGAAATGCTCGCTCAATTTTTGTTCCTATCGCGTAGGTGAAATTATTTGTAAGACCGCCGTTATACCGGCTGTTCCAGTGCGGAACGCAAGGCGCTTGCAAATTTCTCAATTTCGACGCGGGTGATAGTTTCCGTAACGCAGACCAACGCGTGCTTGGTCAATTCGGGATATGCAATGCCAAGTACAAAAGGGCCAATTATTTTTTCACGCAGAAGTTGCGCGTTGACGAGCTTTACTGATCGCGGCAGTTCGATTGTGAATTCGTTAAAAAATGGAGCGTCAAAGGCGCGGCGTACGCCGGGGATTTTCTCGAGTTCCGTGAGGGCAAAGCGCGCTTTGGACAAGTTCTGGTGGGCCATTTCGCGGAGGCCTTCCTTGCCCAGCAAACAAAGATGGACGGTGGCGGCCAGGGCGCAGAGTGCTTGATTAGTGCAAATGTTGGAGGTGGCTTTCTCTCGGCGGATGTGTTGTTCACGAGTGGCCAGGGTCAAGACGAAACCGCGACGCCCATTCGAATCGGTCGTTTGCCCTACGAGGCGGCCGGGCATTTGTCTTACGAATTTTTCTCGAGAGGCGATCACGCCCACGTACGGACCACCGTAACTGGGCGCCAGTCCGAAACTTTGCCCTTCCATTGCGACGATGTCGGCCTCAGCCGGCGGATTCACGATACCCAGTGAAACGGCTTCCGTTACGGTGGCGACAAGTAACGCTCCAACTTGGTGAGCGATATTGGCGAGATCCGCGATGGGCTCGATGACACCCAAGAAATTGGGCGATTGCACCAGGACTGCGGCGACATCTTCTTTCAAGCTGGATTGCAACGCTTGGGTATCTACGGTGCCGTCGCCACTGATGCCAACTTCTTCTACGATCAGGCCGGAATTTTTGGCGTAAGTCTTCAAGACCGCGCGATATTCGGGATGCACGGAGCGCGCCACGAGGACGCGGCGCCGGGAAGTCAATCTCTCCGCCATCAATACCGCTTCGGTTGCGGCGGTGGACCCATCGTACATGGAAGCGTTGGCGACTTCCTGACCGGTTAGCTGGCACATCAGCGTCTGGAATTCAAAGATGGATTGCAGTGTGCCTTGGGTGATTTCCGCTTGATAGGGCGTGTAGGAAGTTAGAAATTCGCCACGCTGAATAATGGTGTCGGTGATTACGGAGCGGAGGTGATTGTAGACGCCGGCTCCCAGGAAACTGGTGTAGCCAAGAGAATTTTCAGCGGCGCGGGCCTTGAAATACTGAATGATCTCCGCTTCGCAAAGCGGCCCCGGCAAATTCAAAGCTTTCTTTAACCGGTATTGTTCCGGAACGCTGGAAAACAACTCCTCGATTGATTTGCCACCGACTACGGCAAGCATTTGCTTGCGCTCCGCGGGGCTTTTGGGAAGATAGCGCATCAGGCGGAAGCTTCCTTATTTTTTTCGGAGATGAAGGCTTCGTAGGCTTTTGCATCCATCAGTTTGGCAAGCTCTGCTTGGTCAGCAAGCTTTATGCGGACCAGCCACGCAGACTTGTGCGGGTCTGAGTTCAACTTCTCAGGAGTGGCCTCGAGGTCGGCGTTGGCTTCCACTACTTCGCCGGAGACCGGAGCATAGATTTCGCTCACGGCTTTCACGGATTCCACGTTCCCAAACGATTTTCCGGCCTGAACTCTGGCACCGGGTTTAGGAAGTTCAACGAAGACGACATCGCCCAATTCGTGCTGAGCGTAATCGGTGATTCCGATGGTGCCGACGCCGTCTTTGACATCGATCCATTCGTGTTGTGCGGTGTAGCGGTACGACGGGGGGTAAGTCATAGGTTCCTTTCCGTCACTAAACGGTGCTTGCGAATTGCTGAGTCGTTGATTTTCTTGCCCGCTTGTAAAAAGGGGTCGGAACAACTTGAGCTTTCGCTTTCTGATTACGAATTTCTACGTAAACGACAGTTCCAAGCGCTGACATGGAAGGCGGTAAATAAGCCAAGGCAATATTTTTGCATAGCGTCGGAGACGGGGAGCCGCTGGTGATAATGCCGACGGGTTCGCCCTCTTCATTCACACAACGATATTCGTCGCGAGCGATGCCTCGTTCGATCATTTCAAGGCCGACCAGAGTGCGAGTCACGCCCGCGTCTTTGGCGCGTTGCAGCTCAGAGCGGCCAATGAAATTTCCCTTTTCCATTTTGCAGTAGCGGTCAAGACCCGCTTCCCATACGTTGATGTTCTCGCTGATCTCGTGGCCATACAGCGCCATTTTTGCTTCCAGACGTAAGGTATTGCGGGCCCCGAGTCCGCACGGAATGATTCCAAATTCGCGGCCAGCTTCCATGACTTTGGCCCAAACGTCTTCACTGGTGGTCACATCCGAGGGCACATAAATTTCAAAGCCATCCTCGCCGGTGTAGCCAGTGCGAGCGATCAATATATTTTTCAATCCGCAAACGGTGCCGTGCGTGAACCAGTAATTTTTGATCGGGCGCAGATCTACGTCGGTGAGCTTTTGCAGCACATCGATGGCGCGTGGACCCTGGATAGCAAGCTGGGTGTAAGAGTCACTCAATTCTTCGACTTTGCAATCGTGGGACGCGGTATTTTCGCGGACCCAGTTGATGTCTTTTTCACGGGTCCCCGCGTTAATAACCAGAAGAAAATCGTCATCTCCGAGCCGGTGCACAATGACGTCATCCACGAACGTGCCCGATGGGTAGAGCATTGCGGAATACTGGGCCTGACCGATAGCTAGCTTGGAGGCATCATTCATGGTGATGTGCTGCACAGCGCTTAAGGCCCCGCCGCGGGAGCGCGCCGTGGAGATGCGAATGTCGCCCATGTGGCTAACGTCAAAAACGCCCACGCTGCCGCGAACGGCTTTATGCTCCGCGACCAATCCGCCGGTGGCGGGGTATTCGACAGGCATATCCCAGCCGCCGAAATTCACCATTTTCGCGCCCAAACGGCGGTGGATGGCATTTAGAGGCGTTTTACGAAGCTCGGTTATGACGGACGGATCGACAGTAGGCTCCACAAATTCAGCGGAAATTGATACTAGCATGCGCTCTCCGGTGGGTCAAAAAGCGGAGCGAAAGTCCGATGGTACAGCTATTTAGTTCGCGCATTGGAGGAACCGGGTGTCTTGCCGCGCGGTTGGTCCTCAGGTAGAGTTTTTCCCGGAGGGTCCCATGCCCGCACCGGTTGTGTGTGTCCAGTGTGATAAAAGCGAAGAGCATTGCGTGTGCGAAAAGTACTGCACGATTTGCCAAGGTCAGCTTGACGTGCGACTCTGCATGGATGGGCTGTACTATTGCCCGGACTGCCGGGACGCCTGTGATGTGTCTTTAGCGGATAACCGTGCCCGCTGAAACGCAAAAAATTGCCATGCAACTGGACGCCGATGCGCGATTGTGCGCCGCTGCCGGTGGGGCGGGACGCTATTTCGCAGATGCGGCAGGGTTGGCGAACAGCGCGGTCTCAGGATTGCAGTCCGCGATCGTTGCAGTGTGCAAAGGGGAAGTCGAGCGACTAGGAGATTCGGCGCAACGTTTGGACGTCACGGTGGCCAGAACTCCCGACCGCATTGAAGTTGTGATGAGAAGGCGTGCGACAGCGGGCTCCGGCAAAGATTCGGAAGAACAGGGAATCATTAACGGGGTAGACCGAGTGCAACACGAGATTCAAGCGGAAATGGCGATTACGCGTTTGACGAAATATGTGGGCGAACAGGCTTCGGCCGGTTAGGGATTGGTTGCGGGCTCGCGCCGCTTAGAGCGGTTACATTTTGAATGCGAAAGTGTTTTTGCGGATTAGCGAAGTAACCTGATCGTCGGTCAGCGTCATGCGCAAAACCACGCGGTCGCCCGCCGGAGTAACTCGTACCGAATCCAGAAGCTGAGCCATCTCGGGATTGTCCTGCTGTGCCTGGTAATGCTTGTACAAAAATCCGGCCTGAAGTAATTGCCCGAGAGTGTTGGCGTCTTCCGTGGAACCACAAATGGCTTGGAACTTTCCGTCCAGCGCGCCGCTGGCGTCCACGCTGATGATCATGTTGCGCATGCGGGTGACAAGCTTGGCGGCTTCAGGGAATTGCTGAATTTCTGGAGCTAGCTGTTGCATGGCCAGCCGCGTATAAGCGGGGTTGAGAACAGCCCACACCGTGCCGGTGCCGTTGGCATCGGCGATGAGCGGATAAAACTGGTCATTACGAAGCAGACCTTCTTCGCCACCGAATCGCACCTCGATCATTTTTTCGAGCAGTTTGCGATGGCCGAATGCCGCGGTGCTTGAATCAATAAATAAAAAGAACAGATCATCCGGGCCGGCGCCGCTGCCGAAAGCGTACAACGTGTAGCCGCGAGCTTTGAAGGTCGGCAATTTTTGTTGCTTAAAATAGGTTTCAGCGCTGCCGGGATTGAAATTGCCGAGAGCCACGCCGACAATTTCCTCGCCTGTGGGGACGGCGTCTGAGCCTGCGCCAGCCGTCTTAGCGGTTACGCCTTCGGGAACGAGGCCCCAAGCCAGCTCTTCGACTTGGGAATTTGGATCGATACCTGCGGAAGCCAAAAAGCGTTCGAATTGCTTAAAGCGGTCGGGCAAGAGTTGTTCCTGCAATTGCGGGAACCAACTGAGTGTGCGTGCTTTTTTCAGGTCTGCGTAAGCAAATTCGCCAATTTCTTTTGGAAATAAAGCAATGGTGTCGGCGGCCAGACGCCCCGCACGAGCGGGTTTGGGCATGGCAAAACACAGCGCGACTAGTATAACGACGGTGAAGAGGCGAGCGATTCTTGTGACAGCGCCAGTATTTGCCGTTTTATCCGAATTCATCCGCGGGTTCATTTTGTATTCCTTTCAAACTCGACGCCTGCCGCGTATTTCTTTAGACGGCGGGATTCTTGTCCAGGCGCTCGCGCAAAGAGGCGACCTTTTTCCTGACTTTTGATACGTAAGCGGCATCATTCAGGCTATCCAGGTTGATTTCCACGTTAGCCAAAGAGCCGCGCGCGCCGGCTGCCGCCATGAGACGGGCTACTTGTAAGTCTGAACGCATGGATGCGGCAGCGATAGCTTCCAGTTGCACAAGTTGTTCGAAAAGTGCAACTGTCACGTCGGCCACCTGCAGCGGGGCTTCGGCAGCACCGCGGGTAGCGGCTTGAATAGCTTTGTCTCGTGCCGCGTTTTGGTTCGCTTCGCCCTGGGGCAGTTTGAATGCTGCAATCACCTGGTCGAAAGCTTCTGCGTCGCGATCAATGGCTTTCGTGAGGTCGTCAGTCGTTTTGCGAACGCGGTCGAGCGTTTCGGATAGTTGGACAACGAAGGCCGCTTGCGATTTTTTCTTGCGCGATAAGCCTGCGACCATCTGGCCGAGCGCACTGGCGAGAGCGCCAGCGAATGCGGACACGCTGCCGCCGCCTGGGGTGGCTGTCGGCGCCGCGACGGCATCAAGGAAAGGCTTCGCCAAGTGAGCGAATTTGCTGTGGGCGCCGGAGGCTTCGGGCGGCGCACCGGAAAGAGCGGACTGCAAGCGATTTTCGAGAACTTGTGATGGTGAGAAGTCTTCCAGCTGCAGAAAAAAATCCGCAGCCATCTCCAAAGCTTTCTTGGGCACCAGGCCAACGATTTCGCTGCCCACCGGGATTGCGCCGTAGCGTTCGGCCTCGCGCTTGACCATCTCATAGACCCGATGCATGGGGGTTGATTCAAAATCGGTGAGGTTGATGGAAACTTGCGCGAGATTACGCGCTTTCAACGCCACACCCATGGATTTTACGTGCCGCAAACCGCCGGAAGAGAAGCGGATGGCTTTGGCGATTTTATTGGCTATGCCGATATCTGAAGTGTTGAGGTTCACGTTGTAGGCAATCAGGAATTTGCGCGCGCCGACGACGGTGGTTCCGGCGGTAGGATGCAGTTTTGGTTCGCCAACGTCAGGTTGGCGGTCGAGATTGCGCTTCAGGTCTTCGCGTAAGCCTTCGAATTGGCCGCGACGTACGTTTTCAAGATTTACGCGATCCGGTCGCGTGGCGGCGGCTTCGTAGAAAAACACCGGGATGCGATGACGTTTCCATATTTCGTTGCCGACCCGGCGGGCGAGCGCGACGCAATCATCAAGCGTAACGCCTTCGATGGGGATGAACGGAACGACATCGGTCGCGCCAACTCTAGGGTGAGCGCCCTGGTGGACCGTAAGGTCGATGAGTTCAGCGGCCTTGCCTACTCCGAGTAGTGCAGCTTCCGCGACAGCATCGGGGTCACCGGCAAGTGTTACGACGCAGCGGTTGTGGTCAGCATCCATTTCGCGGTCGAGGACGTAGACGCCCGGTACGCTGCTCATGGCGGCGACTATGGCTTCGACTTTTGAGGGATCACGTCCCTCGGAGAAATTGGGGACGCACTCAATCAATCGGTTCATATTTGAATTGTACGATGGCGACGACCTCAGGTTGTACTACACGACGATTTGGAATAAACGATTTGGCCGCGCTTGATCGTGGTGTGACAAGTATTCATTCCAAAATAATAGGGAATTTCACGGTAGTCATCCACATCGAAGATGGAAATGTCAGCGAGCTTGCCAAGTTCCAGAGAGCCGATTTGTTTGTCGCGGCCCAAGGAATATGCTGAATTAATGGTGGCGGCGGTGATGGTTTCGGCTGGGGTCATGCGCAACTGGGTGCACGCCAGGGAGAGAATCATGGGCATGCTTACGGTTGGGCCGGTGCCGGGATTGTAGTCCGTGGCGAGAGCGACTATGGCTCCGGCGTCGATCAGTTCGCGTGCTGGAGCATAATGTTTAAGGCCGAGGTGAAAATCGCAACCAGGGAGCAGCGTAGCTGTGGTTTTGGATTTCGCGAGGGCGCGAATATCCCCGCGATTTATTTTTTCCAGATGATCGCAGCTCGCCGCATCAAGCTTTACGGCAAGTTGTGTTCCGCCGGTGTGCGAAAGTTGTTCAGTGTGGATTCGCGGCCTCAGGCCGTAGCGCTTACCGGCTTCGAGGATCTGTTTTGATTGCGCCAGGTTGAATGCACCACGGTCGCAGAAAACGTCGCAGAACTCGGCTAACTTCTGTGAGGCGATCTCTGGAAGGAGTTTATCGATCAGCAGTGAAATGTAATCTTTCGCGCCGGACGGGCGGTTGCGAAATTCGCCAGGGATTACGTGGGCGCCCAGAAAAGTGGAAACGATCTCCAGGGGTTGCTCGGCGGACAATTCTTTGTGCAATTTTAATATTTTGAGCTCGCTGACCAGATCGAGGCCGTAGCCGCTTTTAGCTTCAACGGTGGTTGTGCCGTAGGCTGCAAACTGCTTCAAAGCTAAATGGGCGCGTTGCTTCAAGGCGTCCAAGGTCGCTTCGCGAAGTTTGCTAACGGAATTTAGTATGCCGCCGCCACGCTTGGCGATTTCTTCGTAACTCGCGCCCGTAATTCTGAGTTCGTACTCGTCGGCGCGACTTGCCGCATGCACTAAATGGGTGTGGGAATCGACGAAGCCTGGTAACACCACCTGGCCTGCCGCCTCTAGTTGCTGCGCACTGCGCGCCAAGGGATGAGCCTCAACCTGCGCGCGGGAGCCGACAGCGATGATGAGGCCATCGGCGATGAGCAGGGCGCCATTTTTTACGATTCCGACATTGCCAAGCACGGCGCCACGGCGGGGTCCGCGTCCACGTAGAGTTAAAAGTTGAGAAGCTCCGCTGATGAGGGTGGGGATGCTCAAGGCTTCGCTATTATGCCGGAGGGCGGAAATCTGTGACAGAGCATTCGATTACAGCATGGGGATTTTGAGGCCGGTATTTTTCGCGAAGGCCTTGGCTTCCGGATATCCGGCGTCAATGTGCCGGGCCACCCCGATGCCGGGATCATTGGTAAGCACGCGTTCGATGCGAGCAGCCATTTCTTTTGTGCCGTCGGCTACGGTGACCTGGCCGGAATGTTGAGAATAGCCAATGCCAACGCCGCCGCCGTTGTGAATCGAAACCCACGACGCCCCGCTGGCCGTGTTGAGCAACGCATTCAAGAGCGGCCAATCTGCGACGGCGTCTGAGCCGTCGAGCATGGCCTCCGTTTCGCGATAGGGGGAGGCGACGGAGCCGCAGTCGAGGTGATCGCGACCAATCACAATAGGAGCTTTTAGCTCACCGCGAGCGACGAGATCGTTTAGAGCCAGCCCAAATTTGTCTCTCTCGCCATATCCGAGCCAGCAAATGCGCGCCGGCAAGCCCTGAAACCGTACGCGTTTTTGCGCGAGCTTTATCCAGCGGCTCAGATGCTCGTCATGCGGGAACATCTCAAGAACCAGTTGATCGGTGCGTGCGATGTCGGAGGATTCACCCGAGAGCGCTGCCCATCGGAATGGGCCTTTGCCTTCGCAAAACAAGGGACGAATATATGCGGGCACAAAACCCGGGAAATCGTAGGCGTTTTTCAGGCCCTGCTCATAGGCGAAGGTACGGATATTATTTCCGTAGTCGAAAGTTATTGCACCGAGGTTCTGCAGATCGAGCATACCCTTGACATGCTCGGCCATGGCTGCCATGGAGCGCTTTTTGTATTCATCGGGATTTTTCTTGCGCAGCTCGATCGCGGCATCGAGGGTCATGCCGTTTGGCACGTAGCCATTTAGGGGGTCATGCGCGCTGGTCTGATCGGTGAGTACATCTGGCACGACGCCACGTCGCGCCAGCTCGGGAATCACGTCGGCACAATTGCCAACCAGTCCAACCGAAACAGCCTCGTGCTTGCGCACGGCATTTTTTAGAATGCGGAGGGCTTCATCCAGGTTGGTGACCATGACATCGCAATAGCCAGTCTTGACGCGACGCTTGATGCGCTCGGGATCCACGTCAATGCCCAAAAAAGCCGCGCCATTCATGGTGGCTGCGAGCGGCTGAGCGCCACCCATGCCGCCCATTCCGCCGGTTACGACTAGCTTGCCGGCCAAGTCTCCCGCGAAATGTTTTTTGGCTACGGAGGCGAACGTCTCGTAGGTGCCTTGCAAAATTCCCTGCGTGCCAATGTAAATCCAGCTGCCCGCGGTCATCTGGCCGTACAT
>DATHRB010000040.1:0-50890 GCA_035482155.1 Verrucomicrobiia bacterium | reverse complement strand
TTCGACGCAGAAGCGATTTAGATCGCGTGCGATTCGATCAGTTGGCCTGTGTCGCCGTCGCTGGTCATGCTCAGGCCATTAGGTTTCGCAATCGGCAAAGGTTGTAGGCGGCTCCAGTAAAGGTGAACAGCCACCCCACTTTGTCCATCCCTCGTAACTTCACTTTCCTTAGTATCCCCACCATCCTTCCTTCACTCAGACGAGAGCTGCTTAGCTAAAGTTGCAGCGAAATGCGAATTTTAAAAAACCCACCAGGGGACAACCTGGCTTCAAGGAGCGCGTCGACTTCGGGAAAGCGAATCGGGAAATATTCCCATCCGAAAACCGGCGTTAGTACAATAGCCGGCTCTAAGAAGCACATCTATCCCGTGCGCTTATGACCCACCATGACGAATCATGACTTGATTTTGTTAAAGCTGTCCATTCAACAGGCACTACTGGGTGAAGTCACGGACCGGCTCGTTTTCGTTACCGGCGGTCTGAGTGAGTAGAACATTAAAGGAGTGAAGCATGAGCAAGCCAGGTCGTAGCCGTGTTATCCGCCTTGCCGAGGCTCAAGCGGGTATCCCGGGCCCCGCGGGCGAGCGCGCCGTCATGGTCCTGCAGCGTGGCACTCTTGACGTAGCCCTTGGCCTCCCTCTGCGCCCGAGCCAACAGACGCCGCATGCACAGGACGAGATTTACTTCATCATTCGCGGCCGAGGAGTACTCATTCACGACAGCAAGCGGGACCGGTTCCAGTCAGGCGACCTCCTGTTCGTGGCTGCGGGGACCGAGCATCAGTTTGAGGACATTACCGAGGACCTCGCCCTGTGGCGTGTATTTTACGGCCCTCATGGTGGCGAAGTCCCAGCATAGAGCATGGCGCTGGTCGAGAATGTCAAACTGAGACACTACCGCAATCTAAATAAAGTTGCAGTTGAACGGTGTTTTTCAACAAGCTGCTAAGCGCTCATGGGGTTGCGAGGGGGCAATTTGAACTAACGACCTTCGGCGGCTAGTAGGATGCCCGACACGGCCGGTCTATTCCCAAGCTCCAATCGAACAAACTAGGACCTGATTTTGCTCTAAGCCGAACACGAACTCCTGCTACTTCGGAGCGCGCAGGCGGGTGACCAAGAGACCCTGGATAAGGAAGAAAGACGGTTAACCTACGCGTGGGTTCCTCGCGAGCCGTCATGCTGAGCGCCGAGGAATTCCAAAATCGCCTGGTGGGCTGCAGCAGGCTGGTCGGTCTCGAAGATGTGGCTGGCATGGGGAATCAACACCAACTTGGCTCCCGGAATTCGCTCAGCGATTAATTTCGCGTTTGCGGCTGGAATGAGTCTGTCGGTTTCCCCGTGGATAACGAGCGTAGGGACGGTAATCTGCGCGATGCGGCTATACGCCTCCCAGCCAAAAATGGCTTGTAACTGGCCCGCATAACCCAGCGGCGTGGGGTACCACTTCATGCGAATAGCCATGTCTTCGTCGATGCGCTCGCGCGGAGTGGCGGGGTCATAAATGAATGGCGTGATAGCCTCCCGGGAGTCTTCAGGTGTCATGCCTTGACGCAACAAGGTCTCTAGTACTGCGGCTTCGGCTCGCACAGCATGGGGCCCGCCCGCAGCGGTGCAACCCAGAATCAACGAGCGCACCCGCTTTGGATATTGAAGCGCAAATTCCTGCGCGATCATGCCCCCCATGGACAGACCAAATACATGCGCGGCCTCCACACCGGCAGCATCCAGCACCGCGGCCGTGTCGGAGGCCATCAATGGCATGGAATAAGCGCCCGGAGGCACATCGCTTTGTCCGATGCCGCGATTGTCGAAAGCGATGGTGCGGTAGCGTTGGGCAAGAACCGGCCGGGTGCGATGCCACATATAGGAGGGATAGCTGAGGCCCATGATAAGCAGCAGAGGTTCGCCGGAGCCGCGTTCATCCCAATATATTTTGACGCCTTCGTTCATAACGAATGGCATGGAAGTCTCCGGTTACGTGACCCGCGTATGAAAATATGATGGTTTAACACAGATGAATGTGACTAACGCGATTGCATTGTATATAATTCGCCACGCTATGCCAAATCAAGAAACGCTGTACCAGGTGGCCGACCGCATCGCCACGATTACGCTCAACCGTCCCGACAAACTCAACGCCTGGACTGCCGTCATGGAACGCGAAGTGCGCTCCGCGGTGGAAGAGGCGGAGCGCGATGAAATCGTTCGCGTCATTGTCCTGACGGGTGCGGGGCGCGGGTTCTGCGCCGGCGCAGACATGTCGCTGTTGAGTACCGTTGCCGAAAAGGGACTCGACGCCGCCCGCCGGGCCCAAGCGGTACAGAAGACAGGGAGCGGATCCGACGGTGTTCGAGATGACTTTCAACACAAATATTCGTATTTCCCGGCAGTGACGAAACCCGTGATTGCCGCGATCAATGGGCCAGTAGTGGGATTGGGCTTGGTGATTGCATTGTATTGCGATATACGGTTTGCTTCTGATGCCGCGCGATTCGGGACAGCTTTTTCGCGGCGAGGACTTATCGCCGAGTACGGGATGGCGTGGATGCTTCCGCGCCTTGTGGGACACGCAAATGCGCTGGATCTGTTACTCTCCGCCAGAATGATCGATGCAGCGGAAGCGTTGAGAATGGGACTGGCGAACCAAGTCTATCCGCGCGACACATTCATGGAGAAAGTGCGGGAGTACGCCATCGACCTGGCGTCAAACGTCAGCCCACGATCGATGCGCAACATCAAGCGGCAAGTGTATGAAGCGATGTTTGAAACGCTGACAGTCTCATTTGAACGTTCAGAGCAAGAAATGCTGGCCAGCTTGCAGTGCGCGGATTTCAAAGAAGGTGTTGCACATTTCGTTGAAAAACGCGCACCGGCGTTCACCGGAGAATAAAGAAGTCTCTATGAATTTCGAAGTCAGTGAAAAGACCAGGGAACTACTAGAGCGATTACAAGCTTTCATGGATTCCCATGTGTATCCGCACGAGGAGGAATTCCAAGCAGAGATTGCCCAGGCGCGATGGAAACCCACCCGAATTGTTGAAGAACTAAAGGCCAAGGCGCGGCACCAAGGATTGTGGAATCTATTTCTGCCGCAGGACAAAAATGGCGCGGGCCTCAGCAACCTGGAGTATGCGCCGCTATGTGAAATCATGGGCCGCAGTCACATCGCGCCCGAGATCTTCAATTGTTCGGCGCCAGATACTGGAAACATGGAAGTACTTGTTCGCTATGGCACCGCGGAGCAAAAGGAAAAATGGCTGAAGCCCCTGCTTGCTGGTGAAATTCGATCCTGCTTTGCAATGACGGAACCGGACGTGGCGTCTTCGGACGCGACCAACATCAGCGCGAGCATCGTGTCGGACGGCGATAGCTACGTGATTAAGGGGCGCAAATGGTGGTCTTCAGGCGCAGGAGACCCCCGTTGCAAGGTCGCGATTCTTATGGGCAAGACCGATCCTTCCGCGGCCACGCATAAACAGCAGTCCATGATTCTGGTGCCGCTTGATACTTCGGGAGTGAAGATCGTTCGGATGCTCACCGTATTCGGCTACGACCATGCGCCCCACGGCCACGCTGAAATCCAGTTCGACGATGTGCGTGTTCCGAAGAGCAACATGTTACTCGGTGAAGGCCGCGGATTTGAGATTGCCCAGGGGCGGCTGGGGCCAGGCAGAATTCATCATGGCATGCGATGTATTGGTGTGGCTGAGCGTGCGCTTGAGACCATGTGCAGACGGGTGCAATCACGGATGGCCTTTGGCAGAGCATTAGCGGAACAGGGCACGATTCGCGCGGATATCGCGATGTCTCGCATCGAGATTGAACAAGCACGCCTGCTAACGCTAAAGGCCGCGGACATGATGGACAAAGTGGGAAACAAAACGGCGCGATCAGAAATTGCCATAATTAAAGTCGTGGCACCCAACGTGGCGCTGCGGGTTTTGGATCGGGCGATTCAAGCTCACGGAGGCGCGGGCGTTTCGCAGGATACGTTCCTGGCCAGCGCTTGGGCTGGGGTTCGGTCCCTACGGTTGGCGGATGGACCCGATGAAGTGCACATTGAATCCATCGCCAAGTGGGAGCTCGCGAAGAGCAATCAGCGCTCTGGGCCTGGTGTTTCGCACTGATCGCAGCATCGGGACGCCGACGCATAGGGTAACTGGCATGCCGCCATTGATGCTCAAAAACCCGCAAGCGCTGCAAGAAATGATTGGGAGCGAGCTCGGTGTAACCGAGTGGTTCCAAATCACACAGGAACGCATCCGTCAGTTCGCGGAAGCCACGGAGGACCGGCAGTGGATTCATGTCAACCGCGAGCGGGCCAGCCAGGAATCACCTTACGGCACGACAATCGCACACGGCTTTCTCACACTATCGTTGATCGGTTATTTTGTGAAAGAGTTGATCAACATTCAAGACGGTGTCGAATTCGCCGTGAACTATGGCCTGAACCGCGTGCGTTTTCCTGCCCCTGTGCCGTCCGATTCCAAAATTCGCGCTCGCATTTTGCTTTTGGCGTGCAAAGAATTGCCGGACTCCATAGAAGCGACCTTCACGGTAATCATCGAAAACGACCATTCGGATAAACCGAGCTGCGTGGCGGAGTGGATCATCCGCTATTACGGGTGATGCCCCGAAACCTTAGACAACGAAAGATAAATCCGCGTTGGGTTTTGCTCTAAATACCTTGCGTTTGCGCGCAGTCCCAAGAGGTGCGGAGAAGCAGTTGAACTTTCTCTGGCATGGCGGCAAATCGTTTGTCGGTGGTCAGACCCTCATGATAACGGTAATAAATTTGCTGCACGATGACGGCGAGTTTGAATCGAGCGAATGTCAGGTAAAAAGCAATCTGCGAAGTATCGCACCCGGTCTGCCGGGCGTAATACTGCACAATATCCGCGCGTGTAAAATTACCCGGTTGTGTCGTTGGTCCCCAGCGTAGGTGTTGCATCTCCTCAGCGTCGGTGGCGTCGATCCAATAAGCCAATGCGGTGCCCAGATCGGTGAGCGGATCGCCAATGGTGCACATTTCCCAATCGAGCAGGCCCACAATTTTCGTAATATCCCGCGAGTCGAGAATCAGGTTGTCGTATTTGTAGTCATTATGAATTAGAGAAGTGGAGGTTGTGACGGGCATGTGCTCCTGCATCCATGCCGCAATTTTCTGCGCTTCCGGGTAATCGTGGGTCTTAGCAGCGAAGTATCGGTCGGTCCAGCCGCGAACTTGCCGCTCCAGATATCCTTCAGGTTTGCCCAGGTCGGACAGACCCGCGTCTGCGTAATCCACGCGATGTAGGCGTATCAGGTTTTCGATAAAGGATTCGCTCAGGCGCCGCGCTGTTTCCGCGGGGAACTCCAAATCGGGCGGCAACTGTTGACGAAGGATGACGCCGTGAATCGGTTGCATTAAATAAAAGGGAGCGCCCAGCACGGCCTCATCGCCACAATAGAAAAGCACCTCCGGAGCTGGACGATAAACAGCGTGAAGTTTGGATAATACGCGGAACTCGCGACTCATATCGTGGGCGGACTTTACCTTGCTTCCGAATGGAGGGCGTCGAAGAATCAGTTCCCGCGCCGCGAGTTGCAGTGAGTAGGTCAAGTTGGAGTGGCCGCTGGGGTATTGACGGACCTGCAGCGAGCCAGCTTCGTTGGGAAAATGTTCACGCAAATACCGATCAAGTTTGGTTAAGTCAAGTTCTTCGCCCTGACGAATGCTAACTGGATGGTCCAGGAAGTCGCTCATCGCAATCTTTTGTTACGGGATGGTGAGCAGCGCGGCATCATGGTTATACTCGTGAGCGTTTCGTAGAGAAGTAGAACTTCAGGAACAGTTGACAAAATTCTTCGAGAGCGAACACTACGCCGCTGCACCTTCTTCTTTTCCGACCGCTGCGAAGGTCCTGCCTTGCTCCGCCAGGCGTTTCAACAGCGGCGCGGGTTCCCAAATTTCGCCATGCTGCCGGTGGAATTCCAGTACGCGCCCGTATACCTGTTCCAGCCCAACGGTGTCCGCGTACCACATCGGTCCGCCTCGATAGCTGGGAAAGCCGTAGCCATTTATATAAATGATGTCGATGTCTGAAGCGCGCAGGGCGTAGCCTTCTTCCAGAATGCGTGCGCCTTCGTTTACCAGCGCGTAAAGACAGCGGTCGGCGATTTCTTCGGCGGGAATTTGGTGCTGTGGGACGCCGGCTTCTGCTACCCAATCGTGGATTAGTTGGTCGACCACGGGATCCGGTATGGCGCGGCGGCTGGCGTCGTATTTATACCAGCCTCCGCCGGTCTTTTGGCCGTAGCGGCCGAGCTCGCAAAGTTTATCTTCCGCGAAGGGTTGGCGGATGCCGGGCTTTTCGAGATGGCGATATTCTTTGCGGATACGCCAGCCGACGTCCAGTCCAGCGAGATCCCCGGTAGCCAGCGGCCCCATGGCCATGCCAAAGTCAGTGAGCGCTTTATCTACCGCGGTAATACCTGCGCCCTCTTCAACCAGGAACTGCGCTTCGCGGCGATAGGGTCCAAACATGCGGTTGCCTACGAAACCGCGGCAATTGCCAACCAGGACTCCGACTTTGCCGAATGTTTTGCAGAGAGCCATGCACGTCGCGATGACTTCCTTGGAAGTAGCTTTGCCGCGAACAATTTCGAGTAAGCGCATCACATTGGCTGGACTGAAGAAATGCATGCCGATCACGGACTCCGGCCGTCTTGTGGCGCCGGCGATTTCGTCGATGCTTAGTGTGGACGTGTTGCTGGCCAGAATCGCGGTTGGTTTACATACGCGATCGAGTTCTTTGAAGATTTCCTTTTTCAGCGCCATGCCCTCGAACGCCGCCTCGATTACCAAGTCAACGTTTGCGAACCCCTCGTAGGTGAGCGTTGGCTTAATGACCTTCAGGCGTTCTTCCGCGACTTGGGCAGTGAAGCGGCCGCGCTTTACAGAGTTTGCGTAGTTGGATTGAATCGTGGCTAGTCCGCGATCCAATGCGGCTTGATCCGCTTCTTTTAGCAGAACGGGAATTCCCGCGTTAGCTAAAACCATCGCAATGCCGCCTCCCATGGTGCCAGCGCCGATCACAGCTGCGGATTTTATCGGAATCAGCGGAGTGTCTTTGGGTACGTCGGGAATTTTGCTGGTTTCACGCTCGCTGAAAAAAACGTGGATTAGCGATTTGGACTGATCGGAGAAGAGACATTCGATGAAAAGCTTTTGTTCCTGCTGGCAACCTTCCGCGAAAGGCATGGCGGTAGCGGCTTCGATAGCGTCTATAGCTGCGAGAGGAGCCTTCAGGCCGCGCTGTTTGGTCGCCGCATTGTCCCTTGCGGCGGAGAAGACAGCCGTGTTACCCGCGGTGTTGCCTAATTTGCCGTTGCTCTCGCGTGTTTTTGGCGCAGGCTTACCGGAGACGTCCCGCGCGAACGCGACTGCCCCCGTCAGTAGATCGCCTTCGATGATTTTATCGATGATGCCGAATTTTAGTGCTTCTCCGGCAGTCACGGGATTGCCGGTAGTACACATCTCGACCGCTTTGGCTACACCGGCGAGTCGCGGGAGACGCTGCGTGCCCGCCGCTCCGGGGATGATGCCGAGCTTTACTTCCGGTTGGCCAACCTGCGCGCTAGCGATTGCAACGCGGTAGTGTCCGGCCATGGCTAGTTCCAGTCCGCCGCCAAATGCGGTGCCGTGAATGGCAACGATGATTGGTTTAGTGCTGTCCTCGATTTTTAGCAGTAGCGGAAGCAGACCCGCACCACGCTTCTTGCCGGCGGTCATCTTACCGAATTCCTTAAGGTCGGCACCCGCCACGAAGGTGCGACCGCCACCGATTAATACGGCGGCTTTGACGGTGTCATCTTTCTCGATTTGATCCAGCGCCTCGGAAATGCCTTCAGGCACGCCGGGGCTTAGTGCGTTCACCGGGGGATTATTGATGGTGATCACGGCGATGTCGTTTTGCTTGGTTAGTTGTACTAAATCGCTCATGGATTGATTCTCGCTGTTGTAAGGAATTTTAGGCTGATTTTGCGGTGACGCCGGGGGCATCGATTACCAAAGACGCGATGCGCTCACGATGAAAGGTGGCATCACCAAAGGCGTTTTCGGAGGCTTTGGCGCGGCGATAGTAGAGGTGTAGATCGTTTTCCCAAGTGAAACCCATGCCGCCGTGAATCTGGATGCTGCGATTGCCGACCGTGCGCGCAGCGTCGCTCGAATACATTTTGGCGATCGAAACGGCGGTGCTTGCCTCCGGAGCGTTTTCTTCCAACGCCCACCCTGCGTAATACACAGCTGAGCGAGAGCTTTCCGTTTCCAGGTACATGTCTGCACATTGGTGCTGCACGGCTTGAAACATGCCAATAGGTTTGCCGAATTGTTTGCGAGTTTTGGCGTACTCCACGGTTAGGTCCAAAGTGCGTTGCATGCCACCGACTAATTCTGCAGCCAAGGCAGCGCTGGCAATGTCGAAAGCGCGCGGAAGATTGGTAGTCGGCCCAAGAAGTTCGGCTGGCGTGTCTTTGAACTCGACGACGCAGAGCTTCCGGGTAAGGTCCATGCTCAACATTGGCGAGATTTTAAGCCCTTTGGCTTTGGCCTTCACAATGAACACGCCATTGCCTGCGACCACAAGAATAAAGTCCGCGACACCTGCGTCGGAGACGAACAGCTTTTCACCGCTGAGTTTGCCGTTAACGGCGGTCAGTTGCACGTCGCGTAGATTCCAACTGGCACTGCTTTCGAGGATGGCCACGGTGGCGCGCGCTTCGCCGCGACAGATGGGGGCCAAATATTTTTTCTTGTGGGAGGGAGAGCCAACCGCATCCAATACCGAGCCGGCGAGAACCACGGTGGAAAAAAAAGGGCCTGGCAGAAGCGCGCGCCCCGCTTCCTCCAGGAGCAGCATGAGTTCGACTTTACCGAGTCCGACGCCGTCATATTCTTCCGCGTAAATAATTCCGGTATAGCCCTGATCCGTTAGCTTGGACCAAAGTGCGGCGTCGTAGCCGGTTTCTGTTTCCATTAGGCGGCGCATTTCCGCACTGGGACATTCGCCCGCAAAGAATTTACGCGCGCTGTCTTTCAGGAATTCCTGACTCTCGCTAAGACCGAATTGCATATTGCCCTCTTTTACTACCGGGTTTTCGCAGCTGCGGTTTTGACGCTAGTAACTTCTAGGCAGGCCAAGAACGAAATGGCCGATGATGTTGCGCTGCACTTCCGAGGTGCCCGCTTCGATGGTATTGCCGCGGGTGCGCAAATACCCGTAAGACCAGAGGCCGTTGTCCACGGCATGTAGATCGCCGCCCAGAAGCTGCCCGTAGGAGCCAAGCAATTCCTGTGCGATTTGCTGGAGGCGCTGGTTCAGCTCGCTCCAGAATATTTTCTGGATCGATCCTTCGGGCCCGGGAACGCCGGTTGCCGAAATGCGGCTGAAGGCGCGCATCTGATTGAAGCGCATGATTTCGATTTCCGCGCTGCACTGCGCCAGCTTTTGGCGGATCAGCGGATCTTCGCTGGCGGGACGGCCGTTGCGTCGCACGCCACGGGCCAATTCGATGAGCCGGCTGATGTAACGGTTGAAAGTAAGTTGCAGCCGCGCGCCATAGGAGCCGCGTTCATACATCAGCGTGCTCATGGCTACGTTCCAGCCGTCATTGACTTCGCCCAGAACGTTTTCTGCAGGGACGCGAACATCTCGAAAGAACAGTTCGTTAAATTCGGATTCGCCGGTCATTTGTCGGAGCGGACGAACTTCGACGCCCGGAGATTTCATATCCACGAGCAGGGCAGTGAGGCCTTTATGTTTTGCGGCGCTGCTGTCCGTCCGCACAATCAGCTCGCACCAATCGCCCACCCAGCCATAGCTGGTCCAAACTTTTTGCCCGTTCACGATGTAATGATCGCCATCCAGTTTGGCTTCCGTTTGCAGCCCGGCAAGATCTGAGCCGGCATTTGGTTCGGAAAACCCCTGGCACCATATTTCTTCCGCGCTCAAAATCTTCGGGATGAAGCGCTTTTTTTGTGCTTCGGTGCCGCACGCAATTATCGTGGGGCCAATGAGTCCGAGGCCCAGAGAATTGGCCATTGGCGGGGCTTCTACGCGGGCCATCTCTTCCCAGAAAAGCGATTGCTGCATCAAGGTGGCACTGCGGCCACCGTATTCCTTGGGCCAGGAGACAGCCGCCCAGCCACCGTCATGGAGCTTGCGCTGCCAGGCCCGCAGGTATGGAAAGGATTCCTCCAGCGGCTTTTCGCGCCACTCGGCCCAGTCCTTAGGCACATTGTTGGCCAACCAGGCTCGAAGCTCGTCACGGAAACTCGATTCTTGGGGAGTCAACTTTAAGTCCATGAAGCATGCTCCTTCAGCTTGGAAAGGCATTTAAGCTTTGGCCCACGCAAAGCTTTCACCTGCCGGACAATGGCATCAAGAACTCTTTTTCGCCCCCGCCGACTCTGGGCGCAGTGTGTCCTGGCCGTGCCAATATTTTTTCCGAATATCTTTTTTGAGAATTTTCCCCGTTCCCGTCTTTGGCAAACTGTCCACGAATTCAAACGAGCGCGGGCATTTGTAATGCGCCAGCCGAGCGCGGCAAAAATCCATCAGTTCCGATTCGGTCACGATTGCGTTGGGCTTAAGAACCACGAGAGCCTTCGGGACTTCGCCCCATTTTTCATCAGGCACCGGAATCACACCGGCTTCCAGAATAGCGGGATGGGCCAGGATGGCCTTTTCAAGCTCGAGCGATGAAATATTTTCTCCCCCGCTCACGATGATGTCTTTCTTGCGGTCGACAATCAGAAAATAGCCATCTCCGTTGAGCGTCGCCATGTCTCCGGTGTGAAACCAGCCGCCACGCATTACTTCCGCAGTGGCTTCCGGTTGCCGCCAATAGCCTTCCATCACGCCATCGCCTCGAACGACAATTTCGCCGATGGACTGTCCGTCAGCTGGGACATCCTTGTCGTGGGCATCGACGATGCGCATTTCTACCCCGGGAACAGCGTAGCCAGTCATAGCCTGACCGATGTAACGCTCATCGCCTGCCCATTCCAAACCGCCCTTCATGAGAGAAAGCGAGAGTGTCGGAGAGGTTTCCGTGAGCCCGTAGCCGGAAACGCATTCACAGCCAAATGCTTCTTCCACTTCGCGAATAAGTGTTGGGGAAGATGCCGCGCCGCCGATCACTATGCGCGTGAGACTGCTCAGATTGTAGTTTTTGCGCTCCGGACAGTTCACCAGGGCGGTGGCCATGATAGGGACCAGGCTGCACGTACGCGCCCCTTCTGTTTCAATGAGGCGAAAAATTTCCTTGGTATCGAAGCGTTGCACCATGACGTGCTTGCCGCCTAGTTGCGTGAGAAAGTGCGCCACGCCCCAGCCATTGGCGTGGAATAACGGAATGGTATGGAGCTCCACGTTTCCGTTGGGGATCTGGAAAGCCATGCAGACATGTATAGCCAGCAGATAGACGTTTCTGTGCGTGAGCATCACGCCCTTGGGGTTGGCGCTCGTACCACTGGTGTAAAACAATTCGGCTACAGAATTTTCGTCAATCGCAGAAATATCTGCGCTCCGCGGCGTAGCGGCGGCGAGCAACCCATCGTAGTCTTGCGCGCACAGCCATGGCGCTTCCGGAGTGCCTTCCAACAGCACGAAACGTCTTACTGAATTCAGATCTTTGCGGAAAGCTTCCACCAACGGCAGGAATTGCTTTTCTAGGAACAGAATCGTTGCACCGGCGTCGTTGAGTATGTAAGCAAGTTCGCTGGCGGTCAGACGAATATTCAGCGGCAGCAGAACCGCCTCGGCTTCGAGAACCCCATAATAGGCCTCCAGCAGGCGATGACAATTTGTGCTGAGAAAAGCCACGCGGTCGCCGGGCTGGACACCGTTCTGATGCAGCGCACCGGCAAGACGCCGGGTGCGATCGGCAAACTCTTTGTAGTTGTAGCGCTTATCCTTACAGACGACCGCGGTTCGCTTAGGATACTGCCGCTCCGCGTAGCGCAGAAAACGCAAAGGTGTGAGCGGAATGTTCATCGTGGAAGTCGCCCTTATCTAGGCGGATTGTCCCCCGTCCACGACTAGTGTGTGTCCGGTAACAAAATCCGAAGCGTCCGACGCCAGAAAAATCGCAGCGCCTTTCAAATCGTTGGATCCTCCAAAACGTCCCAAGGGAATTTTGGCTAGCAAGTTTTCTTTATTTCGCTGGATGACTTTTTCCGACATGCCTGTCGGAAACCACCCGGGCGCGATGGCATTTACCTGAATGTTGTACATGCCCCATTTGCAGGCTAAATCTTTGGTGAAGATGATGACGCCGCCTTTGCTGGTGCTATAGCCGATGGCCGAAAAGCTTGGAGGTGAACCGCGCATTCCCGCCACGGAAGCGATGTTGATAATTTTTCCACGACGTTGCGAAATCATCACTTTGCCGACCGCTTGCGAAAATAGAAATGTGCCAGTCAAATTCGTTTCAATTACTTTGTTCCACTGCTCCAACGTCATGTCTTCGGTCAAGGCTCCCCAGGAAGTGCCGGCATTGTTAACGAGGATATCGATCCGGCCGAATTCATTCACGGTATGTTCTACAACCGCTCGGATACTGGCGGGGTCCTTTACCTCACAACCCAAGGCCAGTGCGCGCACTCCTATTTTTTGCAACTCCTCGGCGGTTTGCTGACAACGCTCTGTTTTACGTGCGCACAGGACCAGGTTGGCGCCCATTTCCGCCAAGCCTTCCGCCATTTGGCGGCCCAGGCCGACCGAGCCTCCGGTAATCACGGCCACGCGGCCGCTCAGATCGAACAACGGATAGTTCTTCATGATCGTTGATTGATCCGCGTTATTTTTCACTCAGCCGTTAAATATGATTGTTTATATCATATTTGTGTTACTAACGAATACGATTCCCGCGCCCGTCGCATACCCTAATCGAAAATATTATTCGCCACGCGATTCGCCCTTATGCAAGGGCGCCCCAAAACTAGAAGCTTAAGCGCACGCCCAGCTGGATCTGACGAGCTGGGAATGCCGCGGTGAACGCCAGAGGCTGGTTGGGATAAAGATTCGTGCTGCCATGTGCATTAAACGGCGGCCCAAAAGCCGCGCCCACGACATTGTTCACGCTGGAGTAGTTGGTGTGGTTGGCAAGGTTGAACGCTTCGGCAGTAAAGTTCAACGCCGTCTTCTCGCCCAGCTTGAAAGCGCGGCTCAATCGCAGATCGAAATCGGTGAAGTCCGGACCAATGCCCGTGTTGCGTCCCGCCCCGGGCGGACGATCGTTCGTAAAATGTCCGTCGCTGTTGATGTCCGCGGCAGCCAAAAGGTTGAATGGGTGGCCGCTGTTGTACGTAAAGATAGGAGCGAGTTCGAACCCCCCGAAGATTCGCGATTTATCAAACGGGCTAGCCAAAACCGCGGCGATCACCACCTTGTGCCGTTGGTCAAAATCGGACAATGAACGATCACACTTCAGGCACGTGGCGTTGAATGGAGAGTAATCACTATTAAAGTCCGTGACGTTATCGATCGCCTTGCTCAAGGTGTAGTTGGCCAGGATGGTGAAATGATTGGCAAACCGTTTCTTCACTTCCACGATTCCGCCGTTGTAGATCGCCGAGCCCGCCGAACTGTAGACGTTGTTCTGGAGAATTGTTTCCGTGGGATCCGCAAAGCACAAAGCCGGATTTGCTACGCAGGCTGGTGCGCCCCAATCCTGAAACGACAATCCGTTGCTGGGCAAACCGGTGGAACCCGTATCGACCGGTGCACCTGAAAGCAAATTCGTGTCGATGGCCACGGGCAGGTGCGTGGTATGTACCCAGATGTAATTCACCGACACGGTCACGCCGCCAGCGATCTCTCGCTCGATACCTAAAGAGGCCTGTTGCGACGTTGGGCTCTCGTATCCCGGTTGCCCTGCGAATAGTACCGTTCCGGGAGGTAGTGGCCCGGAATTAGGAACCGACAAACCAAATTGCGCTAGGTCCGCTTGTGAAATGCAGGCAAATTGACCGGGCGGCGGAGTGCCGCAGTTTATTTTCCCCTCGCCAAATAATGTTTGGAAAATGGCGGCGGAGTTAGCGATAGTGGGCTCTCCGGGAACGCCGGTTAACTTAACCAAAGTGTTGGCGATCGTTCGGGTGTTGTTGATATTTCCCAGAACACTGACGACGCCGGGGATTTGCGCGTAGATCTGAGAGTAGAAGATTCCATAGCCGGCCCGCACCACGGTCTTGTGATCGCTGAAAGGATCCCAAGCCAACGAAACCCGCGGACCAAAATTCTTTTTCGGGGTATGCAAGGGGCCATACTGCGAATCCAGTTCGTAGCGCAGCCCATAATTCAGCGTAAGATTTGGGCGAACCTGCCAACTGTCCTGAGCAAAGAAAGCGGTGAACGGTCGAACTTGGGTGTACTTGGGATTGCCAAAGCCCTGTTCATAGAATCCCGGTGCACCAAGGCTGAAGGATTGCAGCGGCGAGATCGCCACCGTGCTCGGAACTGGACCGGCGGCAGTATTTCCGGAAAGCCCGCAGGCAATGGGTACCTGCAAGCAGGGGCTCAAAAGAATGCCCGGCAGCTCCAAAAATTCAAATCGTCCGGCAAAAAACGTCTGCGACGTTGTATCGTTCCCGCGCACCAGTTCACTGCCCCCGAACTTTAGAGTATGATGTCCGCGAACCAGACTGAAGTTATCGGCGGCTTCATAGCGCCCTGCGCGCGTGTGGCTCGGCAGAAAAATATTCCGCCCAAAAAATCCGAAACCTTGTATATCCAGCCCCGGCCCGCCGGGATCATTGCTATCAACATTAAATTGATACATGTTCCACTGCAGGCGAGCTTCGTTCTGCGCGGTGGGACTAAAGGTGTGAAACCACGACCCTTGCAGTGTGCTGTCCCACGCTAATTCCGATGTGCCCCGGGAAAAAGCGGTTAACGCTTGCACGTCAGGATCTTTTTCCGTTAAGTGATCAAAGCTGTAGCGCAGAAATCCTTGATCGCGGTCGCTGAAACGGTGATCTAGCCTCGCAGAGAATTGGTGTTCGTGAATCGGAAAGGGAAACAGGCCGCCGTTGGTTTCCGCTTGATTGATGATGAATGGGTTTAACGCCCGGGTGGCTCCATTGGTTTGGCAAGCGGACGCCGCCGGGGTGATCGTCAGGCAATTGGAAAGCACCAATGCACAGATCGGCGCCGGCAAAAATGTCGGTATACCAAAGATAGGATTCGTGGGGTTTGAAAGACAAGGCACCATGGTGGTGGCCGGTTCGGCTGCCAAGCCCGCAAAGATAGGCAACTGCTGAGCGGTCGGATTAAACACGTTACTGTTGGTCAGCAGCGGCACGGAATCCTGGGCATCAGACCGCAGTCCTTCATAGCCCACAAAAAGAAAGGTTTTGTCTTTCTTAATCGGCATGCCAATGTTGCCGCCGAACTGCTGGCGGTTCAGGGTGTTTTTCAGCGGAGTAGCGACTGCATCTGCGGAAAATGGCTCGCCAGGCAGCAAGGCGGGTTGCAGCGCGAAATGGTCGCGAGAGTCCATGGCATCATTGCGAAACAACCCATAGAGGCTGCCATGCACTTCGTTGGTGCCGGATTTGGAGACAATGTTAATCGTTGCGCCGCTTGCGCCCCCCAGTTCCGCCGTGTAATTGCTCCGATTTACCTGAAACTCCTGCACTGCATCCTGGTTCAGATTGAGCCGGACGCCGCCAGCATCATCGTTGAATTCACCCCCATCAACAGTGACACTGTTCCCTCGGCCGTTGCTGCCATAGAATGACAATCCACTTTGCGGGGTCTGCTTAACGCGAAAGTCTGCATTGTCGGCAATCGTATTGGAATTGCTCACGCCAGGCAGCAATAGCGTAAAGGTCAAGTAATCCCGGCGGTTGATGGGCAGGTCACTAATATAAGTCTGGGATAGGGTCTCGGCCTGACTGCCTCGCGTGGTCTCCACCACGACCTGTTCGGCAGAGACTTCCACCTGCAAGCTCGTCCCCTCCAGAGTCAGTCGGAAATCCAGGGTGGCAGTGTGACCCACCTCCAGTTCGAGTCCCTTTTGTACCTGGGTCTGCATCCCGGCATGACGCACGGTCACTTCATAGGTCGCCGGCGGCAGGTTCGGAAATTCGTATTGGCCGTTGCCATCCGCTGTCGCGGTGTAGTGCGTCCCTCTTGCAGTATCAACTGCCTCGACGCTCGCATTCGGAATTACACCACCGGTGGGATCAAAAACCGTTCCTCTGATTTCACCGGAGGCCCCCACGCCTTGGGCCTTTGCGCCGGGAGTGAGGAAAAGGAAAAACAGCAGGGAAGCTAGAAGGATCGCTTTCATAGTTCCTCTCGGATTCGCCAGAGTACCGCTAAAAACCCACCTCAGATTGTCCGGTTATTCCCAACCAGGGTTAGCAAGACCAACGAGTATCGTGGGATAATTCGAGCAGCGGACGCCCGCCACCAAAGAGGAAATCCGCAGTCTGTTGACATTCTTCCCATCACTGCCCCGTGCCCCGACAAATGCAAAATTATGATAGGGAATATCACAATATAGCGACTAACGTCAATATGAAACCCTGATTCGTCGCATCATTTTGCTTGATCGGCCTGCGGCGACCGGCAGTTCGCCAGTGGAAGCGGTATATAGCTTCAGGCACCTAACATATGGAATAAACAGTTTCAGTGAGCGCTTTCGGGAGAATGTGGGACCAGCACGATTCGCCCGGGGATGGATCCCCTGCGCAGCTCTTCGAAGACCTCGTTGGCTTCCGCCAACGGTCGCGTTTTCACCTGGCAACGTACCTTGCCTGCGGCAGCCATGACTAACATTTCCCGCATATCTTGTCGCGTGCCAACTGAAGAGGCCTGAATGTGAACCTCTAATGCCGCCATCATAATCGGGGCGAAGCAAAGAGGCTCTGCAGGTAGCCCTACGACAAGAAGCGTCCCGCCCGGCCTGACGCAGGGAAAGGCCATGTCATAAGCCGCTTTTGCCGCAGAAGTAACCAGTGCGACGTGGACACCTCCGACAGTTCTCAATTCTTTGACGACTTTTTCGGTCGCGGCGTTCAAGGTGCTATCCGCTCCCAGACTTCGCGCGTACGCCAGCTTATCGTCCGAAACATCAATGGCGGTCACCACCGCTCCTAAACCGTGACCAATTTGCACCGCCAAATGTCCGAGCCCACCGATTCCAAAAATCGCCAAGCGCTGCCCTGCCGCGATTTTGGCCCGCCGCAAGGCTCGGTACACCGTGACCCCGGCGCAAAAAAGTGGTGCGGTCTCGACGCAGGAAAGCCCATCCGGGATCTTCAACGCGTGGCTCGCTGGCGCCTTCACGAACTCTGCGTAACCACCGTCTACAGTCACCCCGGTAATCTTTTGTTTGACGCAAAGGTTTTCATTACCTTCAAGACAGAATCCGCACTCCCCGCAGGTCCAGTGCACCCACGCCACGCCCACTCTGTCGCCCAACGCCAAATCCGTAACCGCAGCTCCCTTTTCCACCACGCGGCCTGCGATTTCGTGCCCAAGGATCAACGGTCTTTTCGTGATCGGTACGATCTGCGGCCAGTCGCCATCCGCCACGTGCAGATCCGAGTGGCATACCCCACACGCTTCCACCTCGATCAGCACTTCGTGGGCCTCGAGCTTGGGCATCGCGACCTGTTCAAGTGTAAGTGGCGCTTTGAATTCACGCAGGATCGCTGCTTTCATTGCCTAGACCTCGAAACACCGCGGATGCATGACGTACGCTCGCGAAAGTCTTGCGGACTTTTGTAAACTAGACAAGGTCGAAACGATTTCTATGGTTTGGCGCCGCGCAAGAAAAACTCCACTGCATTATGTACGCGCTCGGTGAGTTTGTGAGGTCCCGTAAGGTTGACGGCCCACTGGCGAACCACGGTGTTGAAAAGTCCTTCCATAAATTCGGCCAAGTGCACGGTCGGAAAATCCATCGTCACCTCCCCATTCTTCTGCCCTTCGGCGATGATTTCACGAAGCAATCTAACGGTGGCCGCCTCCGCACCGCGCAACTCTGGCGAGCGCACCGGGTCCATCGCCCCGGCGAGAATGACTGCTTGCCACAGGGGACGCCCCACTTCGGTTACATTCCCTAAGGTTTCATAAAACCGCCGCAAGCGCTGCTCGGTAGTGGCCTTGACAGCGAGTTCAGACCTCAGGCTATCCGCTTGCCGGGCAAACGCCCGGCGGCCCACTTCGCGCAGCACCGCATCCTTGCTGGGGAAATAACGAAAAAATGTCGGCTGGCTGATTTCCAGAGTTTGCACTATGTCGTCGATCCGGGTGTTCTCGTACCCGCGTTGGCGGAAAAGATGCAACGCCGTTTCGACGATCTGCTGGCGGAGACGCGCCTTCTTGCGCTCACGAAGACCGGGCTCATTTCTCCGCCCGATGCTCGCACGGTCGGGCCCTTTTTTTGTCGTTCGCGACTCTTTGGCGCTCCCCGAAACTGGCGAGGCCGTTCGTCTTACCGCAGTTTTGGTGCGGCGCATCCTCGTTCTCCCTCCTGAATATGGTGGGCCGCCGGACTGCGGCATTTGATAGTTACCCTAACATTATAGTGACTATCGTCAAGTTGCAAGCTACGGCGTCATGGCAGCCATTTGTTCTTGTCTTCACACAGAAACCGCTGGCCCAATAGTCATCTCCGTCAGCGGGAACACCTACATGGGCCAAACGGAAGATGCCGTAACTCTGTGGGTTGGGTGCCGCATCACCGCGATCTATTCGACGGCTTACCTGTTGCTTTCCCAAAGGAAAAGTGGCACCCTTCTGTTGGGAACCAACACGGCGGTGCTATGAAACAAAAAACAGAAGTGCAGCAAGGTACCTTGGCGCTCATGGTCCTCAAGACCCTCGATGTTCTGGGACCATTGCACGGCTATGGACTCGCCCGGCGCATCGAGCAGATCAGCGGAGATCTCCTCGCTGTCAATCAAGGAACTCTGTATCCCGTGCTGTTGAGGCTGGAGCATGAAGGCGCGATCGCCTCCCAGTGGGGCGCGTCAGAGAATAATCGCCGGGCGCGCTTCTATCGACTGACCCAACAAGGACGCAAGCAGTTGCAGGTCGAAAGAAAAGATTGGGAACAAACTGCTTCGATCATCGGCCGCTTTTTCGAGGTGAAAACGGAGGATTTGTCATGAAATCTCTGAGGCGGTTCCTCAACCGGCTGTTCAACTCGGGGACCCAGCGCGCACAGGAAGAACGATTGAGGGAAGAGATTGCCGAACATATCGCACTGCAATCCGAAGAAAATCTCCGTGCCGGATTATCGCCCGTCGAAGCCCGGCGTCAGGCCATGCTCAAGTTTGGCAGTGTTGAAGCCATGAAACAAGACTATCGCGCCGAGCGGGGGCTGCCATTTTTCGAGAATCTGCTGGGCGACTTGCGAAACGCACTGCGAAGCATTTCCCGCATGCCTGGGCTTGCGGCTGTGATCATCCTTTCGCTGGCCATTGGGATTGGCGTGAATACCACCATCCTTTCCTGGATTCAGCTCATCCGCTTAGAACCCTTGCCCGCTGTGAGTGGTGCATCGAGCTTTCTAGTGGTCGAACCTCGCACCGATACCGGCGGATATCCTGGCGCATCTTGGCTGGAATATCGCGCCTTGCAGACGCAATTGCCGGCGCTGCGGGATCTCCTGGCATCCGAAATGGTCCCGTTCAACGTGGGAGAAAAGGGTCAGACCGAGCGCACGCACGGGCAACTCGTCTCAGGCAATTATTTTTCTGCACTGGGCTTGAAGCCTGCCATCGGACGATTCATTCGACCGGAGGAAGTGGAGCGGCCCGGAACTGAGCCAGTCATTGTGATTTCCTATGATTACTGGCAAACGCGGTTTCGCGGCGCGCCGGAAGTTGTAGGACAAAAGTTGCGCGTTAACGAGCGCGACCTTACGATCATCGGCGTCGCGCCCAGGGAATTCCAGGGAACCATGCCGCCCTTAAAATTCGAACTGTGGGCGCCAGCCACTATGACGCCTGCGTTGCTCGGCGGAGCGCGCGACCTCGATGATCGGACTAGCCGCGCCTTCTCGTTGATCGGGATGTTAAAGCCGGGCGCGACTCGCGAGGAAGCACAGACCGAATTCACTACCGCAATGGTTCAGCTTACGGGAGATTATCCAGAGGCCAATGCCGGAATTACCGGCGAGATTCTTCCATTCTGGCAGGCGCCGCGTGGTCCGCAGCGGTTGCTGATGACCGGGCTAGCTATCTTGCAAGGTGTAATGCTCTTGCTGCTGTTGGCGGTCTGCGGGAACACCGCAAACCTCATGCTGGCTCGTGGCAGCACCCGGCAGCGCGAGATGGCCGTCCGCGTGGCGCTGGGCGCGGGACGCTGGCGGATCGTCAGCCTGGTGCTCTCGGAAAATATGCTGCTCGCTCTCCTGGGAGCGGGCCTCGGCGTAGCCATGGCGGTTTGGGGCACCACCGCATTGCGCATCGCGCCCATGATTGGCGCATTTCCCATCCAGTTTCAGACCAGAGTGGATGGACTCACCCTCGCGTTCGCGATATTGCTCGGTGTTGCGTGCGGCTTAATTTTCAGCGCGGCGCCGGCCGTCCATCTCGCACGGCTGGATCCGCAAGAGGGGCTTCGCGAAGTCTCCAACACGCCGCCTCGCAGCCGTGCCCGCAAAGTTCTGATGGCGGCCGAAGTCGGACTTGCGATGGTCGTTCTCATCGCGGCCGCGCTCTTCTTGCAGAGTTTTCGCTCAGCGCGTCAAACGGATCCGAGATTCCGTCCCGAGGGCGTTTTGCTGGCCTCTTACGACTTGAGCGGACGGAATCCTAATGAGGCGTCCGAACGCGAATTTGCTGCGCGCCTGCTGGAACGGCTGCGATCCTTGCCGGACGTCGAAGCCGCTGCCATCGCCACGAATGTTCCAGTGGACTTGCATGGAATTCCGGCGCGGACTTTCACGGTCGAAGGTCGTGTGCGTATCGAGCCGGGGCAGGACAGAGCCATTACCAACACCGTCACGCCGGGGTACTTCAAGGTGATGGGCATCCTGCTCCTTGAAGGAAATGACTTTGCCGAAATGCAGGATAAAGCCGCGCCCGCACAAGCCATCGTCAATGAAGAATTTGTTCGTCGCTATCTGAATGGTGCGGATGCAATTGGCCGCAGCTTACAGGCGCGCGCCCGAAGTTTCACGATCATCGGCGTCGCTCGCAACGCGGTCTACAACTCCTTCGGCGAGCCGGCGCAGCCGGCAATCTATTTCTCCTACCGGGATGTTCCAGCGATGCAAGGCGAGCTTCACCTGAAGACCCGCACAGGAAATGAAACCGCGCTTACCTCCGAAGCGCGTGCCGTTCTCCGCGATGTCGATCCCATGCTCCCGCTCTACGACGTGCGAACATTCTCCCAACACATCGAGCGAAACCTCTATCTTCGCCGCATTCCCGCGCGCATGTTCGCGGTCCTCGGGCCGCTTCTGCTCGGCCTCGCGGCCATCGGAATCTACGCGGTCGTTTCCTACGCGGTGGCCCGGCGAACGAAAGAGATAGGCTTGCGCTTGGCGTTCGGAGCCACCAGCGGGCGCGTCGTCCTGCAAATTATTCGCGAGAACTTGGGTGTAATCATCTGGGGCACGGCGATTGGCTGGGTGCTTGCCCTGGTAATTTCCGTTCGGGTGATTACCAAGGGCCCGGTCGACGTTCCAGTTTTTATCGGTGTACCGGCGATTCTGTTGAGCGTCGCGACGCTAGCTTGCTGGCTTCCAGCGCGAAGAGCCAGCCGCATTGATCCCATGGCCGCACTCCGCCACGAGTGAAAATATTCAATCGTACTGTTTGATCAGCGCTAACGTCAAAGCGCTAACGTCAATCGGAAGCTAGGGTCGAAGAAATCAAGCTTATTGGCCGTAGACTCGTTACCGTCATGCACTCCGTTGCGATCGGCGCGTTGTTCGCGCTTCAGTGTTTCCATGTGCTGTTCCTGGCCTTGCACGACTGGATTCCGCTGGGATCGCTTAATGATGTTAAGGCGGTTCGCATGGCGAACCCCGTCCACAAATTGCTCGTTGGGACGCTGATCAGTCTCACTCCCTTTGCGATTGGACTCTCTGCCAGTGCTATTCACCTCGGCGAAGCCTATCCGTCGTGGCTGTTCTGGTGGCTCTGGATCAGCTATAGCCTTCTATTCATCGGCGAGTTAGAGGCTTGGTGGGTTCCATACCTGTTTCGCTCCGAGCCAATCCGCGCAGCGCGCTACCAATTGATGTTCGGGGCAACGCGCGCTTTCCTGCCCGAACGGAACGGCATCCGACCGAATACTCTGCACGTGATTCTTCACTTGGCAACCCTCGCCACATTGATTGTTCTAAGCGCGCTCACAGTACCGCGCGGGTGACGGAGCCCCCAGGAGTCGAATTGCCGGTCCTAGCGCCTAGCGACTCGCTCCTTTCAATCTGCGAGTCAGTTGCGCGTTGCTGTCAACATCCCCACCTGTTCGTAGGGACAACGTGACCGATTGGAGTAGTACCTTCCCGCCGCGGCTCTGGCGGCCACTGCACTGTGGCCTACTGGATGTGAGGCCACCTTCGGCCGCATCTTTTTACAAGATATTTTCAACAAAGGAGCACCTATGAAAAAAACACTTTTTGTTGGCGCAGTCCTGATTTTCGGTGTTTCGATTTCTTTAACGGTGGGAGCAGAGAAGTCCGCAGCGCAAGGGCCCGCGGGCGTGGGCGCCAGCACTGCCGCGCAGGATAACTCGCCCAGTTTGCATTCTCTCAATCCGATCAAGTGGGTCAAGAAAGATTCCAAGAATTCTACCGACGCGCTTGGAAGCAGAAGCGAAGTAGAGAAAAAGCTTACCCCCGGCCTGCAAGCCCGGGGAATCTTGGCCGCTAACGCAACCGCTAATGACGCGTGTGCGCCATTCACGGCATTGGATGAATGCCTTGCTGCACTTCACGCCAGCCACAATCTGGGAATCGATTTCAATTGTCTTCGCGCCGACGTAACAGGAGTGCACACCAGTGCGGATGTGTCCGGCTGCAAGGTCGCTGACGGAGAGAAGACTCAGAGTCTGAACAAGGCCATCCATCAACTGAAACCGGACGTCAACGCCAAGCACGCCACAAAAGACGCCGAGCAGCAGGCCAAGGCCGATCTGCAGGGAATCGGCAGGTAGCTCCGAAGTACGAGAAATCTACCGAAGACCCGAAGCAGCAGATCACTTTTAATAATATATCTAGTGGTACTATTCGCTTCGCCTTGGTTGCGCAACGAGGAGAGAAAAATGGGCGATCTACATCGCCGCTATCAAAGGGCGATCCGACGGCCGTTGTTGCCCGGCCGGTTCGTGAATACAGAGTCGTTGTTTGTATCAGTGATGTTGTTTGCAGCGCTTTTGGCAGCGACCGCAGCGAGTCAATCCCATGCGCGAGACACCAAGTACACAACCATCACCAATGCCCAGGCTCGGGAGATGCTGGACAAGATACAGGCTGACATCAAGGAGCATTATTACGATCCGACAATGCACGGGGTGGATCTGAACAAGAGATTCGATGAAGCACGACAGAAAATCGCGGCGGCAAAATCTCAAGATGAAGCGTTGCTAACCATTGCTGGCGCAGTCGCGGCATTGAAGGATTCACACACCAGCTTTAGACCGCCCACGCGCCCGTATGGCGTTGACTACGGTTTTAGTATGCAAGCCATCGGGGATTCCGATTGTTACGTCACGGCCGTTCGTCCGGAAAGCGACGCGGCGGCAAAAGGCCTGAAGCCAGGTGACCGTATGTTGTCCATTAATGGCATGACCGTCGTCCGAGCGAATATCAACGCCATTGAGTATGGCTATCGCGTTTTTCCACAATCCGGGTTTCATTTGGCTGTGCGCTCTCCGGACGCTACTGAACGAACATTGGTAACTATGGCGAAAGTCCTTCCTGGCCAGATCATGATCACTCATAGCAATGTCCTCGAATGGGCAAGGGCCAACCGAGAGGTCAGCGAACACGATCGTTCGCGTTACCACGAAGTGAGTAAGCGGATTCTTTTTTGGAAGCTACCGGATTTTCTGATTGACCCTCATGACGTGACGAGAATCACAAGCCGAGCCCACTCTTACGAAACTGTCGTGCTGGATTTGCGGGGGAACCCCGGAGGAAATCTGGAATCAATGGAAAGGTTAATTGGCGAGTTTTTCGATCGTGACGTGAAAGTTGGCGATACGAAGGGCCGAGAACCACTTAAACCGACAATTGCAAAAACGGCGGGCAAAAAAGCATTTGGGGGCATGTTGATCGTGCTTGTGGACAGTGAATCAAAATCTGCGGCGGAAGTCTTTGCACGAACTATTCAATTGGAGAAACGGGGCATCGTCTTGGGCGACCGGTCGGGCGGCGCCGTAATGGTATCGAAGTACTTTGTGCATGCGGTCCAGCTCGACAGGATTAACGTCACTCAATACGGAGCGATGATAACGGTCGCCGACCTCGTGATGAATGATGGTAAAAGTCTAGAGGGCATTGGCGTCGTCCCGGACGAGCGGATCCTGCCAACTCCGGAAGATACTGCAGCCGGTCGCGATCCAGTTCTGGCCCGAGCTGCAACACTTGCTGGCGTCACAATTACACCAGACGAGGCTGGCAAAATTTTCCCGTTCGAGTGGCCCAAAGAACGCATGCCAGAAATCGACTAAGCCTGTGAATAATGTAGTTATCATAAGCTACGTACTGCCCCGAATCTGAATAAGTCCTGATTAACCCGTTACCACGCACTATCCGGTCAGTTGGCGGAGCTCGGTCTCCTTGATCTGAACCAGATTCCTCGATTGTCCTTCCGTCTGGGGAACAAATCCGGGGTTAATGAACTGAACTGCTTGCCGACTTTCAGTTTCCAGAGCGTCCGCGACTTGTCGCGCGTAGCGAATGAAGTGGTGACCGGAGAGCGCCAACTCGAACCCCAGCCGCCTCTTCTGCGGCTGCAGACCCCAGCGCGTCATGAGCCCTCGCATAAAGCGCCAGTAAGCTCCACGATAGCGGGAAAGCACGCCTTGCTTCCAAACCGATTTCAGCAGCACCCTCATCAGATACCGCAAAGAAATCGCCGAGCCTTTCTGTTCCGGCTGAGGCTGCCAGCGTTCCAGCGAATCGAGCACCCGTTGATAAAAGGTTTGTGGGTCGTAAAGCGCAAGCAGCATGCGCTTCGTTCCATCGAGCAGTTCGGGAAGGGGCAGCACGGTTCGGAAGTTTGGGGATTCAAAGTTATTCGGCTCGGGCTTGTTTTCAAGCAGCCGGCCATCTTTTTTCATCCGTTCATATAGCGGGGTGGTAGGCGGCGCCTGCAGGATTCCGGTCATGGCCCAGGGTATCGCCGCACGTTGTACAAATTCAATCTGGCGGTCAAAAATATCCGGCGGATCGCTATCAAAACCGACGATGAACCCGCCCATCACCCATAGTCCATGCTGCTGAATAAAGTGAATGCTGTCCAATAAGTCGCGCCGGAGATTCTGGAATTTCTTGGTTTCCTTCAACGATTCCGTGGAGGGCGATTCGATTCCGATGAACACCCGCCAGAAATTTGCTTTGACCATCCCGTCCAGCAGCGCCGGGCGCGACGCGAGATCAATCGAAGCTTCGGTGAAAAACCCGAACGGATAACCATTGCGGCGCTGCCACCGTTCCAACTCGTGGACGAGCTCCAGCGCCGCCTTGTGATTCCCGATAAAATTATCGTCGACGACAAACACATCTTTCCGCCAGCCCAGTCGCAAAAGCGCGTCAAGTTCTCCGGTCAATTGCGTCGCAGATTTCGTCCTGGGGCGGCGGCCGTAGATGGTGATGATGTCGCAAAACTCGCAGGTGAATGGGCAGCCTCGCGAAAATTGTACGGACATGAACGTGTATTTGTTCAATGCCAACAGGTCAAAGCGCGGCACCGGGGTGCGGCTGACATCGGGCTTTTCCGCAATATGATAAAGCCTGCGAGCGGAGCCACGCTCCAGATCCAGTGCAATCTCCGCGAACATTTCATCCGGCTCACCGACGACTACATGGTCAGCAAGCGGCAGCAGTGCGTCCGGATCGCTGCTGGCGTAGGGACCTCCTATCATCGTCCGCCGATTCAACTTGGAAGCGCGTTCGAGTGTCAGCTGGACGCCTTTGCGCTGGACCGCCATCGCGCTCACCATCACCAGGTCGGCCCACAGGATGTCCTCATCCCGCAACTCTTGAAATGCCAGGTCGACTAAACCAATTTTCCAGTGCGCCGGACAGAGCGCGGCCACCGTGATCAGCCCGAGAGGAGGCACCAGCGCGCGCTCCGGAACTATTTGCATCATTTCGCCAAGGCTCCAAAACGAGGCAGGAAAACTCGGCCATACCATCAGAACCTTGATTGCCGGTCCGAGTGGCGGGAACGCTCTTGCGTCTTTGGCATCGCCGTCCATGGATAAGCCTTCCTAAAGGCTGCTCCGCTCAAGACGTCAAGTTTGATTCGCTGTCGGATGCGAATCGCCTTTTGCTAAGCGACGTTCGTGCGGTCGGAGAAAGCCCTTTGTAATGTCAGATTCTATTGTTGGTTTGCTAACAGCTGGCTTTCCATACGGAGGCAATACGAGAAGCCGTCATCTACAGCCATGGCAGCTGGATTTTAGCACGAAGATGCTCTTAACGATGAACTCGCTTTGTTCGCTCTCGGAATTAGAACGGTCTCTCGGGTCCACGGATCAATCCATGCGCCACGCCGAGCGCTCCGGCCAGCGTCGTAATTCCTCTGTGGCCCAAGCGGTAGTCTTGTCCGCGTGGCACGTGGTACAAGGATTAGGAATTCTATATTTGTCCGTCATCGCCGGTGTTATAAACGCAAATGTATGCGAACGCACCTTGACGTCCGCTATGGTCGTGGCGATTTTTGGCATGTGGCAAGCAATGCAACTGCTACCCGCCGAACCTTTGTTGTGATGCGTATGCTCTTCCAGCGTGCCGGTGCGCGGCCCGTTCAACGAAAGCGGCCCGTGACAATCCAGGCATAATTGGTCGGCCGGTTTTCGCAATTGCGCATAATTGTCCGTGCCGTGCGTGTCGTGGCAGCTAAAGCACGTCACCCCGCGCCGGTACATCACGCTCTGCACAAAATCATTCCCTTGCATCCGATTTTTGTGCGCGGTGCCGTCGGGGAAGTGCGTGAAGGTCGTCTCGCCCAGCGTGTGCTCTTCCAGTTGCCAAAAATCCTGTAAGTGCAAACCGACATGATAGCCAACCGGCCAGTCGTAATATTTGCCTTCGATGGGACTCCCCGGAGGCTGCCCTTGCGAATGGCACTGGATGCACGTATCACTGGCCTGGACATAATCGATTCGCGCAGGATTCAAAATGTTTATGCGAGTTGGATGCTCGAGGTGCTCACTTCCCGGGCCGTGGCATTTCTCGCATCCGACATTCCACTCCGCCACCTGTTTCGTGTGGATGTTGTAATCCACGGAATGGCAACCGTCACAGGTCGGTCCAGTGGGCCGCTGCATATTGTCTGGCGGGTAGAACGGCTCCCACCAATCCGTCCCTTTGGCCACGAAATACTTTCTCCAGACGTGCCCGGTAATGTCCCATTGCGCCGGCTCCGGAAAATAGTCGTCGCCTCGCTTCGTGAAGTACCGCTGCTTCCAAATGCTGCCGTAAACCAGCGCGATATCGTCCTTTGTGAACTTGGCAATGGTATTCGTCGAAAGATCAGGAATGATCGCCTCGGGATGTTCCCGCGGATCACGCACCACATTGGCCATCGGCGTCTTCCGCCAGTGTTCGTAAATTTGCGCGTGACACTTCTCGCACGATTGCGAGCCAACGTAACGCGCCGAATTTGCTGTGGATACCTGTTCCCGCTGTTGTTCCTTGCTAGGCAACCCCAGACCGCGGATGAGCAGCACCAGCTTCCAGCTATCATCGCTCTGCTCATCGTGCGGCTTAGCCCAGCCCGGCATACCCGTCAAACGCACGCCATTGCGAATGATGTAACGGATCTCCCCATCCGTAAGCCGCTGCGTTCGCGGCGAGCGCAAGTCTGGCACTTTGGGATAAAGATTGTTGCCGACTTGTGTTTGCCCGGAGCCATCGGGCCCGTGGCAAACCGCGCAGCGATCCAAAAAACTCTCCCGCGCATCTTTAAGAACGTCTGCCGTACTGATCCACGGGTTCTTTTCCAGTCGGAAATTGCGCGGGATCGACAGGTTGCGCGCCGTGCGCGCCACCACAGTTTCTAAAAACGACGGCTGGTCCGCAGTACTAAAGCCATGCCAAATCAACCGCACGCCGTACAATCCAAGCGCCACCAGTACCGCGCCGCTGACCAAAAGAAAAGGTTTTGGTGGGTTCATACAAACACTATTTGAGCGACGCTGCGGACCTCAAAAATTTTCCACCATCCAAACATTGCACTCCATCGTCGGCGCGGAAATTGCAACGTACTTACCATCGTGTGAAGGAATCGCCCACGCAGATTGGTAGTTTTTCACTTGCCAGAGTGAATGAGCCTTACCGGCCAGGTCTACGTACAGCAGCGTGGAAAGGTCGCCAGCCGGGTTGCAGGAAATGAAAAAACCTTTGCTGTCCGCGGCCCAATCGAGGGTTAGCAGATTCTCCCAATCTTTCAGGGTGATCGTGCGAGGAGCTTGGCCAGTGAGTGAGATCAGATGAATCTGGCGATCTGTTCCCCCCAATAGGGTGGCCGCGAGCGTTGTTCCGTCGGGCGAAAGGCCCCAGCTCCAGCCACTGGCCTTTTGTTCCAGCCGCGCGACTTCTCGCTGGGTGCCTTTCACCGGATCAAATACCGCAAAAACAAAAAACTTCGATTCCGATCGGCTCAGAACACAAACGTTTGCCGGAGCTCGGGCACATTCGAAATTGACGATGTCGGGGCCCTCCAATATTACTTGCGATGGTCCTCCCTGGACGGGCGCTCGCAGCAGACGAACCGTTTGCGCCTTCGGTTGCATCCCGGGCCGTACCTGCGACGTGACGCCGGGCAAATCGGGCGGCAACAAATAAATGATCTGCGTGCCGTCGGAATTGAGACGCGCAACTCCTTTTTGATCTGGACCAGAGACCAGCACTTCCGCGGAATTTTCGTCAATTCGCTGCCTGAAAATGTCAAAAATGCTGTTACCGCCAGTTCTGTTGGAGAGGAACAAAACTGATTTGTTGTCGACGGTCCAGTCAAAGGGCAAGTCGTCGGCGTCATTCAAGGTAAGTCGTCGCGGCGTCGATATCCGCGGTCCTTTGGCAAAAAATTCGGCGACATACACGTCAAGTTGCACTTTGCACCTGCTGAAAGAGATTTTTCCGTCTGTAGCGGCGCTAGGCAGGACTACAAAGGCTTCGCCGCTAGTTAGCTTTACGGGAGCGCCGGAGGGACGGCCAGTCGCGGTGTCCACAACCGTGCTCCAGAAGTTTGAAGTGTTCTGAGCCGGCGGCGGGTCGGAAACAGCATAAATCAGCCGCCCATCGGGCAGCCAAACGAGGCCCCATCCGAGCAGAGGCTGATTGACCACTGGGCTTTTGCTCCCTAGCTCCAGATTGAAAAGTTCGACCCACGCTTCATTGCCGAAATTTCCTGACCGAAATTTGTCATAGGCGATCCAGCGTCCATCCTGGGACCACGTCGGTGAGGAAAACGCTATACTGCCGTCGGGGTCGGAAACGATTTTTCGTTGATCAGAACCGTCCGACCGCATGATCCAAATTTCCAAGCCGCTTTGCCCATAGGCCGCAGATTTCAGAAACGTGATTTGTGAGCCGTCGGGCGATACCGCGCCGGACCAACCCTCATCACTGAGCTGTCGCGGGTTTCCTCCCACAATGGGCATTACCCACAAGCCCATCTTGGCGGCCGGTGACGGCGGCCACGCAAGCACCAACCGGGTGCTATCTGGAAACCAGCTCAAGTATTGGACGTCGTACTTCATTGGCAACAACGAGTGCATCTCTCCCGTGGACATGAGCCGTAAGTAAGTGCCAGTCCGGTCGGAGTACGCCAAGTACTTTCCGTCGGGAGAGATCGCCGATACAGTAATGGGATTCTCGGTGGGGTTCGACGTCAAGCGCCGTGGAACCGGCAAAGCAGCTTGAGTGACTTTTGATTGCGTCTCGCGATGCGAGAAAAACCATGCCGAGAGCGCACCAATCATGACGACCGCAACCAGGACCACCCCGATTTGCCATTTCTTCGAACTACGCTCGCGCGCCACGGTTGCCGTCACGTGCGCCGCGGTTCCGGAGATGGAGTCGCGCTGCAGCCGCTTCAAATCCGCTTTCAGTTCGGCAGCCGACTGGCAGCGAATTTCGCGATCTTTTTCAAGAGCCTTGTTGATGATCTCCTCGAGCCTGGCAGGAACTCTCGAATTCAAGCGAACTGGCGCGACCGGCGCGCGGTTGAGAATCGCTTCGAAAATCACTCCCGAAGTCTCGCCTTGAAAAGGCAGTGACCCGGTGCACATTTCATAAAGCACGGCGCCGAAAGAAAACAGATCGGTGCGGCCGTCCAATTCTTTTCCGCGCACCTGTTCCGGACTCATGTACGCAACCGTTCCAATCGCGGTGCCAGGACTGGTCAGATTTTCTTCCATGGTTAAAGTTGGTGCGGAGGTGGCGCCGCCAACCTCGTTGATGGTGAGCTTCGCGAGCCCAAAATCCAGAACTTTGGCTTGACCGTGCTTGGTAACAAAAATATTCGCCGGCTTGATGTCTCGGTGCACGATGCCTTTGCTATGGGCGACATCCAGAGCCGCGGCGATCTGTATGCCCAGCTCCAGAACCGTCTCGATTTCCATCGGCTGGCCAGAAATCAGATGCTTGAGGGTGATGCCCTCCAGCAATTCCATGGCGATGAACGTCTGGCTTTCACTCTCATTAATTTCATAAATCGTGCAGATGTTCGGATGGTTCAGAGCGGACGCCGCGCGAGCCTCGCGACGAAAACGTTCCAAACTTTGTGGATCTTGCGCCACATTTTCTGGCAGGAACTTCAAAGCCACGAAGCGGCCTAGACGGGTGTCTTCCGCCTTATAGACCACGCCCATCCCGCCGCCACCAAGCTTCTCAATAATCCGGTAATGAGCGATGGTTTGGCCGATCATGACTTAAGGACAGCACATCTTAGGAGGGCCGTTCAGCCAAGTCAATTGAGCCACTCAGTTTACTGCCGTGAGTCGCGTTCCTCCTCGGGCCGTCGCGACGCCGGCATTGTTATGACATCAATCTAACAGTTGGCCCCTACAGCCCCTTAGGATGCTCGGCCAGAGCCTCGCGATAAGTCTTAAGATTATTCTTATCGACTATCACCGTGCCGGTGTCCACGGAAGTTGGCGTAGGCGCGGCTAGCGCGGTGCGCCAGTCTTTAAACTGATGTACCGCGTTGTGGTGTAAGTCGTCGAGAAATTTCAGCCCGTAGTAACTCATGACATAGGGCTTTTGCGTGATCGTTGCGCTAATGACCCCACGGTCGATCCAGTCCAGCGTCTCCGGATCGTTATCGAAGGCCACGATCGGCAGCTTGCCTTCCATGTTCAGGCGGTGCATCGCTTCGGCAGCGCCGGATCCTCCGGTGGCCTCCAGGCAAATAATTCCGGCTACTTTTTCTTTTTGCTGCAGTAGCGCAGAAACTTGATCAAACGCGCTTCGCGCATCCCCCTTGTCGTCGAGAATCTTGGTAAGTTTAAGAGCTGGAAAGTTCTTTAGCGCGTCCGCCACGCCCGCCAATCGATCATCCATGTTGCGCTGTCCCGGAATGGTGACGACCGCAAAATTCCCTTGATGCGAGACGAGAGTGGCGAACCGTTTCACGCTCTCTCGGCCGGCCTTGAAATTATCCGTTCCAATGTACATGACGCGTTTTGAATCTGGCACATCCGAATCCACGCAGATCACCGGGATGCCCTGGGCCACCGCCTTGTCAATGTCTCCCTGAAAAATTTCAGGCCTCGCCGCCGAAAGGCAGATTCCTGCCGGGTTCTGTTCCACCACCTGCCGGAAAATTCCTACTTCTCCATTCGGGTCGTATGTTGTGGGACCGGTGAGTTCACCCTTTACCCCCAACGTTTTGGCCGCATCCAAAAAACCCGCCTGCGCCTCCTGCCAGTACGGCAAGTTAATATTTGTGGACACGAAAACGTAGCGTTCGTTTTCTTCGTGGTAGGGTTTCGCGCAAGCAATCAACACTACCCCGACAAAAATTAAAACAGATACTAGTGTGACCCCCAGTCTAGTCATTGCATCTCTCCTTTTACATTCGGTCTGGCCCCCAAAACCTGACTGCAAGATTTATTCGTCCCTCAAACGCATTAACCAGAGCTTATCAATTTCATTTTCTTCCACGGGCATCACACACCTCGTGCCGCCATTCTACGCGTGTTGGTCTGTATTGGGGGAACTGAGGCCCATTTCGCCGCCGTGAAGTTCCTGCCGGAGGGCCTGGGCTGGCCCGGAGAGTACTCTTTTCTACGCCTTTATAATATTGTTTCGCACCGCGAAGCGAACCAAATGGCCTATGGACGGGAGCTCCAGCTTCATCATCACTCGTGCGCGATATGTTTCCGCGGTCCTGACGCTGATGTTCATTTCGCTGGCGATTTCTTTGTTGCTTTTACAATCCGCCAACAACTTCAATGCTTCGTGTTCTCGCGCCGATAACATTCGACGCCAGTCTTCACCGCTGGCCTTTATAGTCGTATCAGCCTTGTTCACTCCGGCTTGCACGCCGGGAACATCGGCGGAAATATACCGGCGCGATAGGCCGCTAATGCTTTTTGCATACCCAATACTATCGTCAATCAACTCGATCGCTCGCGGAAGCAACCCAGCGCTTCCATCCGAGGAATGCCCGCTGGTGGCAAAGAACTGCAATTCCGTGTTTAAGCCTGCGCTCACGTGCAGCAGATTCCCTATGATGTGATTCAGAGACACTTCAAAATTCTTAAATCCAGTCAGTTCCACTACAAACGCAGCGACCTGCGTGACGCGATTTTCCACATCCCGAATCGGAAGATAAGTCTCCACCCAGTGTCCAACCTCCAGCCTGGTCGGCAGCTTTGCCTTCACCTCCAGGTTATAGATCGGCTCGCCAGTATCAAGAACCTGCCGCACAATTCCTTCTACCGTCGCTGCGGAACTGCCCAGGACAAAGCGAAGCTTCTTCCCGATATGGCTCGAAACTGGAAAGCCGTTCATTGCCGCCAATGCCCCATTGATCGCCTGAAAACGAAACTGCCCATCGAGCAGCGCCACCCCCATGACTGGTGACTCGAAAAGCGCCGGCAGCAGTGGACCCATCGCTCCATGCACATTCGAGAGCAGCACATCTGAAGATTTCACTCGCGGTTTAACATTTCCCATCTGAGTCCAACCTTTAACCGTTTGAGTACGTACTAGATACGTATCTACATCATAATCGAAAACGTAATTATCCGTACGTATTATTGGGAATTGCGCGCCTCTTGAAGGGGACCTATAAGCCCAACAACAGCTTTGCCCCGCAGGCGTCCTCCTGGGAAAAGCCGTCGGACCACATCAACATCAGCTGAATCGCTTGGAATCCGAAGCGATTTCGGCCGAACCGCTTCGGCTGATTCGGCTGCCTAATTTTAAGGAGGCCCTCATGATCCGCGTATTCCTGGTTTGTGATGATTCTGCGTTCTGCGAGAAGCTGGGCAAATTTTTCAATCAACAAGAGAATTTTCAAGTGTGTGGTACCGCGGCCCCGAACGTCGCCGCTACCCGGAAAGCCGACAAATTGCTGCCTGATGTAGCCATAATGGTAGCCAATGGCGTCCATGACTTCAAAGTCACCGATAGTTTTAAGAAATCAATGCCGCATGTTCCTCTTTTTTTTATGACCACCACTCCGGGCGTTGAAATCGAAAAAAAAGCCTTATCTCACGGCGTGGATGCGGTCTTTTCGGTGGACGATGAACTCATCACTTTGGCATTAAACGCCCGAGAAATGTGCCCTGAGAAGCATGCTGCGGTGGCCTAAGTGCCTTGCCGTATTGTTGTAGCTGCCGGGCATCGATGTTAGCTAAAGTCTCCCAAGCAAATCGAACTTGACAGCCATCGTCGCGGCAATTCGAACCGGTTTTTGCATTCGTGATTGATTTCGAATCAACTCACGATTGGAAATCCTCTCTTACTCGGCGATTCGCCCTGATTCGTTGACTTGCGCTTCTGCCGCAACCTAAGATGTCTGCTAAATGGCGGATTTCTCTTCCCTAATCGGACAGACCATCTCGCATTACCACATCACAGAGCGCCTTGGTGGTGGCGGTATGGGCGTGGTCTACAAGGCCAAAGACACCCGCCTTCGGCGTTTCGTCGCTCTCAAATTCCTCCCGGATGACATGGCCAGAGACCCGCAGGCCTTAGCTCGTTTCCAGCGCGAAGCACAAGCCGCTTCGGCCCTGAATCATCAAAACATTTGCACCATCTACGATATCGGTGAACAAGACGGCAGAGCCTTCATCGCCATGGAGTATCTCGAAGGCCAAACTTTAAAGCACAGCATTGCCGGCCGGCCCATGGAATTAGAGAACCTGTTCAACCTGTTCATAGAAATTGCCGACGCTTTGGATGCGGCGCACTCGAAGGGCATCGTCCACAGAGACATTAAGCCTGCCAACATATTTGTCACTGAGCGCGGTCACGCCAAGATTCTGGATTTCGGTCTTGCCAAGATGAACTTCGCGAAAAATCCCGTTGTCGATGGCGAAACATTAGCCTCACAGCACGTGGATCCCGATCACCTGACCAGTTCGGGAAGCGCTCTGGGAACGGTTAGCTATATGTCCCCCGAGCAAGCCCGCGGAGCAGAATTAAACTTGCAAACCGATTTGTTCTCCTTCGGCGTCGTGCTGTACGAAATGGCCGCAGGTGTACTTCCTTTCCGTGGTGACACCCCCGCCGTGGTTTTCGACGCCATACTAAATCGCGAGCCCGTTCCTCCCGCGCGCGCAAATGCAAAGGTCCCGCCGAAACTGGAAGAGATCATTCACAAGGCTTTGGAAAAAGACCGTGGCTTGCGCTATCAGTCCGCGGCGGATCTGCGAACCGATCTCAAACGCCTCAAGCGTGAGATCGATTCCGGTCTGCGGGCGGCTGCAACAGCATCTTTGGGCGAAATCGCTGCTCCTCTACCAGCGCCAAGCGCGCAATCTCAAATCGCCGAAGACGCCACTCACCCTTGGTGGCGCGGCCGCCTGGCAGTTTTGCCCTTTGTGAACGGCAGTGCGGATCCAAACGCGGAGTACCTTAGCGACGGCATCACCGAGAGCCTTATCAACAGCTTGTCCCGTTTGCCCAATTTGAAAGTGATGTCCCGCGACTCCGCCTTCCGCTACAAAGGCAAAGACACTGATGCACAAACAGTAGGGCGAGAGCTCGGAGTTCGAACCGTCTTGAAAGGCCGCGTCACGCAGCTCGGCGGCAATCTGGCCATCAGCGCAGAGCTCATCGACGCCACGGACAGCAGCCACATCTGGGGCCAGCAGTACAGCCGTAAGCCGGCAGACATCTTCGCCCTGCAGGAAAAAATCGCCAGGGAAATCACCAAAGCGTTGCGCCTGCGTTTGACCGGGCAGGAAGAGAAGAGCCTCGCCAGGACCTATACCACCAACCCCGAAGCCTACCGCGGCTATCTCCAGGGCCGCTACTGGGCGAACAAAAGAAGTGAGGACGGCATTAACAAAGGTATTGAATGTTTTCAGCAAGCCATCTCAAAAGATCCCGCTTACGCTTTGGCTTATTGTGGATTAGCCGACTGTTACAGCATGCATGCCAATTACGGTTTCTTGCCGCCCAAAATTGGTTATTCGCAGGCCAACGATACCGTTCTTAAGGCCCTCGAACTTGATGACACTCTCTCGGAAGCTCACGTTTCGCTGGGATTTATCAAATCGGACTACACCTGGGACTGGGCAGGCTCGGAAAAAGAATTTCAGCGCGCTATCGCGCTAAATCCGAATTATGCGACGGCTCACCAATGGTATGGCTACGCTCTGTGGAGAACTGGACACTTTGAAGAATCCATCGCCGAGCACCGTCGCGCACTGCAACTTGACCCGCTCTCGCTCCCCGTTAATAGAAATCTGGGATTGGCATACTACCTGGCCCGACAGTATGATTTGGCCATCGAGCAACTGCAGAAGACCCGCGAGATGGACCCCACGTTCGTCCTGACGCGAGAGTATCTCGGCCTGGCCTATCTCGAAAAGGGCATGTACAAAGAAGCCGTCGTGAGTTGCGAAGAAGCAGTCACGCCTGTTTCTGCCAGCCCGTACGCAATTTCCGCTCTTGGGTACGTCTATGCCGTCGCCGGTAAAAAAGCCGAGGCACAAAACGTTCGTGATCTGTTGCAGAAACTCTCGGAACAAAAATATCTTTCACCGAGGTTTATGGCCAGTGTCTACGCTGGCCTCGGCGAAAAGGAACAAGCGCTCGAATCGTTAAACGCGGCTTACGAAGACCGCTCGCTGCAAATAGGTCCAGGCATTATCGCGGACCCAACCTACGATTCACTGCGCGCCGAACCGCGCTTCCAGGATTTATTGCGGCGCATGGGCTTGAACATGGAATTAAACCAATGACAACTAGCGGCAGTTTCTCCGTCATCTCAGAGCCAACCCTCGCTCCCGCGCTCGTCGAACGCGTGCTCACCAAACTCGGCCTGCATCAACGCCCAGCGCTCGACCTGGCTGGATTAAACACCCTCTACGCGGCCATATCCGCCAACATCCCGTTCGACAACTTCCAAAAGCGCATCTGGTTCGCCGGTCCTCAAACCACTCCGCTCCCCGGCGGAGATCCCAGCGAGTTTTTCAACAACTGGCTGCAGCACAGCACTGGCGGCACCTGCTGGCCCATCAATGGAGCAATGTACTCTCTCGCGCATGCGCTCGGTTTTGACGCCCGCCGTATGGTCGGCTCGGTGATCGTCGAGGGCTACCCCCGAGGCGCCAATCACGGATCAGTCATAGTAACTCTGGACGGAATCAATTATCTGGTCGACGCCTGGATGGCTTCGTTCAAAGTTCTTCCCTTGATTTCCGGCAAGCCTTCGTCAACCGGTAACGGCATCCACGACATCAGCGCCGTACCCATTGAGAGCGGCTTCGAGATCATTACCTACCCTGGCTTTAACCGTGAACAACCATTGCCGTTCCGCCCGGAGCCCGAATACGACCCCGTCGATCATCCACTCTTCATGGCTCGTTACGATAGGACCAAAACAGTCGGCTTTTTCAATGACGCCATCTTCATCTGCCGTCATCTCCCCGACTCCATCATCACCATGGGTCGCAAGAGCCAATTTCACCTCGCCGCGGACGGCACCCTAAGCAAAACCGAACCTACCGAAGCCCAACGCAAAGCGTCTCTCATCGAAGAGTTCGGCCTCTCCGAGGAGATCATCGATAAGCTCCCGCCCAATATTCCCGGAGGCCTCGCACCCCCCGGCCTATAATCAGCGGGCTACTTTTTTGAAAGCTCGCCGGCAAAATGACTTTCAACATCGTCCCGGCTAAGCGGGTTTTTTGTTTTGGTTAGGACGACCGAGTAGACGACCTCGTTTCCCGCGACTTGCGCGGTGATAAATGCACTGTCCACTGGCAATTCTTGATAGGTGAATTTAACGTGCCTGCCGTCGGCAAGTGTTTTGACCCACTCTTCATCGGACATTGCAACCTCCTCCAGCGAGGTTCCCAGGCCACTCAATCGCTGACACTGTCACATTTCGTGACTTGGGCCTTCTAGGAGTAGCATCCTCACGTGGTTTCGTGAGGGCTAGATGGCGTCCAAGCCCGATAAAACTTCCGTTCGTGAATTGTCAAAGCCGAATCTCGGAAGGAGAATTATCGCACTTCGGGCTTCTCTGGAAATAAGTCAATTGGAACTTGGCAAACGTGTCGGTGCTTCTGCAATGTCGATCTCACGGTGGGAGTCCGACAATAAACGGCCCCCGGCGAAATATCTAATTAAATTCGGGCTTCTTTCAACCCCGGATGAGTGCTGGTTCTTCTGGGGACAGGCCGGATTAACCATCGAGGACGTAATTCGCGTAATGCCCCGGTCCAAAACCGGTCATTTGTAATTCCTGGTATGTTCCTGGTATGCCCCTAAAACGACGCGGGCTGGAAGTCACACCGTGTTCCTCAACTGTATTATGTGAGTCGGAATAGCTTCCCCACGACCGGCTGAACACTCCGTCTCGAATTTCGCATACATCGCCTGCAACGCATTTTGTATCTTGACCCTTAGCCCACCCACTGATGGCGATGTCGCAGCAAGGCCCGCAGGTCTAAGAGTTTTTTCGTAGGTAACCAGATCGCCGGAAAGCGCTCTTCTGCCAAGAGTGACGAAATGGCCGGGAAGCCCAATCTTTCAGTCAGTTAGCATCTAGGGTTTGGCAAACGGTTTATTCCGGTGCCGTCAATGTCCAAATCAGGAAAAGGTTGACGCTATCGTCCACCGCGGCGAGCTTTGCAGTATTTCTATTAACCGTTTCCACGGCTAGTCCGAATGACCCCCCAGGACTTGGATCGAGGGATATCTGTTTGACAAACTGCCCCTCCGCGGTGAACTCGACGAGCTCACTGGGTTGCAAGGGATCGGGGTTGATCGAATCGTTGTTGGTGACCAATAAATGGCCGTTTGGCGACATCGCCAATCCAAGCGCACCGTGCAAGTGTTTCGGGTCTTCGTAAATTAATGAGCCGATGCCTCCATCATGGTTTCGATCCGCGGCGTCACTCACGGCATACACAGCATTGTCCGCGGATGAAGCCACGTAGAGGACGTTTTTCGAAGGATCGTAGACCAGCCCTGTAGGCGCGTCGACAAATGTGACTGGGTCGCAATTATGCAGGTAGCCGGATGCAATTTGCGTCGCTTTTTTCACGGCCACCCTCGAGTTGCTGACGTTTAGGTCGTAACGCACAACCGCCCCGCTCAAGGCGTTGGCAACGAACAATTTTGCCGTGCTTCCCTCGTCGAACAGTGCAGAATCCCACGGTCCTTGAACCCTTTCTGTAATGGTCGAAACCAGATGTCCGTTCTTGTCGATCACTAGAATCGAACCCGCTGTGGCGCTCCCGCAAGTCCCGTCAGGAGACGGGAAGTTACCAACCAGGACGAAACCCTTTTGCAGAACGTTCAGCGCGGTGGTCAATCCGAGTGGAGTCGTCCCTTGGAAAAACAGCGTTACCGGCGCGTTTGACGGCACATCGACGATCGTTGTACCGCTTCCCTGGAGATTCGTACTGGCATTGAAATTCGAAACCAGAACGTCACCGGGGTTGATCGTCCCGCCCGCGGGGAATTGACCTGGCACGAAAGCCACGCCGTACGGATTCAAATCCCCATTGGCCGGCACCGTCGATACAACCCGAACAGGCCCGGGAAGAAATGGCTCCTCCTGCGCCTTCAATAGAGCCGCGCAAAGTACCCAGAGTAGGACCGCGGTGGTAAATGGCATCAATAGAAGACTCAACTTCATTTCTTTGGCAAAGAATTGTGAAACGGTGATTGGTTTTCTGCAGGCAAAATCGCGATTCATGGATTCTCCCTTCTCGGATGACCGCAGCGCGAGGTAAGCATTTGGCGGATCGTTTTTGGGGACGATGTCGCGAGCTCGAACGATAGTTCAGCGTTCGAGTTTGAGGCGCTGAGAGTACCGATGGGCGGTGGATTGGAATGTCATTAGGCCATCTCTAAATTGTCAAAAAATTGTAAATACTGGGCATAGCCATGAAAGCCGCGTTGCGATGCAGCAATGGGTAAACGTTGATGGGTGGAGCTCGGAGTAATTCCGCACATTGATGCCGGATAACCTGGAGCCAAAGCTTTCGCGAAAAACGGACCTGAAAATCCCCCTGCTCTGGTCGAATGCTTTGTCTCAGATTTTCGCCCACCTGCATACTATGCAGGCTTGTCAAATTGCCATCAAGCCGTAACCGTTCGCCAAGAATGAGTGTATTCGCCACGACGTTGATGAGAGAAATCCCGCGTAGCCCCGAAGAAGGATTCGGAGCAGCCTTGAATGCATCGGTCATGCAGTTCGATCACAATACGGTCCACTTTGCCGATCCATTCGCTGGAGTTTTCAAAGATACCTTTCTCCGCTCCTTCAATGTCGACCTTGAGCAGATCGATATGGTCAATTTCAAATCTATCGCACAACTCCGCGATGGTGATGGCGCAGATCGTTCCGCTTTCGTCAGGCTCGCAGGTGCGTCCAGCCGTGCCCCACTCCTGATGGGTAATGCGCATACTGATCGACTTCTCCCACAACGCAGTGTTAATGGGACGGATTTGCGGATAGGGTCGCACGTTCTTTTCGAGCATGGCGAAGTTCGAAGTATCAGGTTCGAGAGCAATGATGTGCGCGGTGGGGAATTCATTGGCGAAGTAGACGGAAGCCATGCCGATGTTTGCGCCCGCGTCGATGATGACTGCATTTTCGGGGAGCGGAAAGCCGAAGTCGTATTCCCGGTTCACAATGATCTGCTTGAAGACGGGAACGTCGGAAGTCCTGATTCGCAAGTGAACCGGATGCTCGATCCTCGAATGGCGGATGGCCGCCTCGCGCAAGCGCGGAACAACTCTGGTCCGCACGGCAAGCAATACGCCCCTCAGTCCTAAAGCCGAATAGTGATTCGCAATGCCTTCCCTTAAACCCACAAAAAAGCCCCCGGACAGGAACGATACTCTTTGCGCACATAGTTTGTATATACGACTTCAGTGCGCCAGCTTCTTGGCCGGGACAGCGCGGAACCCAGTAGGAAATGCATTTTAGGTACCGATCATCCCACAGGTCACCAGCGGCTCTGCCGGGAGTCCAATCATTATTTCAAAACGGCAAGTTTTCTTCCGCTCGCTCTCGATTTCTCAAAACTATGGCTGGTTTATTCAAGTGGACGTGCCACTGGCAGGAGTGGAACAAGCCTTTCCGGTTTAAACGATCTCTGTCTTGGCTGTCGCTTCCAATCGGGCAGCGTTGTTAACTCACTCCTTAAGAGTGGCTTCCTTGCTCATCTTGGAGCTTTGCTTCGACGACCACGGCTCGTTCGTAATCTTTTCGAGGAGCCGACATTGTTATGCAATCACATAGGTGGGATAGATAGTTCCTGTGGTATTCCCACACGAAGTTGTGGCACACTTGTGGTCATACCACAGGAGCCACATGACCGCAGCCAAACTCGATCTCCTACAAGGCACCTTGGACCTTATGGTCCTTCAGACCCTCACCGCCATGGGCCCGCTGCACGGCTACGGCATCGCGCGTCGCATCGAGCAGGTCAGCGGCGATAAAGTTTTTCTGAATCAAGGAACCATCTACGCGTCGCTCGTCAGGTTGCAGCAGCGCGGATGGATCTCCAGCGCCTGGGGCGTTTCGTCCAACAACCGCAAGGCCAAGTTTTATTCCATTACCAAAAAAGGACGCAAACAACTTTCTGAGGACGCCGTGAACTGGCAAAGACTAGCCAGCGTCATGAGTAGAGTCCTCGGGATGCAGGAAGGTGGCGAGCAATGATTGACTGGCTGCTGCAATTTTTCCACCGGGTCACCTCTATTTTTCGCCGCGGCAAACTGGACCACGACCTGGACGCCGAATTGGCCGCGCACCTCGAATTGGCCATCGAAGAAAACCTGCAGAGCGGCTTATCCCCTGAGGAAGCTCGGCGTCAGGCACTGATCCATTTCGGCGGAAAACAGCAAGCCATCGAACAGCATCGCGACGCTCGCGGACTACCCGGCCTGGAAGTCTTCTTTCAAGATTTGCGCTACGCCATACGCGCATTGTTCAAAAATCCCGGATTTACAATCGCCGTCGTCATCACCTTGGCTCTCGGCATCGCCGTGAATGCCACGATGTTCAGTCTCGTTAGCGCCTTTCTGCTGCGGCGTCCGGTGGTCCACGAACCAGATCGCGTGGTCGTGATTACTTCCATTAATCCTGCTCGAGGATTCCTCCCCGACGCGAATCCTGTTTCTGCGCCAAATTACTTTGCGTGGCGCGAAGCCAACGATGTTTTCTCTGATATTTCTGCCGCAGACGAGTACCGCACTGTCAGTTTGACCGCCGCGCAGGGCAAACCTCAGGCCCTTCCTTCCGCTGCCGTCTCGGCGAATTATTTCGACGTGCTGGGAGTGGCCGCCTACCTCGGACGCACCTTTTCCGAAGGAGAAGATCAACCCGGGCGTGATCACGTCGTTATCCTGAGCCACGAACTTTGGCAGCGACGTTTCGGTTCGAGCCCTGCACTCATCGACAGCACCATCCGCTTAAACCGTGAAAACTATGTAGTGATCGGTGTGATGCCTGCCAGTTTTCGTTTATTGGGTTTCACACCGCAAGTCTGGACTCCCCTGACGTTGACAGTTGCGGACCGAGCCACCTCAGCGCGAAAAGATCACGACTTGCATGTGTTCGCGAGATTAAAACCCGGCTTAACCCTTCAGCAAGCCCGCTTGGAGATAAGCAACTTGGCGCGCCGCTCCGAGCAAGACTTTCCCGAAACCGAAAAAGGTTGGAGCGCTGCAGTGCGTACTTTGCCCGATTTCCTGGTCTACAACTTCGGTATTCGCAACGGATTGGCTCTGATGATGACCGCAGTGGGATTCGTTCTCATGATGGCCTGTGCCAACGTAGCCGGTTTACTTTTAGCCCGCGCCACCGGCCGGCAAAAAGAGCTGGGCATCCGCATCGCTCTCGGCGCCGGACGACTTCGCATCATCCGCCAATTATTAACCGAGGGCCTACTGAACGCCTTAATTGGCGGCGGCGTAGCCCTGGTCCTTGCCTATTGGGGCATTAATTTTGTGGCCACAAAAATGACCTTCAACGAAGCCATTAGCGCCGTCCCATTAACCCTAGACCGCAACGTTTTGCTCTTCGTCCTGGGTGTCTCCCTGTTTTCCGCGGTGCTTTGCAGCCTCGCCCCCGCGCTCAGGGCATCGCGAACGGATATCAACGCGGTTTTGAAAGACGAGAGTCGCGCAGCCTCCGCCGGACGATCTCATAGTCGCCTGCGAACCGTGCTGGTTACTGGCGAAATCGCCTTAGCCATGTTTCTTCTCATCGGCACCGGCTTGCTGCTCCGCGGACTTTATGTCATCGAGCATCAGAATTTGGGTTTCCAGCCAGAGCATCTCCTTACCGCCGGCGTGACTTTGGACAGCGCACGTTACAAGGATGCTGCTCAGCAAGCTTCTTTCGTTCGAGAAATCATTCCTCGTCTACAACACATTCCTGGCGCCGACACCGTGGCTGTCACCTCCGACTTACCGGCAACCGGCCCCGGTAGCGTACGTGTGCAAATAAGGGGCGAGCCGGACTTGCCGACGAATCAGGCGCGCAATACGCGAGATGCCGTCGTCTCGGCCGATTACTTTAGCGCCGCGGAAATTCCCGTACTACGTGGACGCACCTTCACCGAAATGGACAGCGCTACATCTTCACCGGTGGTCGTGGTAAATCAGGAATTTGTGCATCGCCAACTGCGCGACCAAGAGCCCCTTGGAAAACAGATCCGCTTGAATGTCACCGGCCCTACGCCGAAGTGGTCTGAAATCGTTGGCGTCGTGACTAACGTAAAGAACTATTCCGAAGCACCGGATGAGGACCCGGAAGTCTATGAGCCCTTCCTTCAGCGACCGGTGTCGTCTTTTTCCATCATGATACGGACCAAGGCCGATCCGAATGGCATGGCGTCCGATCTTCGCAGTGCTATTGAGCAGGCCGACGCGGATCTGGCACTCTTGCACGTAATGAGCATGCCCGCGGTCATCGACCTTCAAAAGGGTGGCGACGTTTTATTTTCTCGTATGTTAGCCATCTTCGCGCTTCTCGCCCTGGTCTTCGCAGGCATCGGCATTTATGGTCTGATTGCTTATTCCGTCGGCCAACGAACCCACGAAATCGGAATCCGCGTGGCCTTGGGAGCCGGCAGCAAACAGGTGCTAAGCATGGTGCTTTTCGAAGGCCTGAAAATGACCGCGATCGGCGCGGCCATCGGTCTGGCCTTGGCAGTCCCTTTGCCAAAGGTTTTTGCTGCCATGTTTACCGGCTTACTCTTCAGCGAGCCGAGGGTATACTTCGTCGTGCCGCTAGCGATAATCGCGGTCTCCATGCTGGCCACATATATCCCCGCGCGTCGCGCAGCCAGCGTCGATCCCACCATCGCTCTCCGCAACAGTTGAAAATCGCGATCATTCATGTCCACAAAGATTGAATTCGGCCTGCTATTCTCGTTGATTCGTTGACTTATTTCAGATACGGGGACCTGATTGTTTACCGCGGCACGCCGGGGTTCACGCTCCTGCCCCTCTTGGCCGTCCATCCTGATGGTACGCCCGCGAAGCTGCCCGAAATCAGCGTCCAACGCGATGGCGAGCGAGCGCGGTTCCTGCCGGATGGCAGCGGCCTGGTTTACATGCTCGGAAGCACATAGCGGCTAATAAAATCCTTCCCATTGGCTGTCTCCGGGCGATTCCGGGCCTTTTGAGCTTTCAAAGGTTGAATTTATCATTTCAACGGCTGGTTGGGAGCCGACTCATCCTCGATCTTAGGCACAGAAATACGTTGCTTGTCCCCCACTGAGAAGAGCAAATAGTTGCTAAAACTATGGCGCCGGTGACTGCGCCGCCCTCTCCAGTCGTAATACAATTCCGCGCTCTGTGGCAGCCACATATCCACATTACCCTCTCGGAAATGGACCGGGCCATACTCAATAATTGCGCGATCCGTCGCCAGGCGGATTTCCGGCAGAGGCGCGATCAGATCGGTTTCTAGCCTCAGTATTTGGTAGCTGTCCGCTGCAATCCAAGCGCGCCCCCTCAGCGCTACTGGGTACGACGGGCCATTACTACCGATCCGGTAAGAGCGAATCGTATTTGGCCTATCGCTCCTTTGGCGGAAATGCACTTGCCACCCAAGGGCCCCATTCCACCGCGCAAGTCCCTCGCACGTCATTTCAAAGGATCCCTTATTGTATGGATGGAATATCAGAACGAGCGCCGGCAATCCGTTTGTCGCCACTCCGTCCGGAAAATCCTCTCCCGAACCATGTCTGCTACGATATTCTTGCACACCCAGGTAGCCAGGCCGGATTTCTTCCACAGAAACCACGTAGTCGAACTTTCGCGTTTCTGAAGGGGCTGCAAATCCCCATCTATTGATCGATTCATGTTTCAACGATTCCGTCGCAGTGAATCGGTCAACGTTAGTTACAAATTCCTGTATCCGCTCGCCGGCTTTTTGCAGCACATCGTCTAAAGCGCACGCCGCGTTAGGTTCCACCGGCGGCACTCTCTCGTCTACATCAGGCGGCAGCCAATTGGAGGGTAGCGGTATCGAGGTCACGCCTGGAATCAAATCTGGCACCACTATCTCGTTTGCGCCCTTTGCGGCTGGGCCGTTGCCAGCCGAGGCTATAGGCATCGAGCTGACGGAGGGAATCAAATCCGGCACCACGATATCATTTGCGCTGATTGGCGTTGGTCCGCCCCCGACCGGCAATCGGGAAGCCTGCAAATACTCAACTTCTATCTCAGGGACCACGTTCGCTATATCCTGCCACCCTGTCTGATTTGCGGTGACCACGTTCTGTTTCTTTGCCACCGCTACCGGCGAAGTTCGCAGGACCTGTAGTTGTTCCTTTGCTGTGGCATCTGCAGGGTGCTCCTTCAGAAATCCTTGCAGAACGCTGATTGCTCGTTTCGTGTCACCGCGTCCCGCCAAAGCCGTAGCGAGTAGCGGCTCAATAATCGTTGCCGGACCGTGCCCCAACTCCAGCGCGCGTTCGGCTTGCTCGATGGCTTCGTCGAGCGACCCTTGCATTAACAATGCGTGGCAGAGAAGCGCATGGCTACGCCAGGAAGAGGGCTCCGCTTCCGTGGCTCGCTTCAACAGCGGCAACGCTTCGTCTGTTTTTTTTTCGCGCAACAGCATGTCGCCCAACGAAAGCAGCGCATTTAGGTGCTTGGGATTGATCTCCAGCGCCTTTGTCCAATAGGACTTTGCCTGATCCAGATTATTCGCTTGAGACGAGTAAACGCCGAAGATGTAATTGACGTCCGCGCTGCTTGGAGCAAGTCGATATGCAGCATCAAGGTAACTTCGCGCCTTACGAAGTTTGTTGGCCCGCAGCGCTTCCAGTGCCTTCCCTAGTTGCTTTTGCGCGTTAGGAGTGAGCACGGCGGGCGCCACTGCCGGTGCGGTCTGTTCCGCCTTCGACTCCAGCCGGACATCAGCTGCAGCCTTCATCGAGGAGTTTTCTTTTTCTTGCCAGCCGAGGGTCGGTGCCGACTCTGTGGCGTAAGCAGCAGGCAGGAGTGAACAGCATACTAACGCTAAGATTACGAGGGAGCCCGTCAGAACACGGACGAACATGGCCAACTCCACTCCGAGGAAGGTAGGCCGCGACTAAAGCGGAATGGTACACCTTGCAGCGTAGGAATGCGATAACCACTAAAACTTCGTATGGATCGACGAATAGGACGGAGTTTCAAGAGTAGAAGCTAAGCAAAATAGTTCTGCAAAAATATGCCCCTGGCGTGCGTTGACAAAAAAATCCCCAAAACGAGCTACGCAATGCCAATCCAATATTTCAGATACCCACCAGCCAACCGGCTTTCGGTGTACAATTCGGGGCAATTGCTTTTGCATGGGTGAGTTATGAGTCCACCGCAATCTACCAACGTCTGGGTTCCCGTCTGCTGCGACCGCGTCATGCGCTACAACATCTTCGTCCCCAAAGATGGCGCGGCTTATGGCGCGCTGATGTGCACTGTTTGCAGCAAAAACGTAACCTTTGAACTGGAACCGCTTCTCGATTTGAACGCATACGGAGATGGCGCCCGCGTGCTCAATATGCTGGGATCGCCGAAGCCCCCCAAGGCCGACCGACCCAAAGCCGCTGGCGATGCCGCTCTTAACGATCAGACCCTGTGATTTGAATCGTCGAAATTGAACGTCGGCTCGCCAATGATTGACGGGACCATTTCTCACTATCGCATCCTGGAAAAACTTGGTGCTGGCGGAATGGGTGTCGTCTACAAGGGCCTGGACACTCGCCTTGATCGCACTGTAGCTCTGAAATTTCTACCCGATAACCTGGATCAGGATCCCCAGGCTCTGGAGCGTTTCCGCCGTGAAGCCCACGCCGCTTCCGCACTCAATCACGCCGGCATATGCACCATCTACGACGTAGGCGAAGAGGATCACCGTTCTTTCATCGTCATGGAATTCATCGACGGCGAAACTCTCAGTCAGCATATCCAACGCCAACCTCTCTCCGTCGAGCACATCCTCGATCTCGGCATTCAGATTGCCGACGCTCTCGATGTCGCGCACACCGCGGGCATCATCCATCGCGACATCAAGCCTTCTAACATATTTGTCACCAAACGCGGCCAGGCCAAAGTCCTCGATTTCGGCTTGGCCAAGCTTCTTCCCAAAGAGCTTCCTCATCTCGATTCTTCGGGTTCGTCCTCCAGGCAGTCGCAAGAAGTCTCCCTTGTCGGCGTCATCAGCGGCACTCCCGCATACATGTCGCCGGAGCAAATCCGCGGCGACGACCTCGACACCCGCACCGACATTTTCGCTTTCGGTCTCCTTCTCTACGAAATGGCCACCGGGCAGCAAGCTTTCGGCGGCCGCACTGGCGGCGTAATTATCGAATCCATTCTCACCCGCGCCCCCGCTCCCATTCGCGTCGCTAATCCTCAAATCCCTTTGAGGCTCGAAGAGATTATCACCAAGTGCCTTGAAAAAGACCGAGCCCAGCGATACTCCAGCGCCGCCGAAGTTCGCTCAGATTTGCAACAGCTCAAACGTGAAGTTGAATCCGGTACCGTGTCGCGGCTTAGCATTCCGCCGCAGTCCGCGACTCTTGATCGCCGGCAGCCGTCCCGCTTGCGGTGGAAGGAACTTGCAGCCGGGACCGCATTGCTTCTCATTCCTTTAACGATCGCCGCTTGGTATTACACCGCGCGCCCGGCTCACGCCTTGAGCCGCATGGACACCATCGTCCTTGCTGACTTCAACAACAAAACCGGTGACCCCATTTTTGACGACACTTTGCGTCAGGGCCTGGCCGCGCAACTGCAGCAGTCGCCCTTCTTGAGCCTGGTCTCCGACCAACGCATTCAGCAAACCTTGCGCCTCATGGGCAAGCCTCCTGACACCAAACTTTCACCCGCGATTATCGGCGATCTCTGTCAGCGCGCCGGAAGCAAAGCCTACTTGAGCGGTTCCATCTCCAATCTTGGCAACCAATACGTCATCGGCGTGAGCGCCGTGAATTGTCAGACGGGTGATTACCTCGCTCAGGAACAGGTCGCTGCCAATGGGAAAGAAAATGTCCTGAAGGCCCTCGGCGAAGCCTCCACAAAGCTGCGCGAAAAACTCGGAGAGTCGCTCAAAACGGTGCAGAAACTCGACACTCCCATCGAGCAAGCCACCACGCCATCCCTGGAGGCTCTGCAGGCCTATAGCATGGGGCGACAGACCATGCAGGGAAAAGGGGACCCCGCCGCCGCGATCCCGCTGCTGAAGCATTCCATTGAGCTCGACTCGAAATTCGCCATGGCCTACGCGATGTTGGGAACCTCTTACTACAACATTGGCGAAAAGAAATTGTCGGCCGAGAATACCTACAAAGCCTACGGTCTTCGTGCCCGGGTCAGTGAATGGGAAAAGTTTTATATCGAGTCTCATTACTATCAATTCGCCACCGGCGACTTGGAAAAAGCTCGCCAGGCTTATGAGCTCTGGGCCCAAATCTATCCGCGTGAGCAGGTGCCCGCGACGAATCTGGGTGTCGTCTATCAGAGTCTAGGTCAGCACGAAAAATCCCTGAGCGAATTTCGTGAGAGTCTCCGTCTAAGCCCGGATGGCTTGATCTACGGCGACGTCGTGGCCGAGTTTGTTCGTTTGGATCGCTTCGACGAAGCTCGTGCTGCCGCTGACCAAGCCTTGTCAAAGAATCTTGATTCCCTCGATCTGCGCCTTTATCTCTATCTGCTCGCATTTCTGCAGAACAATTCAGCCGGCATGGCCCAGCAGGTATCCTGGGCGTCCGGCAAACCTGGAAAAGAAAACGTTGTGCTCTATCTGGAGGCCAGTACCGCCGCGTATTTTGGCAAGCTCGCTGCCGCGCGAGAATTTTCTCGCCAGGCTGCAACTTCTGCAGATCGTGCCGGCGAAAAAGAGGTGGAGGCCGGTTGCGAAGCCGCCGCCGCTCTCTGGGAAGCTTTTTACGGGAACGCCGAGGAGGCCAGGCAACATGCCGCCGCAACGCTGGAAAAGTCCAATGGCCGCGATGCGCAATACGCGGCGGCCTTGGCTCTCGCGGTGACCGGCGATTCCGTGCGCGCTCACGCACTCGCCGACGATTTGCAGAAACGTTTCCCTGACGACACCATCGTTCGCTTCAATTATTTGCCGACTCTTCACGCGCAGCTTTTTCTCAACGCTTCGGACCGATCGGCTAATCTTTCGCCTGAGCGTTCCCCTGAACGTTCGCCTGAAAACGTTGCGAAGGCTATTCAAGCACTTGCCGTCGCTGCGCCCTACGAACTAGGAGTCCCCGGCAACACCACCTTCTGGACCAACCTCTACCCCGTCTATGTCCGAGGCCAAGCCTTTCTCGCTGCTCATCAAGGAGCCCAAGCCGCCGCCGAGTTTCAAAAAATCCTCGATTGGCGCGGCGTGGTCGCCAACGAACCCATCGGAGCCCTGGCCCATCTCGGTCTAGCCCGCTCCTACGCCCTCATGGGTGGCACAGCCAAATCCCGCGCTGCCTATACCGCCTTCCTCACCCTCTTGAAAGACGCCGACCCCAACATCCCCATCCTCAACCAAGCCACCACCGAGTCCGCAAAGTTACAATGATCCGAGGCATCGGAACGAGCAGCGATAAATCAGTGCCCTGATAGGCGCATTACCGAACGACTTCCAGCTTCGTCCCCAGCCCTGCGTACAAGTAGTTTTCCCCGTAGGCCTTTTTCAATCGCGCAAACGCCGGCTCACCTGTGCAATGTCCCGGCGCAATCTTCTGCACTTTCCATTTCGTCTTTAAATTCTCCACCAGCGTATCTATCTCTTCCACCGGTGTTGTCACCAAGTGCAATCCCCCGAAAACAATCTCCGTCCTCGGATCCACCGCGCTTGCCGCTTCCAGAATTGCTTCAATCCCCGCATGCGAGCACCCCTCCACCAGCAGCAATCCATTTGGTCCTTTGATCGCCAGCGTCAATTCCGGCAATTCCTTCGTTCCTTCCTTCTGCGAAACTGTTCGCAGCAGAAAAATTCCGGGCGTTACTTCCGTCAATTGATTCACCAACACAAAATTCCCCGTATCATACAACTTGCCCCAGGTGAAATGTTCCGGTTGCGTTCCCCCAAAATACCGCATCGTCGCTGGCAAGCTGTCATCTGCCCGCAGAAACGCCTTTGGGAACGGAGCTCCCCCGAATCCATTCCCTCCATCCGCGGGCACATACACCGTAACGTTGGGGTTCACGCTCAACACATATCTCAATCCCGTCGCGTGATCTGCGTGCCGATGTGAAATCACCACAAAATCCAGCTTTGTCAGGTCTATGCCCAGCGCTTTCACGTTGTGTTCAAATTTCCCTGCATCATTCCCGGTATCAAACAAAATCCGCTTTCCATCGTGCTCCACCAACGCGGAAAATCCCCAATCCTTCGTAAGCGTTTTTGATTCCCCAAACGCGTCATAGAGAATCGTCACCTTATCCTGTGCCCGGCAGGGAACCGCTGCCACATACATGAGCGCAAGCGTCAAAATTCTCAAAATGTAGCTTCGCAAAAGACACCTCCAACC
>DATHRB010000039.1:0-23002 GCA_035482155.1 Verrucomicrobiia bacterium | reverse complement strand
GGGATCGCGTCCTTCGGAAAAATTGGGAACGCACTCAATCAATCGGGTCATATTTGAATTGTCCGGATCACCATGGCGGCAACCTCATGCGGCACTAAGCGACGATTTGGAATAAACGATTTGGCCCCGCTTGATGGTGGTGTGACAAGTGTTCATTCCAAAATAATAGGGAATTTCACGGTAGTCATCCACATCGAAGATGGAAACGTCAGCAAGCTTACCAACTTCGAGGGAGCCGATCTGTTTGTCGCGACCCAAAGAATAGGCGGAATTGATGGTCGCGGCGGTAATAGCTTCGGCGGGGGTCATGCGCAACTGGGTGCACGCCAGGGACAGAATCATGGGCATGCTTACGGTTGGACTGGTGCCGGGATTATAGTCCGTGGCGAGAGCGACGATGGCTCCGGCGTCGATCAGGTCGCGTGCCGGAGCGTATTGTTTGAGCCCTAGATGAAAATCGCAGCCCGGTAGCAGCGTGGCTACGGTTTTGGATTTGGCAAGGACACCAACGTCCGCGCGATTTATTTTCTCGAGATGGTCGCAGCTTGCCGCTCCAAGCTTTACCGCGAGCTGCGTCGCGCCGGTGCGCGAAAGTTGTTCAGCGTGGATTCGTGGCCGCAGGCCGTGACGCTTACCCGCTTCGAGGATCTGTTTTGATTGCTCGAGTGTGAATGCGCCACGCTCGCAGAAAACATCGCAGAACTGAGCCAACTTCTGTGCGGCGATTTCTGGGAGCAGTTTATCGATCAACAGTGAAAGGTAATCTTTCACGCCCGCCGAAAGTTTGCGAAATTCGCCAGGAATTAGGTGAGCACCCAGGAAAGTGGAAACAATATCCAAGGGTTGCTCGGCGGACAGTTGCTGATGCAATCTTAAGATCTTCAGCTCGCTTGCCAGATCGAGGCCGTATCCGCTTTTCGCTTCAATAGTGGTGGTGCCGAAGGCGGCGAACTGCTTCAGGACCGCAAAGGCGCGTTGCTTTAATGCGTCCGACGTCGCGGCGCGAAGTTTGTTGACAGAATTTAGGATGCCGCCGCCGCGCTTAGCGATTTCTTCGTAACTCGCCCCGGTAATTCTGAGTTCGTATTCGTCGGCGCGACCTGCCGCGTGAATCAAATGCGTATGTGAGTCCACGAAGCCTGGCAACACCACGCCACCCGCGGCGTCGAGTCGTTGCGCACTGGCCGCCAAAGGATGAGCCTCAACCTGCGCGCTAGTACCGACCGCGACGAAGAGATCGTCAGCGATGAGTACCGCGCCATTTTTTACGATTCCGACATTGGCGAGGGCATTGCCGCGGCGGGGTCCGCGGCCACGCAAAGTTAGAAGTTGAGAAGCTCCGCTGATGAGTGTGGCGACGCTCAAGGCCTCAATAGTATGCCGCTCGATAGTATGCCGGAGGGCGGAAATCTGTGACAGGGCATTCGATTACCGCATGGGAATTTTTAGGTCGGTGTTTTTGGCGAAAGCTTTTGCTTCAGGATATCCGGCATCGATGTGCCGAGCCACGCCGATGCCAGGATCATTGGTGAGCACTCGTTCGATACGCTGGGCCATTTCTTTGGTGCCATCAGCTACCGTGACCTGGCCGGAATGTTGCGAGTAACCGATGCCCACGCCGCCACCATTGTGAATCGACACCCACGAGGCACCGCTGGCAGTGTTGAGCAAGGCATTCAGTAGCGGCCAATCGGCGACGGCATCTGAGCCGTCGAGCATGGACTCTGTTTCGCGATAGGGAGACGCCACGGAGCCACAGTCGAGGTGATCGCGGCCAATCACAATGGGAGCTTTTAGCTCGCCGCGAGCGACCAGATCGTTTAGCGCCAACCCAAACTTGTCTCGCTCCCCGTATCCCAGCCAACAAATGCGCGCCGGCAAGCCCTGAAACCTTACGCGTTTTTGCGCGAGCTTTATCCAACGGTTGAGATGTTCGTCATGCGGAAACATTTCGAGTACCAGCTGATCGGTGCGCGCAATGTCGGAGGCTTCGCCTGACAACGCTGCCCACCGGAACGGACCCTTGCCTTCGCAAAACAAGGGACGAATATACGCGGGCACAAAACCGGGAAAGTCGTAAGCGTTTTGTAGCCCCTGTTCATAGGCAAACGTGCGGATATTATTTCCATAGTCGAAAGTTATCGCGCCAAGGTTTTGCAGATCGAGCATGCCTTGGACGTGCTCCGCCATGGCTGCCATGGATCGTTTTTTGTATTCATCAGGATTTTTCTTGCGCAGCTCGATGGCGGCATCGAGACTCAAGCCGTTTGGTACGTAGCCATTGAGCGGATCATGCGCGCTGGTCTGATCGGTGAGCACATCGGGTACCACGCCACGGCGAGCCAGCTCGGGAATCACATCGGCGCAATTGCCAAGCAGGCCAACAGAAACAGCCTCACGCTTGCGGACGGCATTTTTTAAAATGCGTAGGGCTTCGTCCAGGTTGGTGACCATCACGTCGCAATAACCGGTCTTGACGCGCCGCTTGATGCGCTCGGGATCGACGTCGATGCCCAAAAAGGCCGCGCCATTCATGGTGGCCGCGAGCGGCTGCGCGCCACCCATCCCGCCCATCCCGCCGGTTACGACCAGCTTGCCGGCCAAGTCTCCAGCGAAATGTTTTTTGGCTACGGAGGCGAATGTTTCGTAGGTACCCTGCAAAATTCCCTGGGTACCGATGTAAATCCAACTGCCGGCAGTCATCTGGCCGTACATCATCAGGCCGGCACGATCTAATTCGTTAAAGCGCTCCCAATTGTTCCAATGGCCGACGAGGTTGGAATTGCAGAGCAATACACGGGGCGCGTATTCATGAGTGCGAAAGACGGCGACGGGTTTTCCTGACTGCACCAGCAGCGTTTCGTCCGCGGCAAGTCCCTTGAGCGAACGAACGATGGCATGAAAACATTCCCAGTTTCGCGCCGCTTTTCCAGTGCCGCCATAGACGACCAGTTCGTTAGGTTTTTCAGCGACCTCCGGATCGAGATTGTTCATCAGCATGCGCAAGGCGGCTTCCTGCGGCCAGCCTTTGCAGCTGATTTCGGTCCCGCGGGGCGCTTTGAATGGACCTTTGTTGGTCGGAGAGAGAACGGAGGTCTCGGAAGAAGTTGGAGTCATGATCGCTCAACGCCAATACTATCGCAGGGAGAAAGCATTTGCACGAAAGCGCCTTCTTGCCTGAAATGCACTCTTTTGTTTATCGAAGCACGACCGGAGCCGGCAATTGCGCCGCGTAAATAGCTGGAGTACAGTCGAAATCGCGATGAATTACGGCACTCTTCCCTCTAGATTTTTAAACGCCATCGATCAATTGCCGAACCCACGGGCCCAAATGTTCCGCCGTGGGGACCGCTGGGGCGCGATCTCGTCGACGGAATTTCTTCGGCGTGTGGCAGGGCTTTCCAGCGCGCTGGTGGAACTTGGCGTAAAAACGGGAGACCGCGTAGCTATTTTTTCGGCGAACCGGCCCGAATGGCACACCGCGGATTTTGCCATCACTGGCGCCGGTGGCGTCAGCGTACCCATCTATTTCAATGAGTCGCCGCAGCGGATGGCGTACATCCTGAATCATTCCGAGGCCAGGATTGTTTTTGTTTCGGGAGCGAAGCAACTGGAAAAGTTGCTGGCCTGCCGTGCAGAACTGCTCACTGTAGAACACATTGTGGCCGCGGACGCTGGGCCTGAAGCGGCACCTGAATGTCTACGGTATGAAACGCTGATTGCGGGCGCCGGCGCAACAGAGATTGCTGCCTATCGGCTGCAAGCCTCACAGGTGCAACCCGGGCAACTTGCGTCGTTGATTTATACGTCAGGCACTACCGGGGAACCTAAGGGCGTGATGTTGACGCACACGAATTTCTGCTCGAATGTCACGGACAGCCACCTACAGGTTAAATACGACGCAACGAATGATCTGGCGCTGTCGTTTTTGCCGTTGGCACATGTTTACGGCCGAATGATCGACTACTCGTTTTTATTTCACGGAATTACTGTGGCCTACGTGGAGGCTGTTGAGCAGGTTGCGCAAGCAATGTTGGAGCTTCGTCCCACGACGATGGCGGCGGTGCCACGCGTATTCGAAAAGATTTATACCCGGATAGTGGAGCAGGGAAGCAAGGCCACCGGGATTAAACGCAAACTGTTTGATTGGTCGATGAAGGTGGCGAGCCGGTCGGCCAGGTGGCGATGCGGCGAAGAGCGAGCCCCATTGGCTGTGAGGCTGCAATGGTCGCTGGCAAACGCGCTGGTGTACTCCAAGATTCGTGCGCAAACGGGAGGGCGCTTGTCCCTAGTGATGTCCGGGGGAGCGCCGCTGTCAAAAAACCTGACGGAATTTTTTTGGACTATTGGAATACCGATATATCAGGGATACGGATTGACCGAGACTGCTCCGGTGCTGAGCTCGAATTATCCGCAGAACCGCGCCGGTAGCTCTGGGAAAGCCATAGCAAACGTGGAAATTAGAATCGCCGACGATGGCGAGATTCTGGCCCGCGGGCCGTGTGTGATGCAGGGGTACTACAAGAATCCGGAAGCGACCCGCGAAGTTTTAAGTGCCGATGGCTGGTTCCGTACCGGTGATATCGGCTACCTGGACGCCGACGGTTATTTGTTTATCACCGATCGCAAGAAAGATTTGATTAAGACCGCGGCGGGTAAGTTTGTAGCTCCGCAGCCGATTGAAAATACGCTGAAAAGTAGTCCTTATTTGCTGAACGCAATGGTGGTGGGCGACGAGCGCAAATATGTGGTGGCGCTGCTGGTACCGAATCCGGTAACGATATCGGCGAAGGCCGCTGAAGAGGGAATCACATTTGCGAACAACACGGAGATGGCTTCGAATGCGTGGGTTCGCGCGCTGATCGAGTCGGAAGTGCGACGGCTTACGGCGCACTTGGCGCAGTACGAATCGATTAAGCGTTTTGCTCTGCTTCCCGAGGACTTCACGTTCGACAATGGGAGCCTCACTTTTACCTTGAAACTTAAGCGGCGTATCGTGGAGCACCACTACCGGAGAGTTATTGACGAGCTTTACGCGGATGCGGCTGAACCGCGACCCATGCTTCAGGATTAACGCCAGCCAATTTGCTGGGATTTTTTGGCGTCCCGCGATTTGCCGCTAGTGTCCAGCCAGACTAAAATCAGAGTTGGGGAACAAATGTCCGATCAACTGGTCATTGCGGGGCGCGCGTTTAAGTCGCGGCTGATTGTGGGCACTGGGAAATACCGCAGTTTTCAGGAAATGGTCCGCGCGCACGCAGCGTCAGGCGCCGACATGGTTACGGTTGCGGTGCGCCGCGTGAACCTCACGGATAAATCGAAAGAGTCGCTTCTGGATTATATTGATCGCGAAAAAATGTTTATTTTGCCGAATACCGCAGCGTGTTATTCGGCCGAAGAGGCTATTCGAACCGCACGTTTGGGACGCGAAGTGGGATTGTCTCATTGGGTGAAGCTCGAAGTGATTGGCGACCAGCAGACATTGTTTCCGGACACCGAGCAATTGATTGAGGCGACGCGCGTGCTGGTGAAAGAAGGGTTTGTGGTCTTGCCGTATACGAATGATGATTTGATTGTGGCGCGTAAGTTGGTGGATGCGGGAGCTTCCGCGGTGATGCCGCTGGCAGCGCCTATAGGCTCGGGGCTGGGTATTCAGAATCCAGCGAATTTGCGAATTTTGCGCGAACGCATTACGGAAGTGCCGTTAATTGTGGATGCGGGGGTGGGGACCGCGTCGGATGCGGCATCCGCGATGGAACTGGGCGCGGACGGGCTGCTAATGAATACCGCGATCGCGGAAGCAGAAGATTCCGTATTGATGGCGGAAGCGATGCGCGACGCCACCCTCGCGGGACGCAAGGCATTTCTGGCCGGCCGCATGCCGAAACGGCTTTACGCTTCCGCTTCCAGTCCCCTGAGCGGGGTTGTGCGCTAGAGTATTCCTGACTTCTTGGGTGCGACGAATCAACTGCCGGTGCCAATAAAAAGATTAGCGTATATCGACTGGATGCGCGGACTAGCGTGCGTACTGATGATTCAGGCGCACTGTTATGACTCCTGGCTGAATCCGGAAGCGCGAAGATCACTGCTGTATCGCTGGTCGCAGGAGTTGTCGACGCTGGCGGCTCCGATATTTTTGTTCCTCTGCGGTGTTTCCTTTGCGTTGGTCACGGACGGTCTGCGGCAAAAGAACAAACCTCGATCACGAATTTTTAAGACTGCGCTTTTGCGTGGAGCGGAAATTCTCGGGCTGGGATTCCTTCTGCGAGTGCAAGAATTCGTGCTTGGTTACCCTAAATCGCCGTGGACGGATTTGTTGAAAGTGGATGTGCTGAACATTCTGGGGGTGTCGATCATTTTCATGGCGCTGTTTTGGCGGCTGATGAGTATGAGCGATTCGCGCGAGGCCAGCCGAGACGACGGAAGCGTATCGCTGCAAAGCGGTGAGGCGGTTGGACGCAGGAGAAACTACCTGCTCGCATTATCGCTGGTAATGGCCGCTATTGTAGCAATCGCTACTCCGCCATTGTGGACAACCCACCGTCCGCGGTTCCTTCCCTGGATGCTGGAGTCCTACATCAACGGGGTTCACAATTTTGATGCGCCGACGCCCTGGATTTTTTCCATTTTCCCGTGGTGCGGCTTTGCTTTCGTAGGGTTGGCGTTTGGTTTGTTTTTATTTTCGGATTTCGCGCGGCGCAAGGAAGTGTCGGCCCTGGCTATGGTGGGGGCCATTGGCGCAATGGCCTGCGCCTTATCTCTTTGGTGGGATTATTCGAACATCAGGTTCTACGCCGTCTACGATTACTGGCACAGCAGTCCCAATTTTTTCCTGATGCGGTGCGGTATTTTATTGCTGCTCACTTTTGCGATTTTTGTGTGGTGCCGTTGGGGTTGGGTAACGGAAGGGTTCAGTCCCTGCATACAATTCGGCAAGACATCGCTGCTGGTCTATTGGGTTCACATCGAATTTGTGTACGGCAGATTGTCCATCTTGCCCAAATCGCGGAGCACTATTCCATTGGCGACGGCAGGCATGATGGTGATTTTTGCGGCGATGATGGGACTCTCGATATGGCGCACTCGCGCCAAAAAGCGCGCGACAGTTCATCTGCAGGCCACCGCAACGCAAAGCTTAAGCGAAGCGATGTAATTTAATTAATTTCGAATGAGAGAGACGTTACGGGTGGGTATTGAATGCCTGTGGCAGCAATTGCGATTGCGGAATTTTTATGATGATTTCGCCGGGCCTGGCGAGAATGAGTTCTTCACGGGCTATTTTTTCGATGGCGCGCGGATCGGTCTTTAAATCTTTCACGGTCTGTTCCAGCGCGGCATTTTCTTTATTCAATTGCGCAATTTCGGCTTTAACTTTTTTGATGCCATCCTGAGTGCGCCGCATGGAGAGGTAGCCGTGGGCGCCAAAAATATCATGTACAAAAAGTATGGCCACAAACAAAACAAGCAGGGCGGGGCCGTGTCGCAATAAGCCACCTGCTTTTTCGTCAACCTTCATTTTCATCTTTAGCGTTTTCCTTGTTCATGATTCATGCAAAAGCCAATTTTTGGCTTCGCTGGTCAGCTTCGTTGAAGCTTCCAAACTGGAAGCCTCAACATATAAGCGCAGAAGCGGTTCAGTGCCGGAAAGTCGTACGAGCATCCAGGAACCGTCTTCGAAAACAAACTTTGCGCCATCAGTACGATCCACGGAAAGAATTTTTCGCCCGAGTAGTGTCGAAGCGTCAATGGCAACCTGCCTTACTGCATTCGCCTTTTGTTCGTCTGTGAGATGAAAATTCTCGCGCACCGGCCAGAATTCCCGGCCAAGTTTTTTGAATAGCGCTTTCACCTGTTGTTCTACAGAAGTGCCGCGGGCTGCCAGCATTTCGGCCACCAGGAGGCAGGCAAGGATGCCGTCTTTTTCCGGCACGTGTCCGCGAATGGCGAGTCCGGCGCTTTCTTCGCCGCCCATGGCAATTTTATCTTCGCGGATTAATTGGCCGATGTATTTAAATCCGACGGGAGTCTGATAGATTTTTTGGCCGTGGGATTTCGCGACTGCATCCATCATTTCAGTGGTGGCTACGCTGCGAGCCGCAGGCATGAGCCATTGACGCGTCTCGACGAGATAATCGTACAGCAACGCCAAAAGGTGATTTGGCTGAATCCACGTGCCGTCGCGGTCGATGACGCCGAAGCGGTCAGCATCGCCGTCGGTGGCTATACCGGCGATAGCGATGGAATCCAGCACCGCTTTACGTAACGGCGCCAAATTCGGTTCAGAGACGTCGGGGCCGGTTCCGTCAAACAGGCAATCACGATTCAGACGCATGGCCTGAACGGCGATTCCGTTGCGAGTCAAAACAGTATCGAGGTAACCTGCGCCACATCCATGCAAGGCATCGTAGACAAAATGAGCTTTGGCTTGGCGTAATGCGTCGAAGCGAACGAGCTGCTCGAGCCGCTGCAGATATGTTTCGCGAATATTGACCATTTCGTTTGCGGCGCGCTTGTCGCCAGAAGTTGGCGCCGGTTTTGCGGGGAAGGGTCCATCCTTTTCAACCATTTTGCTTACGCGCGCTTCGATGTCCTTGGTGACTTCCGGAAGCGCGGGTCCGGCGTCGGCAGAAGAAAACTTGAGGCCGTGATATTGCGCGGGGTTATGGCTGGCGGTGAAATTGATCGCGCCGTCCAGCTTGCGACGGGTGATTTCGTAAGCAATGGCGGGTGTGGGAGTAAATGTATCGCATAGCAGGGTGCGGATGCCGTGCTGATTGAGGATGCCGACCGCGAGTTGCGAAAATTCTTCGGAGTAAAAGCGCGGATCGTATCCGACGAGGAGGGTCGGATTTTTAGTTTTACTATTGACGTGATCTGCGATAGCGGTCACGGCAAGCCGCACGTTGGCGAAGGTGAAATCGTCGGCGATCAGACCGCGCCAACCGGAAGTTCCAAACTTGATGGGAGAAGGATTCGGAGAAGGGTTCATGGCGATGTATTCTAGCCCCGTAATTGATAAGCGCAAACGGGCAACAGTTGGCTAAAGCGGTTGGAAGGGAACCGATGCCTGAGAGGCAATCTCGAGTGGTCCTGGTTACTTGCAAAACGCTTCCGGAGGCGAGACGAATCGCGAGCGCCGCCGTCGCAGCAAGGCTCGCGGCTTGCGTCAATGTGGTACTTAACCCGGTGGAGTCAGTTTACCGTTGGAAGGGCAAGGTAGAAAGTTCGCGGGAGTATTTGTTGATTATGAAATCGACCACGAGGCGCTTGTCTGAACTAGAGCGGGTGGTGCGAAGGATGCACAGTTATGACGTGCCGGAATTTTTGGTGTTGCCGGTCGTTTCGGGGTCGCCCGAGTATTTGAGATGGCTGGTTGAGAACGTTACGCCATCGCGGCGTAGAAAATAGTTGGTTACTTTTGACTTAGACGTGGTGTAGCGCCTGATCCAAATCGGCGATGATGTCGTCGGCATCCTCGATGCCCACCGACAAACGAACCAGTCCTTCAGTGATCCCGACGCGTTCGCGCACTTCTTGCGGCATGGATGCGTGCGTCATTAGTGCCGGAAGCGAGATCAGGGATTCCACGCCACCGAGGCTTTCCGCGAGCGCACAGAGCTTCACGTGATTGAGAAGACGACGGGCCGCTTCCAGTGAGCCCAGATCAAAGGAAAGCATGCCACCGGGGCCTTTTTGCTGACGACGCGCAATTTCATGTTGTGGGTGGCTTGCGAGGCCAGGGTATAGAACCCTTTGAACCTTCGGATGCGTATCCAGGTGACGCGCGACTATCAGGCCGTTGGCATTGTGCTGCAGCATGCGCACCGCGAGAGTCTTGATGCCGCGCGAAATAAGGAAACAATCCATGGGCGCCAATCCGGCGCCCGCGGAGCGCTGGATGAAATAAATTTTCTCGGCGTCTTCCTTGCGAGTCAACACCACCGCGCCGCCCGTCGAGTCGCTGTGGCCGTTGAGATACTTGGTCATGGAATGGACGACGATGTGCGCACCGAGCTCGATGGGCCGCTGAAGATAGGGGCTCAGGAAAGTGTTGTCCACCACTACGGTAATGTTTCGTTGACTGGCCAATTTAGCCAGCGCCGCAATGTCGGCGATTCTCATCGTGGGATTGGTGGGGGTTTCGATGTACAACATTTTGGTGTTGGGCCGGAAGGCCGATACCACCGCATCCGACGAGGAAGTATCCACAAAGCTGAATTCCAGGCCAAAGTGAACCAAGAGTTGCGTGGAGAGCCGAAAAACGCCGCCATACACCGCTTCGGAGAGCACCACATGGTCGCCAGGGCGCAGCAAGCGAAACACGCCATCGATGCCAGCCATTCCGGAAGTAAATACGTACGCGCTGTGGCCGTCTTCAAGTTTGGCAATGGTGCGCTCCAAAGCCTTTCGATTGGGATGATTAGTGCGCGCGTAGTCGTAACCCGCTTTATATTTCCCCAACTCTTCGTTTACGTAAGTGGACGTTTGATAGATTGGCGCGACGATCGCGCCGGTGGACGGATCTGGTTCCTGGCCGACGTGGATGGCGTTAGTGGCGAAACCCATATGTACTCCTCTTGGCTCGAATCGAAAATCTGCAGGCTTAATCACAAGCCGGACTGGCTGCGATTACCGTGATGCGTGGGCTACAAAAATAACCTGATTCTTCAAAATTACAGGAGCTATTACGGCGAGTCAATTAAAGCTGGCGCCGACGTTTCGGTTCGTCAATAAATCTCAGAAAAACTTGACCACCAACTGGCTTACGTAGAGGATAGTTTAATCACAATGAAGAAATTGTGTTTTATACCAGCCGCATCCCTTACAGGCTTGCTGGCAATGCTCATAGTGGCGACCGGCGTCGTTAACTCGCAGGAAATCCCCAAGGGCCAGACCCAGCGGTCTCTGCCTAGCACTCGCGTAACCATTGAAGTCACCGGCGGCGATAAAGATCGACCTATCGAAAATGCCAGCGTCTATTTGAAGTATGTTGAAGAACACAAAATTGCGAAAAATAAGCAGTTCGAGCTGAATGTGAAGACCAACCGTGAGGGAATCGCGCATATTCCAGATGCGCCACTTGGAAGGGTGGAGATACAAATTGTCGCGGAAGGATGGAAAACCTTCGGGCGGTGGTACGACATCACGACTTCGAAGGAGCCGATCAAGATTCATCTCGATCGGCCGCCCAAGTGGTATTAGACCGAGCAATGTTCCATTCCGGAACGCGGAAAATTCAAACTTCCTATCGCGCTTACTAATTTTTCGAAGTCGCGTAGTCTACACCCAAAGTTTTTTGCTGCTTGCACGGAAATTGTGCAAAGAGGGGAAGAGTATTGATGAGCGTGCATTTAGGCGGAAGGCCGCTTCGCTTTTCCACATACTTATCAACACATGTGTGCAAAACTTAATGAGAGCGAAATATTTGGCGCGACTTTCGGAAGAGATCGTGCAATAAGGGTCCGCACTTCTTTGGCGCTTCTTAATGACGGTGCTACAGTTCACCGCGGCTTCCAAGCATGAATGAAACGTTTGAGGGACGATTTTCTTTACTGCAGATGTTTTGGGGCAGCATTTCCACACGGCCGCTACGAAGTTCGCTGAGTGTGATTGCTATCGCGATTCAGGTGGTTTTAGTGCTGATGATCGCGGGACTTACTTCTGGTGTGGTTTCCGAGTGGGGGAAACGGGTGGAAGGGGTCGGCGCTGACATTATCGTGCAGCCGCCAAATTCATCGATTTTCTTTGCGTTCTCAAGCGCGGTCATGCAGGAATCTTTGGGGGACAAGATCGCGGCCCTGCCGGATATCGATGAAGTCGCTCCCACCGTAATTTTGACGGAACCAAAGAACTTAGTGATGGTCTATGGCATCGACTTCAGGCGATTCAACGCGCTTAGTCGTGGGTTTTTGTTTCGCGATGGGCGCGCCTTCTCGGGACCCGACGAAGTTATCGCTGACGACATCATTGCGCAGTCAAAACACTTGAAGGTGAGCAGTCAGATTACGCTGCTGAATCACGTTTTTACCGTGAGCGGGATCGTCGCGCACGGGAAGGGCGCGAGATATTTTATCCCGCTGCAGACGGCCCAGGATCTTGCTGGCGCGGATAAGCGGGTGTCCATGTTCTACGTTCGAAGCAAAGGAGATACCGAGATCGCACGAGCGGAGATCTTAAAGTTGGATCCGCAAAATAGCGTTCGGTCATTATCCGAATACGTAACGTTAATGACCTCGTCGAACCTTCCGCAACTGCGTCCGTTTACGAGGACGATGGTGGCGCTTGGAATTGTAATCAGTTTTCTGGTGGTCTTGCTGAACATGCATACGCTGGTCATGGAACGAACGCGTGAAATCGGCATTCTGAAGGCGTTGGGATTTTCGAGATTCGATGTGGTGCGTATGCTGCTGGGAGAAACTTTTATTTTGACGCTCATGGGAACAGGTTTCGGTATCGCCATCACCTTTCTGGTGCAAGCCATTTTGAAACAGACGAACCCCGCCCTGACGATTTTGATATCGCCATCTTGGATTTTTTCGGCTGTAGTGTTGGCTTTTGTCGGTGCGACCACGGGGGCGACGTATCCGGCGCTGCGGGCAGCAAGTTATGATCCGGTCGTCGCGCTGGCGTACGAATGATAGGTTCGCGCGAATTTCAATTTTGAATCGGGAGTTGTGAATGCTGCCAGGGGACAAACATTATGAGGCGACGATAATCGAGCGGCGGGACATTTCACCGGATTTGTGGCTTATCCGCGTCGATCCTGGAGGGCCATTCAAATTTTTAGCCGGCCAGTATGCGACGCTCGGAGTGGAATTTGAGGGGCAAAGGATCGAGCGAGCGTATTCGCTGGTGTCGTCTCCGTACGAACAAACGCTGGAGTTTTTTTTGGAATTGGTTCCTCACGGGGCTTTGACTCCCCATCTTTTCAAATTGAATGAGAGCGACAAGCTATTTTGCCGTAAGATTGCCAAGGGTCGCTTCACTCTGGATTTACGCAGCGGCAGAAAACACCACCTGTTACTTTCCACCGTTACCGGAATTGCTCCGTTTGTGAGCTATGTACGGACCCTTTATCGCGATTGGAAGAGCGGTGACAGTCCCATGCCAGGAGATCACAAACTTTATTGCCTGCAGGGCGGCAGCCGCTCGTGGGAGTTCGGTTACCGGGATGAAATGGAGAAAGTGGCGGCGGAGGTTCCCTGGCTTAAATTTGTAACTACCGTGAGCCGGCCTTGGGAAGATACGGCGTGGACGGGAGAGACCGGGCGTGTAGATGACTTGGTTCGCAAGTACACCGACTTGTTTGACTTAAAACCGGCGGAGACTACGGCGTATCTTTGCGGCCATCCAAACATGGTGGAAAACGGCAGGGGCATCTTGCAGCGAGCCGGATGGCAAAAAAACGCGATGTTTGAGGAAATATATTTCATTCCGAGCGATGTCAAAGAGGAACACGCAGAATAAAGTAGCTTACTCGCGGCCCTTGGCAGACTCTCGTCCCTAAAATCGAAACGTATCTAAATTCAATTCGCCTCTCAAGCGCCTGGAATATTTTCCGTGAGTTGGCCGGAGATATCTTCCAGCGTGGCTATCGGAACCGCAACGTGCACGGACTCGCCAGGTTCATGAACGTCGATTTGCAGCTTGCCCGCGTGGGTGCGAATTTGTACGTGATCGGTGCCGTCCACTACCTCGACCAGATTTGCCTCCGGATATTTCTCCAGTTCCTTTGCTAACTGCCGGATTGTCGGTATCCAGGGTTGGATTTTTACTGCTGCATTTTCCAAGTGATTTCTCGGAGTGCAGCGCAGTGCTATTGGCACTGCCGCAGCCGGCACCCAAAGGTGGACGTGAGAGCCACCATCGCGGAATTCGTCGACATCCACGCTGATAACCCCTTCGCGGAAGGTGTAGATGGCGGCGAAGGCTACTGTGCTGGCTAAGCCAAGAGCGATTTTCGCAAGCAGCATATTCTCGAATCTCCTTTTCCGCAGACATTAACGATACCCCCGGCAGGGTAATTAATCGCTGGAGTTTTTTGAATCCATCCACACCCGAACGGTGCTGTCCTCGCTCTTCACGGAGACCAGCTCGGTATCGCCTAAGGAGGCGAGCGCGTGCAACCCAGCGACGACGTCCAGCTCGTCTTTGCCGGCGCTGAACAGCGCGTCGATCACGTGCATGGGAATTTTGATATCTACGTCGGACTTATTTGACTTGGAACCCTTGTTGTCTTTCACGTGGACCAGCAGCCGCCCACCCTCTTTGGCGACGCGGACATCCTGATCGGTACCCTGGACGGTGACATATTCTCCGTCCTTCGCGGTGCGAATCGCGTTGATGAGAGCGCGCACGTCGACGTCATTCATGTGCGCCTGATCGATGCTCACTTTGCCGTTGTGCAGGTGGTTTTTATTAATGGTAGGCAAGACATTTTCCGCCAACTCGAGCGGAATGTTCACTCGTACCGTTTCGCCCTTATTATCGGAGTTGATGACCCGAACATGTAGCCAGCGGTCTTTGGTAGACCCTGATTGCCCGAATGACACCGAAGCACCTGCCAGTACGGCCATGACGGATAACAGGCTGAGGCCTGCAAAAAGTTTTGCGCGATTGAACATAGAGTAGATGCCTCCCCGGCACTGCCTATACATACGAGGTGTGCCAGGGAAATGTTTCCGGAGTCGCTTTTATTTACCGCGACGATCTATAGAATTTGAAACCCGGCCGGGGAGCTAGGTGGATCAGGCTTTCGGGGCGATTTCCGGCGTCCACTTCAGGAACAACGCGCCCAAAGGCGGCATGGTCAGGGTGAGCGAATAGGGGCGACCCATATGAGGTACGGCCTCCGCCTGCACGCCGCCGAGGTTACCAGCGTTAGAACCGCCATATATAGCGGAGTCGGTGTTCAAGGTTTCCACGTAAAAGCCCGGTTGAGGCACGCCGATGCGGTAGCTACCCCTCAAAACGGGGGTGGCGTTGAGGATCACGACGATAAGGTCTTTTGGAGCCTTGCCGTGCCGCGCGAAGGAAAAGATGCTGTTATCGGCGTCGTTGGCGTCGATCCATTCGAAGCCTGGCCAGTCGAAATCCACCTCGTGAAGCGCGGGTTCTTGGGCATACAGCTTGTTCAGGTCGCCGACGAGGCGCTGAAGCCCGCGGTGGGATTCCCATTGAAGCAAATGCCAGTCGAGACTCCGAGCTTCGCTGAATTCCTGACGCTGGCCGAATTCCTCGCCCATGAAGAGAAGCTTCTTGCCCGGGTGCGCATACTGATAGGCGTAGAGAAGGCGCAGGTTAGCGAACTGCTGCCACATGTCGCCCGGCATTTTGTGGAGCAGGGAATTTTTGCCGTGAACGACCTCATCGTGGGAGAAGGGCAACACGAAGTTTTCGGTGAAGGCGTAGATCAAGGAGAAAGTTAGCTTGTTGTGCTCGTATTTGCGATGAACGGGGTCGGCGGAGAAGTACTTCAAGGTATCGTTCATCCAGCCCATGTTCCACTTCATGCTGAAACCCAGGCCGCCCAAATAGGTGGGGCGCGAGACACTTGGCCAGGCGGTGGACTCCTCAGCGATCGTGAGAATGCCGGGGAAGCGCTCGAAGGTGATTTCATTCAGGCGCTTCAGGAAATCAACGGCTTCCAGATTTTCGCGGCCGCCAAATTTATTGGGAATCCATTCGCCGGGCTTTCGGGAGTAATCCAGATAAATCATGGAGGCGACGGCGTCAACGCGCAGTCCGTCGATGTGATATTTGTCCAGCCAGAACAGGGCGTTGGAGATCAAATAATTGCGGACTTCGTTGCGGCCGTAGTTGTAGACGAGAGTGCCCCAATCGAGTTGTGAGCCTTGCCGCGGGTCAGAGTGCTCGTAGAGGTGTGTTCCATCAAATTGAGCGAGACCGTAGGAGTCGCGAGGGAAATGGGCGGGAGTCCAGTCCAGGATGACTCCAATTCCGGCGTTGTGGCAGCGGTCGACGAAATCCATGAAGTCTGTCGGCGAACCATAGCGGCTGGTGGCGGCGTAATAGCCGAGCGTCTGGTAGCCCCAGGAGCCGTCGAAGGGATGCTCCATGATGGGTAGCAGCTCGATGTGGGTGTAGCCGAGATCTTTTACATAGGGAATGAGTTGATCGCCGAGTTCGCGGTAGGTCAGCCAGCGACTGCCCTCCTCGGGGACCCGGCGCCAGGAGCCGAGATGGACTTCGTAAACGGAGATGGGAGATTCGAGCCAATTTTTCTCGGAACGATGGTTCATCCACTCGGTGTCGGTCCATTGATAAGTGTCCAGGTTGACGACGACGGAGCCGGTGTTGGGGCGCAGCTCCCCGCGGAAGGCGTAGGGATCGGCTTTGAGAGGGAGCATCGCGCCGTTTGCGCCGATGATTTCGTATTTGTAGATGGCGCCTTCGCCGAGTTCAGGGATGAATAGCTCCCAGATTCCTGAAGAGCCGCGCGCGCGCATGGGATTGACGCGGCCATCCCAACGGTTGAAGTCACCGACCAAACTGACGCGGCGCGCGCTAGGCGCCCAGACGGCAAAATGCACGCCGCGGACGCCTTCGAGCGTTTTGAGATGCGCACCGAGTTTTTCGTAAGTGTCGTAGTGGCGCCCTTCGCCCATGAGGTGAAGATCGAACTCGCTAAGAAGATAGGGAAAGGCGTAGGGATCGAAAGTTTCGACGGTTTCGCCGTAGCCGGTGCGATAGCGGATGCGATAGTGGGCCGGAGCGGGCGAGCCCTGATGCGAATCTGGAAGCGCGGCTTCAAAGAAGCCTTCCGCCCGCAACTTCCGCGCGGGGATGGGCGCGGATACGCCTTGGACTAGCACGCTGGCGTCGGCTGCGCCAGGGCGGAAGAAGCGAATGGCCCAGCCGTGGCCCAGCGGCGACCAGATGGGATGCGGTCCGAGCACGGCAAACGGATCGGCGCAGCGTCCAGCGAGCAAAGCGTCAATCAGCGCGTCCTTATTGGAGTCAGAGGCGCTGGCAGGAGGGGCCGAGGTCAGCTTGTTTTCTTCAGGCATGGGGCTTTGCTCCGCAGCGGTCGGTCGAGGTCAATGGCGGAGGGAACCTACAGTCTACATTGAGTGGCGAGCAGTGGGTAGTTAGTAGTGAGTCGCGAGCGACCCCACTCATCGATCGCGGGATTGAGACGGTTTTGTGAGACTGTGGAAAAGTGTGGAAAAATCAAAAGCCCACACGTTAAACCGACGGGTGGGCCACCAGGTTCGTCCTCGCGCCTCGCGTCCGTACCATCCGCCATGGGAGTCGAATTATTCGGGAAAGGGCCAGGCCGCAGTCACCGATTCAAGTTGTGCGAAGTAGCATCGCCGGATTATTTAGACATTTGTATTCTTCGATTTAGGGTGTTCAGCGCAAACATGTGCGGCAAATTCCTTATCGCGCCGGCGCTCGTACATCTCCATCATTTCCGAGAGCGAGTCGCCCATGGGTGGCCCCGACGGACTGAACACCCATGCACATTCGGAGCAGCCGCTCCCCTGAAAGCGCGACCCTTTAATCCATATCATCGTACGGCGCGTGGCCATTATTGGATGCCTCTTGGGGTCTGAGTAGTGGATAGGCTTAGGCATTAATTGTCCTTGGCGACCGAATTGCCTTAGATTTGTGTGGAACACACCAGCGAAAAAAACGATAGTCACATTCATCACATCGATACGGTCGAATCCGCAAGAAGGCTAGTAGGGGCTCAACAATTCCTCTGGTTCTTGATCTATGGATCCGGCCACTTTGACAGTCGGGGCACGAAATCCACACTTTACCCTTCTTCAGGGAGGGCAGGAATGACGCGTCCGCCGATAGCTTCGATCTTTGGATCGGTCTCGTGCCTGACTCTCCTATTGATGACATGTTGAGGACATGCTCAGGGTCAGGAGTGTCCTCGTCCAGACGGTAAAACCCCCAAAGGCCCATCAGGTAAGTCCTCTAGAGCAACTGGGTGGCACACGATTGAATAAATTGTGGCTGATTAGTTCGCGCCGACGGCTCCTTGGGACCGATCGGACTTGGGAGCTGTCCGGTTACTCAGGGACTGATTGGGAGACGGAGGCCTGCGGCTTGGGCGAAGGCGCGGAAATCGCGGTCGCGGGTGATGAGGGAAACGCCTGCGTCCACACAGTTCTGTGCAATCAGGGAATCAGCGAGGCGAGCCCTGCGACCCTTCGAGAGGACTTTTGCGCGTAATGCGCCAGCCCGTTGCCAAAAACCAGATTCGATTTGGAGCAAGGGCACATCCACGAGGCTGGCGGCGAGGGCCGGCGGAAGTTTGGGGTCGCTCAGGAGTTCGGTGAGCACGACCGGCACCATCACCAGCTGACGGTCCTGCAGCGCTTTGTCCAGCAGTAAGGTATCGTCACCAACGGTTCCATCCAGAAATGCAACCCAAGTGCTTGTGTCGGCGGCGATCATCGATCGTCTTTTAGCTGAGCCAACGTGCGCGAGAATCGAACTTTGCCGCGGAATCGGCGCAGGCGGGCATAGGTGTCCGATGCGGCGAGAAGCTCAAGGCCACTACGAACAGTCTGGGTAACGCCCGTGCCGCTAGCGCGTTGCGCCTTCTTGAGGAGTTCTTCTGGTAGTTCAACGGTGATTTTGCGGGCTGTTGGCATAACTCCGATTATACCATATCAAGGACCAGTATTGAGTATGGTGTTTTTTGTTACGATGGGCAAAGAGCATGTTCTGAAGACGAGTTTGGCGAGAGGCACGATGCATCGTGCCCCTGCGAGTATCAGTACCCGCAACCTAGGGTTCACGGATTCTTAACAGAGGAGCAAAGCTGTGGTGTTTTGCGTGTGGGAGGATGCGTGCGCCTTGGAGGGCTACACTTGTGAAAAAACGGCGTACTTTGGCGGTTTTGGCAGTGGCTACAGCGTTTGGGTTGGCGGGAGGAATGCTTGTCAGCAGAATGGCTGCGGATGATGACGATCATCACGACCGGCATTTTCGATTTGCAGAGGATAGTTTGGTTCTGAGCAAGAGCGTGTATACGGGAACGGCTTCGACGGTGATCCCAGGCGAGGCTTTGCCGCCGGGATGCATGGGAGGTGCAACTGGATTGACGGTGCAAGTGCCATTGATCGCGGGAGGCACTACGCCCGTGGTGGTTCCGTGCGGGTTCGCCAGCGATAACGGCGAAGCTCCCAACGATCAGGACTCGCACAACGTCTGGAATAACTCCGGCAGCGATGGCAGTTTTGGAATCACTTCACCGATTTTTTTGGAAAATATTACCGAGGATGGCTGGGTACTGGGCACGTTGCCAATCCCAAGCGAAAAGATCGTGACGAGCTTCAGCTCGAAGTCGGAGCTGGCCCTGAACCTCTCTGTGGACGGCAAGTCGCTGACATTTATGGGCTATCACGGCGGGGTTGGATGCGGCGGCACTGAAGTTTCTCCGACGGCCCCGAATTTGATTGACGTTTCGGCTTCCAATACGCCGGCGATATGCGATCCGACGAATCCGGTTACGTCGAACTTGCAGAGTACGCCGAATATCCCCACAGCCTACTATCGCGCGGTGGCGGAAGTGGACGTGCATGGTCACCTCAGCATTACTGATGGAAATGCGTACAGTGGCGACAACGGGCGCGCGGCGATCAAGGGCAGCAACGGCATCTATTACATGGTGGGCAACGACAACAGCGGGAATATCGGGAAGAAGCAGCTGGCACTTACGATTCCGGGATTTGAGCTGATCAATGCGACGGGCGCGGAACTTTTGATCCCTGGACTCACACCACCTGTGCCCCCGAACATCGGCATGATTGGGAGGTTGGAGTTCCTATCCAGCGACAAGCAGGGCAAGGACACGAATTTCCGCGGCATAACCATTTTTAACAACACGGTGTACGTCAGCAAAGGCAGCGGAGGCAATGGAATTAATTCCGTGTTTCAAGAGGGGACCGCAGGCACGTTACCAGCGGGGACGGCAGCGGAGTTAGCAACCGTGCCGCTTACGATTCTACCCGGCTTTCCGAACACGGAAGCAAGCACGAGCACCAATTTTCCATTCGGGATGTTCTTTGCCAATGCAAACACGCTGTATGTTTGCGATGAGGGCGACGGGGCATTTGTGACGCCGGTAAACGGCAGCAATGTTGCGGATGCGCAGTCACAGGCGACCGCGGGCTTGCAGAAGTGGGTGCTGCAGAACGGCGTCTGGACCATGGTCTATGTGCTGCAGAATGGCCTGAACATCGGTGTGCAATACGGCGTGGACCACTATCCCGCTTCGATTAATCCAGCCACCGGTGGTTGCCGGAACATCACTGGACGCGTAAATCACGACGGGACGGCGACGATTTGGGCCGTCACGTCAACGGTGAGCGCCAATGGCGATAACGGAGCGGATCCGAACAAGCTAGTGAAGGTAACCGACGTAGTCTCCGCAACCACGCCGCCTACGGGTGGCTGGCTGGGAACTTTCCGGACGGTGCGTTCTGCGCGTGCGGGAGAAGTGTTCCGCGGAGTGGCGTTTGCACCGAAGAGCGATGACGACGACGATCGAGGCCATCACTTCTAAAAACAAAAGTTACACAAAAGCAGAAAACCTCCTCGAGCCACTGAGCCCGAGGAGGTTTTCTTATTTGGCGGAGACTGTTTGAGACGCGGAGATGTGGCTGGAACTTTCCGAGTAACGCCAGTGAGGGAAATTAACGTAAGATGCGTGGCGCGCTTGGAGTTGGGCGGAGGGGTTGAGGAATGATGAGAGCTGACGCGAAGCAGTCGGTTTGCGGCGAGGGCCTGCATGTGGCTCGATTTTTGTTGATTGCGGGGGCGACGTTGATGCTGACGGTGGGCGCGCAAGGGCAGGACCGCGGGCAGACGCGGTCGATGGTGATTTCGAAGGGCGGGATTGTGGCTTCGGAGTCCCCGCTGGCTTCGCAGGCGGGCGTGCGGATCCTTGAGCATGGCGGGAATGCGGTGGACGCGGCGATTGCCATGAACGCGATGATGGGCGTGGTTGAGCCGATGATGAACGGGATCGGCGGGGATTTGTTTGTGATTGTGTACGACGCCAAGGCGAACAAGCTTTATGGATTGAACGCAAGCGGGTGGGCGCCCAAGGGATTGACGATTGAATTTTTGCAGAAGCAGGGATTGAAGAGCATGCCGCAGACGGGCGTGCATTCTATAACTGTGCCCGGTGTGGTGGACGGTTGGCAGAAATTGGCGGACAAGTTTGGGCGGAAGAAACTGAAAGAGGATTTGGCGGCGGCGATTCGAACGGCGCAGGATGGTTTTCCCGTGCCGGAGTGGGATGCGGCGTATTGGGCGGTGGAGGTCGATCTTTTGCGCACGGATGATGCCGCAACGAGTCTTTATTTGCCGGGGGATCACGCGCCAAAGGTGGGGGAAGTGTTCAAGAACCCGGATTTGGCGGCGTCGTTGGGTCAGATTGCGGAGCATGGGAGAGACGCGTTTTACAAGGGAGAGATTTCGAAGAAAATCTTGGACGCGATGAAGCGCCATAACGGGACGATGACGGAGCAGGATTTGGCGCAGTACTCCAGCGAGTGGGTCGAGCCGATTTCGACGACCTACCGCGATTGGACGGTGTACGAGATGCCGCCAAACGGGCAGGGAATTGGGGCGCTTGAGATGCTGAACATCATGGAGACGTTTCCGCTGGGGGAAAAGGATTCTGGATTTGGCTCGACCAAGGCGCTGCACACGATGATTGAGGCCAAAAAACTGGCATACGCGGATGTAGCGAAGTATTTGGCCGACCCGCGAGGGCAGAAGATTCCAACCGCGACGTTGCTTTCGAAAGCGTGGGCGGCGGAGCGGGCGAAATTGATCGATCCGGATAAAGCGGCTTGCGATATCGCGGCGGGAGAAATTGCCGGCGGAAGCGATACGACCTATCTGAGCGTGGTGGACCGTGATGGGAATATGGTGTCGCTGATTCAGAGCAACTACGCGGCGTTTGGGTCGGGGATTGTGCCGGCAGGGGCAGGATTTGTGATGCACAATCGCGGTGGGCTGTTCACGCTAGATCCAACATCGCCGAACGCGTTGGCGGGACGCAAGCGGCCGCGGCATACGATTATTCCGGGGTTTGCGCAGAATGGGGACAAGCGTATGGCGTTTGGAATTATGGGCGGATGGAACCAGGCGCAGGCGCATGCGCAGTTCATCGCAAATATCGCGGATTTTAAAATGAATATTCAGGCGGCGGTGGAGGCGGCGCGGTTTACAAAATATACGTTTACGGGTTGCGATGTGGAGATGGAGAATCGGTTTAACGGGAAAGTACGAGATGAATTGACGGCCAAGGGACATCAGATCAAAGTGCTGGGGACGTTTTCGAGCAGAGTCGGCGGCGGGCAAGTGGTGTTGCGGGACTTCGCCACAGGCGTGAATTATGGCGCGTCGGATCCTCGGAAAGATGGGCAGGCGGCGGCGGAGTTACCGTTTGAGTGACTGATATGAGATCTATAAGGGGTTGAAAAGGCCGGGCGAAGATTGCAAGGAAACTCCCGTGGAGTGTGAAAAAGGGGAAGGAATCTTCCCAGGCCAGGATGAAGTACAGGTCCAAGAGTTTCATAAGTAGTGTATTATGAGTGGATTGAAAGGTACAGGCTTGGCTCCCGAGTTGCACCTGTACCAATGGCCAGGGACGGTGCCCCGCAGCAACGCGTCCTGGGTATGGAGACCCAATGGGACTCGAACGGGTGGCACAGAGCTTCTTGAGGTATGTTTCCTTCTCAGTGTTGTGTATGGTGGTAAATCCCTCCGCAAAAGCTCAGACAGTCGACGTTTCGGGCAGTTACCAATGCACGCAAGCGATGGTGCAGGGGAAAGTGATCGCTTGCACGGCGGCGCCGTTGATCCTTAAGAATGACGGGCGGTTTGAGTTGCGAGGCTGGGAAGGCAGTTACCTTGTGGATGGGCAGTGGGTGACGCTCTCGGATTCCTTGACGAAGGCGCGCGCGAAGATCGTGCCGGGACATAAGATCGTGCTGCGCTA
>DATHRB010000038.1:0-43314 GCA_035482155.1 Verrucomicrobiia bacterium | reverse complement strand
CGTCGGGTTGGTATCCCTCGTTATCTGGGAGTGGAGCCACAAGGACCCCATTGTGGATGTCCATCTGTTCAAAGGGTTTAATTTTGCAAGCTGCAATCTGATGATGTTCGTGCTTGGTGCCGTTTTGTTCAGTTCCACCGTCCTTCTTCCCCAGTTTTTGCAAACGCTCATGGGTTACACGGCGCAAAAGGCTGGCATGGTCATTTCGATGGCGGCTATTCTTCTGGTCTTCCTTTTACCGTTGGTCGGGCGCCTCGCAGGACACTTTCAGGCCCGGCACCTTCTCGCTTTCGGCTGGATCGCACTCGCTGTGGCCATGTATTTCTCATGCAAGCACATCGATCTACTCATCAGCTTTCGTTCTGCCGCGTGGATGCGCATTTGGCAGTATCTTCCGGTTGGATTCTTATTCGTTCCGCTCACGATGGCTGCCTATGTCGGCCTGCCAGAGTCAAAAAGTAACGCTGCGGCCGGTTTGATCAACTTCACGCGCAATATCGGGCAGAGCGTAGGAACCTCGGCTGTGACTACGTTGCTTGCACGCCGAGGTCAGTACCATCAATCGATTCTCGCCGAATACACACGCTCTCATCGGTTCGATGTGGCCGTCGCAGGCTTGACGAGCCGTCTGACGCATGTCGGTCTCAGCATGCACTCGGCTCAACAACAGGCCCTTGCCAGGTTGTACGCGATGGTACTGTCACAGGCACAAGCCCTCTCTTACGTTGACATCTACTGGCTGCTCGCCGCGACCTCCGCGCTGATGTTTTTATTGTGCTTCCTGCTAGCCAAAAACGAACCGGGCAAAGGCAGCCAGGTCGCCGTTCACTGAAGATTCTCTTGCGCAATGGCTTTAATTCGTGAAATCGGGATGGCGCTTCTTATCGTGATAATCACACTGTGGCTGCAGTCTGCCGGGCTCGCAGCGCTCATACATTGGGTCAGACACGCCTTTGCCAGTGATGCGCACAGACTTGGGCCGCTCCGATCTGCGGTGCTAGTGGTGCGGCTCACGGCCGCTGTAATCGTTCTACATGGAGTATTGATTCTATTCTGGGCGAGCTGCTATCGCCGGCTTTGCTTCTCCTCCTGGGGGTCCGCTCTTTACTTCTCGGCCAGCAGCTATGCCACCGTGGGTTATGGCGACGTAGTCCTGCCGTCAAACTGGCGCATGCTAGGGCCGCTGGAGAGCATCGTTGGCGTCTTGATGTGCGGAATATCGGTGAGCGTACTGTTTGCGACAATCACTCGGCTCGTCAACCACGAAGGGCGAACCTTGCACTGACTTACCGTCGGTGCATTGAGTCAAATCGGCTTTCTCGGGCCGTTGGCTCGCCTGCATCATTCGTGAGTTGCAGCCGAGCGAACCAGAACAATCGTGCCACGAACTAAACCTACGTCCTGACTATTCAATTATTCCCAAGAAATATCCTATCCCGCGAACGTTGTGGATAAGTTTTGCGGTGCCATTCTAATCTATCTTCTGGCGCAGGCGATTAATATAGACTTCGACGAGATTAGTGTCACTTTCGAAATGATAATCCCAGACATGCTCGACAATCTCGCCGCGAGTGACCAGTTCAGGCGCGCGCAACAGCAAAAGTTCCAGTAACGAGAATTCCCGAGAGGTTAGCGGAATGATTCCTTTCTCGCGGGTGGCGCGCCGGCGGTGGCGATCCAGCTGCAAGTCCGCGTAGCAAAGGCGGGCATTCCCCTTGTGAAAGCCTCGGCGCACCAGTGCTCTGACACGCGCCAGAAGCTCGACCAGCACAAAAGGCTTGGTCAGATAATCATCGGCTCCGGTGTCTAAACCCTCGACCCTTTGATCTACGAGAGTTCGCGCGGTAAGCATCATTACCGGAGCTTCGACTCCGCGCCGGCGCAATTCCCGGCAAACTTCAATCCCGCTAATTCCGGGCAACCTAACATCAAGAATGATGACGTCATAGCTTACGTCGCTACCCAGCCCCAGGGCCTTTTCACCAGTTTCAACGACATCTACAACGTATGCATTTTCCCTGAGCGTACGAGCAATGAAGCTAGCAACTTTTCTTTCATCTTCGACTAATAAAATGCGCATAAAATCTTGCTAACCACGGGAAGTCTAAATCCAGTGAATGGGATCCGGCCCGCCCGGCACACCTGCAGCGGCTACTTAATATCGTTGCGGATGACTTGACCGCCCTTCATCACAAAGCCCACCCGTTCGAGCTCAGTAATATCTTTCAGAGGGTCGCCTGACACCGCCACGATATCTGCAAACTTGCCTTTATCAATGGACCCGATGCGATCCTGCCAGCCCATCATTTCCGAGGCGACCGTGGTTGCCGATTGAATCGCTTGCGCGGGAGTCATGCCGTACTTCACCAAATACGCAAACTCCTTAGCCTGGCTTCCGTGGGGAAATGGTCCGACTCCACTCCCGAAGGAAATCTTGAGCCCGCGGGCGATGGCTAGGCGTCCACTCTTTTCCCTCATGGCCTCCAAACTGTATTTCCCGCCGGTGGATTTCGCATCCTTTTCCGTATATTCCGAGAGTGAGTAGTGATACGCGGTGAGTTCGAGGTAGATGCCCTTTCTTTTGATCGCGTCCGCCAAGGCATCGTCTAATTCAATGGCGTGTTCAATGGTGTCGACGCCGGCCTCGATACAGTTCCTCAAACCCTCGCCGCCGAATGCGTGGCAAGCCGCCTTCTTCCCGTGTCGGTGCGCTTCATCGACTATGGCCTCGACTTCTTCTTTCGTAAAAGTAGGGTCGCTAAATAACTTACCGTCGGGCTCAAACTCATAACCCGCGGTAGAGTGAAACTTGATCCAATCGGCTCCGTAGTGAATTTGCTCTCGCACAGCCTGACGTGCAGCCCACGGGCCGTCAACAGTTTGATAGTTCAGCGGCAAATTCACTTCCGGGGAACCTGTTATTCCTTCGCCCGTCGCAACCAGCCCCATCGTCGACACCTGCATTCTAGGTCCGGGGAAGATGCCGCGGTTTATGACTTTCTTGATGTCTACATCAGCATAGCCACCACCGTGGCTCATCAGGTCACGCAGCGTGGTGAAGCCCGCGCGCAAATCTTTTTGCGCGTTGGCCAACGCCAGGAGAGTGCGCAACTCGCGAGTGTCGTTGACAGCATTCGCAAAGGGCGGCCCGCCCGGTTTGATGCCATCGAGTCCAAAACCAAAAACATGCGTGTGCCCGTCGATCAATCCCGGCAACACAGTCGCTTTGCTTAAGTCAATTTCTTGTGCGCCCTGCGGAACGGTCGTGCCGTCAGCGGGGCCAACGGACTTTATTTTCTCTCCTTCTACCAGAATGATCTGGTTCTCCAACATCTTGCCGGACTTGCTATCAAATAGGTGTCCGGCGCGAATGGCCACCGTATTTACCTGCGCGTTAGTAGTAAAACCGACTGCGAAAAGCAGCGATAGTAGCGACAAACGTAGTTTCCAGGATTTCAATGGAGTTCTCCGCACACGAAATTTGGCTGTGACTGATACTATGCTGTTAAGAAAACACGTGAGGCCCTATGGGCAAAACCGGGCCTAATTTCCGACCGAGAGAAACTTCTTCTCCAGAACTCTTGCGACGCAGTTTTTTGTGCGGCGTGTTTTTGCTTGAAGCGGCGCGATTCGGCTTTTTGAATTGCGTCATGGACCGAACTTGCATGTTCAACGGGCAACCGAATAATAAATCATTCGCAGTTTGTCGGACTTAAAAGAAGATTAATTTTCATTTAAGTCGAACCTGATACTCACCGTTTTGCAGACAATACTCGGCAATTCCTCATTTTGACGCTCGCGTTTCTCTTGGCAGGTGCGATTCGGCATTGACTCGCAATTTCTCGCGACGTAACATTCGCGCATCATCGAATCAAGTCACTTAAATTCCGGCTGTAAAACCTGTGCGCCTAAGCCAGCAGGAAGGATGAGAATTTAATTGAGCAGTCGCCGGCATGCGGTGGAAAAGGAGAAGACCCGAGAATTGCCCGAATAGCTTTTTCCAATTTTGTGTCATGTAATTACGGGGTTCAACAGAGCAAAGTTATTCGTGACCGGTTTAATCCCCACGCGTACGTCTGCGGATTCCCTTGTACTGGCAATCGTCGTTGGCGCCAACCACGATTACAGTGTGCTTCTTTCATTCATCGCCAAGTGCAGAACTTCGGCCAAATGCATCGCGTTTCTTCCCGTGGCTTGCCTGATTTGCTCGCGGCAACTGAAACCATCGGCAACGATTAACGTTTTTGCGGACTCTTGACGTACTGCCGGCAGCAACACCCGCTCTCCGATAGCCTGTGAAACATCGTACTTATCTTTCTCGAATCCAAACGCGCCTGCCATCCCGCAGCATCCCGCATCCGGCGAACGGACTTCAGCTCCCATTTTTTGCAGTAACGACATTTCATCGGTCATTTTCATTAATGCTTTATGGTGACAGTGACCGTGCACCAGGATGCGGCGTGCCAACTGATAAGGCTTATAGCCAGGAGCGTGATGCTCCAGAAATTCACTAAGAAGAAAAGTTTGAGAGCTCAGCTTTTTAGCGCGGGCGTCATTCGGCAATAAATTAACGAGTTCATCTCGAAAAACAGACGCGCAGCTTGGCTCCAGCACCACAACTGACAGTCCTGCGTCGATCTGAGGGCCGAGCGCTTGCAGAATACGAACAAGATAGTTCTTTGCTTCCTTGAGCATTCCGAAATCATAAAGCGGGCGTCCACAGCACAAATGTTGTCGTGGTGTGGTCACGCAAAATCCGGCGTGCTCCAACACCGCCAGCGCGGCGCGGCTCGTTTCTGGATGGAAGTAATTATTAAAGGTATCGGCCCAGAGAATGACTTGCGGCTGCGTTGCGGATGCTGGAGATGCCTTCTGAATATTCTCTGCGACGACCCGACGATTTCGCATCCAGTGCTGAAAACTAACGACTGCGAATTCAGGAAGTTCGCGCTTGGGGGCCAATCCAAGTAGTCGATTTATGATCAGTCGCACTATGCTGCTGCGGTTCGCAAAATTTACCAATCCTGCAATCGGCGCCGCGATTTGCGCCCACCGATCAATTCTGCCGAATGCGTACGCGTGCAAGGGTCGCGTTTTGCCTTCGTAGTAATGCGACAGAAATTCCGCGCGATAGGTGGCCAGGTCCACGTTCGCGGGGCACTCCGATTTGCACGCCTTGCATGACAGGCACAGATCCAATGCCTTTTTTACATGCTCGTCTTGCCAACCTTCGCGTACAACTTCTCCTTGCAACATCTCAAAAAGTAGATGCACGCGTCCCCGGGTGCTGTGCTCTTCTTCGAGGGTCACCATGTAACTTGGGCACATGGTTCCGCCATCTTGCTTGCGGCAGGCCCCCAATCCGATGCATCGCAGCGTGGCTTTTGCGAAAGAGCCATCATCGGCGGCAAATGCAAAATGAGTTTTTGGCTCCAGCGGCTTGTAGTCCGCGCCCAGTCGCAAATTCTCGGTCGGTAAATACGCATTGATCACTTTGTGCGGATTCAGCTTATTGGCAGGGTCCCAAATGGCTTTGAATTCCCCGAAAGCCTGCATCAGCTCGGAACCAAACATTTTTACGAGCAGCGTGCCCCGCGACTGGCCGTCACCATGTTCCCCGGAAAGCGAACCGCCGTACCCGATTACCAGATCCGCGGCACGATCAATGAATTCACCATACTTTCGAATGCCGTTCTCACTTTGAAGATCGAAACTCACACGCATGTGAATGCAACCGTGCCCGAAATGCCCATAAAATGAGCCGCGATAGTTGAACTCGTTCATCAATTTTCTAATATCGCGTAAATAGTTGCCCAGCTTTTCCGGCGCGACCGCGGCGTCGTCCCATCCTTCCCACTCGGCTACCGCCCCGGGGGCAAACGCGGCCGCGCGTGGGCCTGCTTCGCGCAAGTGCCATACATGGCGCGCTTCAGGTTTTGTGTAGATCCTCACGACTGGAGTTGCATTTGAAGACTTCAAGCGCTTGACCAAGCTGTTTGCGGCAGCGTCAGCTTGAACCGGATCATCGGAACCAAATTCAACCAGTAGAATGCCGCCGCCTTCAGGAAGCAGATTGACATGCGGTGCGCCCTTGCTCTTGAGTCCCTCGACAATGCTTCCTTCAAAACCTTCGAGTCCGATAGGCTGAAACTCCAGAATTTCGGGCACATGATCCGCGGACACGAAAGCGTCGTCGTAACCGATACCGACTAGAGTTCTGTGTTGCGGGCTGTGAATTAATTTCAGCTTAGCTTCCAGAACAATCGCACAGGTACCCTCGGTTCCAACCAGCGCGCGAGCGACGTGGAATCCACGTTCGGGGAGGAGTTCATCGAGGTTATAACCGGACACGCGACGAGGAATTTGCGGGAAGCGCGCCCGTATCAGGGAGCTGTACCGATCGCGGATGCTTCGAAGCTTGCTGTAGATTTCAGATTCACGACCACTGTCACGTGTTTTTGACTCAAACTCTTCGTCGGTGGTCGCACCTACGGTTAATTGCGTTCCATCGTAGAGCAGAATCTTCAGTTGCTCTACGTTGTCGACGGTTTTGCCCCCAAGCAGCGAGTGTGTGCCGCACGAATTGTTGCCGATCATTCCGCCGATGGTACAGCGATTATGAGTGGAGGGATCAGGCGCGAAAGTCATCAGGTGCTTCTCTGCCTGGTCGCGCAGAGTATCCAGGACGACCCCAGGCTGAACGCGTGCAAATCCCTGCTCAATATTTATTTCCAGAATCTTATTCATGTACTTGGTAAAGTCGAGGATCACCGCGACGTTGCAACACTGGCCCGCCAAGCTGGTTCCCGCTCCCCTGGCCAAAACCGGCGCGCCGTATTTTCGACAGGCCGCGACCGTGGCAATTACGTCTGCATTGTCACGCGGAACTACCAGCCCGATCGGAATTTGTCGGTAATTTGACCCGTCGGTGGCATACAACGCGCGACTGCCGCGATCGAAGCGCACCTCTCCCTTTAACGTGTCCTTCAATTCCTTTTCCAAATCAGCAGCTTGACCAAATACATCGATCGGTTTTGCGTGTGAGCTTAGCGGTAAGGGAGAGAGCGGTTCCATGATTAGGTTAGTGAAATTCACGGAAAATAACTTCGAGGAATAGGTTCCTTTTTATAGCCAACATTAGACCACCACACTCTTAGGCGCGTAGTCCAGCAATTCCGCTCCGGATAGCGATTCTTCAGGTTTCATCCAGAAAGCCAGAATAGCTCCCAAAAGCAACAGTCCAATACTCCCGATAAAGGGAAGATCCCAGTTGCCCGTTTTGTCGATCACAAATCCGAAAACCAGAGGAGAGATGATCGCCGCGAAAGCTGTTCCAGTATTCATGAGTCCACTGGCGGATCCCGCGAACCTGGGCGCGATATCCATGGGAATGGCCCACAGCGGCCCGATGGTGAACTCTGAGAAGAAAAACGCCAGGCTTAGACAGATCGCGGCCCAGGTTAGATTTTGCGAGAACAGCAGAGGCAGCATGCAAGCCAGTGAACAAAGGAAACCAAACACCACCAAATTTCTGCGAGCTTTATTTCGGCTTCCGGTGCGGGTCAGGATGTGGTCGCTCACGACTCCGCCCAAGGTGTTGCCAACAACGCCTGCAAAAAACACGCCAGCCGAAAAAAGCGCCGAGTTCTGCAGCTTTAGCCCATAGCTATGAAGAAAATAGGACGGAATCCACGCCAGATATAGCCACAATGTCCACGCATAGCAAAAATACACCGCGGTGACCGGCAACATTCGCCACACCAGGCTCATCCACGGCACTGACTTACTTTTGCTCCCTTGTTTTGCGGAATAGTCAGGTAGTTTTTCCAATTCACTGCTAGTGATAGCGGGGTGGGCTGCCGGATCGTCGCGAAAATATAGTCCAAAGGCGACAGCCCACGCCAGACTAACAATTCCGAGGATAATGAACGATCCTCTCCACGTGACGGATGCGATTAACCACGCCACAATGGGCGGAGTGAGCGCATTGCCGAGTCTCGCGCTGGCGTGCGTAACGCCCTGCCCAAACCCGCGTCTTTCTACTGGCAGCCAATCGCTCATAACCCGCGTCGCTGTTGGAAATGTTGCGCCCTCACCAAAACCCAACAGCAGCCGAGCGCTCACCAAAGCAGTTAACCCGTTGGCTTTGCCGGTTAGCAGCGTCGCTGCTCCCCAGATGATGGCGGAAACCGTCAGAGCCGTGCGCGCACCGAAGCGGTCGCTGACCCAACCTCCAACAATTTGAAAAATAAGATATGGATAGGCAAACGCGGAAAAGACCAGTCCCACTTGGGTATTCGTAAGATGTAAATCTTCCTTGAAAACAAATGACGCAGTGCTGACATTGTTGCGGTCGATGTACGTCAGCGCGTACATGATGCACAGCAGAATCAAAACATTTGTCGTTGCCGAGAGAATTTTGGGGCGCAAGCTCGCCACGCTCACTTGCGTACCAGGCGAGAGCATCGCGGCAGCGCCATTACTATGTCCGCACAGCGACGGGCTTGGACTTGGGCGCCAAGGAGTCGAGTGCTGCCATCATTCCGCCTTCTGTGTGCGGTATGCCGCTCTGGCGGAGTCCCATCTCGACTCCGGCCAACGTTCCAGCCAACATCAAATCGTTGAAGTGCCCAAGATGCCCAATACGAAAAACTTTGTTTGCCAACTTGGATAGCCCGGCACCTAAAGACATATCGAAGTTATCGAGGATGGTTGCTCTTAATTCATCGGCGCTGTGTCCTTCAGGCACGAAAACCGCCGTTACAGTGTTGGAATATTCGGTGGGCTCTTCACAAACAAGTTCGAGACCCCAAGAGCGAACGGCAGCGCGAGTTGCGTGTCCGTGACGCTGGTGCCGGGAAAAAACATTCGGCAAGCCTTCTTCCAATAGCATTTGAACTGCTTCTCGCAAGCCGAAAATCAGATTAATGGAAGGGGTGTACGGGAAGAACCCGTTTCGACTCAACTCCAGTATCTCTGGCCAGTCCCAATACGATCGCGGCAATTTGGCCGTCTTATTGGCAATCATCGCTTTTTCAGAAATCGCGTTGAACGCGAGACCAGGAGGCAGCATCAAGCCTTTTTGTGACGACGCAATCATGACGTCGACTTCCCACTCATCGTGGCGATACTCAATCGAGCCCAGGGAAGAAACTGCATCGACCATTAACAGGGCCGGATGTCCCAGACGGTTCATCGTCCGGCGGATTTCAGATATTTTGCTGGTTGTTCCCGTGGAGGTCTCGTTATGTACCACCATCATGGCCTTATATCGGTGCTCTTTGTCGTCAGACAATTTCGCTTCGATATCCGCGACTACCGCGCCTGTCCGCCAAGTGCCAGGCAGATAATCGATGTGAATTCCAAATCGCTCAGCAACCTGCCGCCACAGCCGCGAGAAATGTCCGGTCTCAAACATCAGGACCCAATCGCCAGGCGAGAGGGTATTGACGATAGCCGCTTCCCACGCTCCTGATCCCGAAGCTGGGTACATGACGACCGGGCCGCGGGTTTGCACAATTTTCCGCATGCCCTCCAACGATTCTTTCACGATGGAAGCAAATTCCGCTCCGCGGTGATCCATTACCGGGCGATCGATGGCGCGCAGGACGCGATCCGGTATGTTGCTGGGACCAGGTATTTGCAGAAAATGCCGACCTGTGTGGATGGCGACCTCCGGAGATTTACAGCTGCAAAAAGCTCATCAGTTTGAAAAACGGTAGAAAGCAACTGACGGAACAGGCCAAGAGAATTTCTCGGAAAGCATACTTCACGGCGCGCTCCTGGAACTTAAAACCCATATTAATTTATGTTTAGCATCAGAAATCTGATGAGGCTTCCTCAATACCAAGAGCCGGCGCGATACAGTCTGTGTCAACCACCTATGGGAACTCCGCGGTTTCCGGTTGGCGGCAACAGCTTTGATCTTTTTTCCCAATTAGTCTCAACGACCATTTAGGTTCGTGAGTGCCGCCGTCAGTGTAGACCGGGCGGTTCTCGGCGCACCAAGATAACTGAAACTTAATTTAAGATTTATCACTAATCGCAGTACGATTGCGCCGCAATTTGTCTGCAATGCTCCGAGCGACATGAAACTCACTGCAGTCGTGCGCACCGCGCGGATCGGTTGAACTATGCAAATGCATAATCGTCAGAGATTTAACACCCTGTTGACGTGTATTGCCGCGTGCACCGCTGTAATTGCCGCTTATACGCCAATGTTTATAAGCGCTAACGATAAGTCGTCAGCGCCAGCGCAAAACCAAGCTGATTCGCGCACCTCCTCATCTCTGAACTTTAAAACCTATCGCGCGCAGATCGAGCCCATCTTCCTGAGAATGCGCCAAGGTAACGTGCGTTGTTATGACTGCCACTCCGTAATGAACACTCGTCTGCGATTGCAACCACTAACAGCTGGAGAAGCAACATGGAGCGAGGAGCAATCGCGGCAGAATTTTGAGGTAGTGTCCCAGTTGGTTACGCCCAATGAGCCAATGAAGAGCCGACTGCTTCTGCATCCATTGGCGCCGGAAGCTGGCGGAGATCCCACCCACACAGGCGGCAAATTTTGGGCCTCGCCGAGTGATCAAGAATGGCAAATGATCGCGGCATGGGTAGGAAATACAGGCAGCTCTGTAACGGCGCAGCTGCACGATACTAAAGATGGCGGCGACCAAGCGAGCTTCGAATCTTTTAGAGTCAACGTCGAGCCTATTTTTTTGAAAGAACGTCCCGGACACGCCCGGTGTTACGGTTGCCACTCAGAAGGCAACAGAGCTTTTCATCTTGGCAAATTGTCAGTTGGGAGTGAGGCGTGGACCGAAGAACAATCGCGGCTCAACTTTCAGAGTGTGCTGCAATTGGTTGCTCCCGGCGACCCCACGTCAAGCAGATTGCTGATGCATCCGCTCGCACCCGAATCGGGAGGAGAAGCATTTCACTCCGGCGGTCGGCAATTTGCCTCGCAGAACGATCCAGACTTTCTGAAAATTGCGGAATGGGTGAAGAGTCTCAGCCTAACCGCCATAACGCCCAAAGTTCGCCTTTACGTAACGAATAGCGCAGGCAATACCGTCGATGTTATCGATCCCGCGACCAACAAGACGGTTCAAACTATTGATGGCATCGAGCTTCCGCACGGCGTGGTCTTCAGCCCCGACGGGTCCCGCGTTTACATTAGTAACGAATCGGAAAGTGTCCTCGATGTAGTAGAGGGAAGCACCGGACGTATCGTGGAAAAAGTGTCGCTCAGCGGGCACCCGAATAATCTAACAATCACCAAAGATGGCAAACGGGTGCTTGTGGGAATCCGCGAGAATTCGGGATGGCTTGAAGTCATCGACGCTGCGTCGCTGAAGAAAATCAAGAATATTCCAGTGAGCGGCCCGGTGCACAACGTGTATGTGACTCCCGACGGCAAATACGCGGTTGCGGGTTCCATCGATGCAAAGAACTTAACCGTAGTGGATCTGCAAACGGAACAAGCCGTCTGGAATCTGAATCTGGGCAGTGGTGTGCGCCCGATGGCCTTTGAGGCGAATTTTGACGGTTCGACCAAACGGATTTTTGCGCAGCTATCTGGCTTCAACGGGTTCGTGGTCGTCGATTTCGCGAAACACCTCGAAGTTCAACGAATTAAGTTGCCTGATCAGCCGGGCGGTTACGGCATCGCAGAAGGCAGAACGGGCACGCCTTCCCACGGCATCGGTGTGGCTCCAGACAACAAGTCGCTATGGATAGCCAGCACCACGGCCAACGCGCTTTTTCAGTACGAGCTGCCTTCTCTCAAGCTCCTCGGCTATGTCGAACTGCCGCGTGTTTACCCGCAGGGTCAGAAACCCAGCGGCTCTGTTCCCGAATGGATCACCTTTACGCCTGACGGAAAAACACTCTACGTTTCAAACTCAGGAGATCGCTCAGTGTCCGCCGTAGACATCGAAAAGCGCCAACTCTTGGCCATCATTCCCGTGGGAGAAGTGCCCAAGCGGATTAACATGGCCGTAGTTCGCTGAAGTTTTTACGTTTTTACTGAGTAAAAAGCCGCAACATGTCGTCCTCGGCTCTTTTTCAATTACACGCGAGGATCGAAACAAAGTGGTACCCGACCCGCGCGTACGTTACTCGGCTGAAATAAAATTAATGTTGTTTTCAGCCCGTCCCCTTGCTCGCTGACATACACTACGTCGTCGCGAATTACCGCGAACGTTTCATAACACGCAGTTCAGCGAGTGTAAAAAAACAATTACGGAGTGAAAGATGAAAAGCTGCCTGGTCGTCCTTTGTGCTTTCTGTATTGTCGCAACTGTGCCCGCTCACGCGCAGACCAACCAACCCATGAAGCTGGTGCAGACCATTGAACTGCCCAACGTCGAGGGATACTTTGACCACATGGCCGTGGATGTCAAAGGCCAGCGCCTCTTCCTTCCTGGCGAGAATCAGCGCACCATCGAAATCATCGATCTTCGCGCCGGAAAAGTAATTCACACCATCACCGGCTTCGGCGGCGACCCACGCAAGACCATTTATCTTCCGGAAACAAATCAAATTTGGGTGGACGATGGCGACTCGACCGTCAAAGCTTTCAGTGGGGATACTTACGAATTGGTAAAGACGGTTCCTTTGTCCGGATATGATAAAGATAAGGACTCCAAGAAAGTTCCTGACAACGGCGTCTATGACCCCGCCACGCACCTCTTTTATCTGGGTGATCGATCAGACTCCACACCTAACGCCGGGCCCAAAGGTTCCATCGAAATTGTGGATCTAAAAAACGGCACTCTGGTCGGTTCCATCGAGGTAGACGGCAAGAATCCAGCAGGTCTGGTCCTTGATCCTTCCTCCCCCAAACTTTATGTGGTGATGGGCGACACCAGCCAACTGCTCGTCATTGATCTGCAAAAACGCGCAGTCACTGCGTCATGGCCAATCACGGGAGGCCCCGAGCCCCACGCCGTCGCAATTGACGCGCCCAACCGACGCTTATTTATCGGCAGCCGCGTGAAGCGCAGCCACATCTACAAGCCCGGCAAGATGGTAGTGATGAATGCGGATACCGGAAAAGTAATCGATGCCATCGACACCGAGGGCGGCGTGGATGAAGTCGTCTGGGAACCGCACACGCGCCGCATTTATTACACCGGAACGACCGGATGCGTGGAAGTGTTCAAACAAATTGACGCGGACCACTATCAGAGTTTAGGGAAAGTTGCGACGGGCGTACTCGCAAAGACTTCTTTGCTATCTCCGGAACTCAACCGCTTTTACGCCGCTATTCCGAAACACGTAATTCTGACGCCGCCTGTTCCACAGTCAAAGGAAGCAAGCATCGAAGACGCGCATGTCATGGTCTACGAAATATTACCGTGATTTTCACCCGGATTTCAGTCTGGGGGCTCGATCTCGCATGAATCCCCGATGGGTTTTGATCGCTGCGATTTTATTTTTTTCGCTGGTAGGTGGCGCGCAAGAGCAAAGCGTCGTCCCACTCAAGTTGGAGCCTCATCATCACCTCGTCCTGCATAACGATTTCGTGAAGGTTTATTCTGTCCGGGTACAACCGCAGGACTCCGTTCTGCTGCATAAACATGAGTTCGATGCCATCGGAATCATGTTGAGCGACGCTGAGATTACTGTCAGAGTTCCTGGTAAACCTGATTCTCACCAGAAAGTAGTCGCTGGCCAGTTGCGGTTGCAGCAGGCAGGCTACATACATTCGACGGTCATCGACAGCGACACTGCTTATCGAAATGTGACGGTTGAACTTCTTTTGCCGCAACAGGAGCGCCGCAACCTTTGTGGTAGTGTAATTTCCGGACAGCCCCTAAATTGCCGATCGGCACAGACCGATAGTTCAGCTAGTTCGGAACAACCCCAATTTCAGACCAATCAAACCAAGATTAGTCTGATCCGGCTTAAACCGCAGCATAGCGTTACCTTAATGAATGCCTCGGCTCAGAGCCGATTGATTGTGGCGCTCGATGACACTGCTGTTGTAAACGGCGCAAACAGCTCCCCGAAAGTGCTGCGAAGCGGAGATGTTTTGTGGCGCGACAGTAATGGTTCAGGGGAAGTCTTTGAGAATACTGGAAGCAAAGAAGCGCGATTGATTACCTTCGTTTTTACCAACGAACACTCTGCGGAATAATATGTTTCAGAGATGTTCTTATTTGCCGGTCTCGAACAGTTTATTTTTTGATGGAATTTGTTGCGCCAGTTCTTCGCCGACCTGTTTTGCAAGCTTGGCGGCTTCCGCTTCCTGGCCATCGCTGAAATTGAAACCCACGACAATTAGTCCGACGGTATGCCCGGAGCTGTCGAGGAGTCGCTCTAATATGGTTGTGGATTTACCTTTCATCTCCATTACCGGGACGCCTTTTTCCACGACGTGCAGGTCCGCGCAGGAAGACTTCTTGCCAATCTTTCCAGAGTCGGTGGAGGCGAAAATCACGCTTTTCTTGGATTTTGGCGTTTGGCTGTGCAAACCCAGGTAAATCAGATCCGGTTTGTGCTTTGCGGCAATTTCATCCACCAATCGTTGTCCAAGAAGCTTTCTACTCTCCTGGTCCTGGGCCGACAGTGGTCCCGCCAATATTTGCGCTACAGCCAGCATAGCGATCGCTACGAAAGCGCGCGTAACCAGATTGCCTCTAATCGGTGATGGCATAATTCCGCGTTGAACGTGATGTGGCAAAAACATTTCCCGGGCTCCTGAGTTGTTTCGTGTTTTCAAAATAGAGTCTGTCCTTCAGAAATGCGAGTCGCAATCTGCGGCACCGCCCGCGAGACTGTCACTCTAGTTTAGAATCCCGCCCATGTAAGCCCACTTAATTCCCTATTACTTTTCATTCAGGTTCGCTGCTTCGTGCGGACATCGGATAATGAGCGGCAAGGCCATCGCGAAACAATCCACGGAGAAATCGCCGGCCTCGGATGCGTCCCGTTCTTGCGAAGCCTGACTGTTGTTGCCGCCACCTAAAGCGCGGAAGTCTCTTACTGTTTAACCGACATAGTAGTATTTACGCTTTTAGGTTGAAGTTTGCCGCTAACTTCCGGCGGGAGTTGATCGGCCTTAGCCAACAGCGCACTCACCTGCCACATCTGAGCTTCCGAAAGAGATTGCTTGAATCCCGGCATTCCAGAAAGGCGGATGCCGTTCTTTACCTTCCAGAAGGATTCGCCAACCGGATCATCTGTCACCATGTCATCCTTGTCGAGCAGTTGTGGCGCGTGAGGAAACATTCCTTTCGCGGCGTCCGGCTTGGGCTGATTTGGCAAACCATGACAAAACGCACAGTCTTTCTGATAAATATCTGCTCCCGCTGCCAGATCAGCGGTGCTAAAGGTTGAAAGATCGCGCTTGGGTTGTTCTGCCTTGATCCTGGATTTCCTGCCAATCTTCGCAAAAAATGTTTCCATTGGCATGGCCGCATCGGCCGTGGCCACCGGCGCGTGTCCGGTCGCAACGTACAAATACAAAGCCGCGGGCAGAATTGCCAAGCCGACAAGAACGCCGAGCAGAAATCTAGCTGTAGAATTCAATAGTGGTCACCTCTGCAGATTCCAATTAATCTTCGGAAATGAAAAACGCGCGCTGAGCCGCGCTGTATAGCCGTGCGCCAGTTTCGCCTCAAGTGCCAATAACAATCGCCTTCCATCACGAAACGAACTCGCTTCACGGATTCTAGTCAGTAACCGCTAGCGGTCAAATTAATATTTGTTCAGGTCGAAGATGAGGTGCGGCGGTTTTGACGTCTTTTTATGTCGCGGGTTGTTTTACCGGCAATTTGTTTGTCGATCCGAACATCACTTGCAGCGGGGTGCCGATGATGTTCGGGCGCTGGTTTATCATACTCTTTTAATATATCGCATCACGATATAACTCAACTGAGCGCGACTTCTCGGCAGCCCTACCAACCATGCAACTAATTCTGCCTTCACTGCTATTTAGAAAATCGCTACATCAAATCTAAATAAGTATTAATTCTCATTTAAGGCCTTCCTCTTTGCGACTGCACTAGACTCCGCTTCACTCAGGGGGTATTCAATGCTCTTCCGTAACGGTTCCCGGAATTTTGTGCTCGCTGCAACCTTGCTGCTTTGCTTCGTGGCTGCTTCTTCCCTGCCAGTACGCGCACAGGTAGCGGGCGGGACTCTGTCGGGCACCATCTCGGACCCTTCCAACGTGGGGATTCCAAAAGCGGAAGTAGTGGTGGCGAACCTGGACACCGGGGTCTCCCGATCCGTGACCACCGATGACGACGGCTTCTATACCGTAGTTAATCTGATGGCTGGGCAGTACGACGTCACCGTCACCGCCGCCGGCTTTAGCACCGAGATCCGGAAGGGAGTGACTATCAGCGTTGGTGATCGAACGTCGATAGACTTGGTGCTTAAGGTCGGCGAAGCCTCGAAAACCACTATCGTAGTCACCGGAGAAACCCCACAAGTGCAGCTGGCGTCTTCAACGATCAGCGATGTGGTCAACGAAACCACAGTACGCGAGCTTCCGCTCAATGGTCGCAGTTGGACCGATCTGACCACCTTGCAGGCGGGCACAAACGCCATCGTCACACAGCCATCTTTCGCTACCGGTTCGGACCGCGGCAATCGCGGCTTCGGGTCGCAGGTGACGATTTCCGGCTCTCGTCCGCAGCAGAACAACTACCGCCTCGACGGGATAAGCGTGAATGACTACGCTAACGGTTCGCCAGGCAGCGTCTTGGGTGGAACTCTTGGAGTGGACGCTATCAAGGAATTCTCGGTGTTAACCAGCAATTACTCCGCGGAATACGGGAAAACTTCCGGCGGCGTAATCAACGCCATTACCCAATCAGGAACAGATTCGTTTCACGGCAGTGCCTATGAATTCATTCGCAACAGCGCTGTGGATGCCAAGAACTATTTCGATTTGCACAACGCGCCGATACCAGCATTCAAACGCAATCAGTTCGGCGGCACAGTTAGCGGACCGATCATCAAGAAGCGCACGTTTTTCTTTGCCGATTACGAAGGCATTCGACAATCGCTCGGCGTCACTTCTCTAAACACCGTACCCTCCCCAGCAGCCCGGGTTGGTTTGTTGTGCTCTATACCCCAAGGACCGCCCAACCCCTGTAGCCCGACGCAACTGCCCGTCGGTCCAAATACCGACGCCAATGGCGTGGACCTATCTGCGAAGGCGTATCTCACATTCTTTCCCGTGCCGAACGGACCGCTCATTGGCAACGGTGATGCAGGCCTATTCACCTTCTCGGGCCAGCAGATCATCAACGAAAACTTCGTTACTACGCGTGTCGATCATAAGCTGACGGACTCAGATAATCTTTTTGGTACCTACATCTTTGATCAGGCCCCGTACACATCCCCCGACGGCTTCGGCAACGTTCTGTTGACCACGAAAACATCGCGACAGGATTTCATCGCAGAGGAAACGCATATTTTTACACCCGCATTTGCAAATGCTCTTCGCTTTGGCTTCGGGCATGAAAAAGTTGCCAACGATCAGAGCCTCAAAGCCCTCAATCCGGCTGCGGCCGATCCAACATTGGCTGCCATGCCCGGTGAGGTTGGGGCCGCGCAAGTATCGATTGCTGGTATCACCCCGTTCACAGGCGGTATCGGCGGAAACCCAACTTATTACTATTACTGGAACTCGTTCCAAGCTTACGACGATGCATTCGTAAACAAAGGCAAGCACACCATCAAGTTCGGGTTCGCTTTCGAGCGCGACATGCTGAACGTGACGGCGCTCTCCAATCCGACTGGCGTGTTCAAGTTCGGACCGCTGAGCAGTTTTGATTCAAGCGGGAATTTTATAGATAGTTCTTTTCTTCAAAATATTCCGAAGACCTTCAACGCCGGTCTGGCTAGTACCCTCACGCCGCGCCACCTTCGCCAGAGTATCGTGGGAGGTTACATTCAAGATGACTGGCGAATCCGCCCGCATCTGACCCTGAACATCGGCGTGCGATATGAAATGGCGACTGTGCCAACCGAGACGGACGGCAAACTCTCGAACCTGCCGACTCTCTCAGCCGCGTCCCCACACCTCGGCAGTCCTTATTTCCAGAACCCGACGCTTCGAAACTTCGACCCTCGTATCGGATTCTCGTGGGATGTGTTCCACAATGGCAAGACGGCAGTGCGCGGCGGTTTTGGGCAGTTTGATGTCCTCCCGCTGCTTTATCAGTACACGATCCTCTCGAGCTTAGCTGCTCCGTTCTTTGAATTGGGCAGCATCCACGCGCCAGCTGGCTCGTTCTACCAAGGCGTAGCTCCACTTCTGACGGCCAACAGCCTTCGCGCAACGTACATCGATCCGAACCCCAAGCGTGGATATGTCATGCAATATAATCTTAACGTTCAGCAGCAACTCACCTCGACCCTGAACGGCATGATTGCTTATGTAGGCTCGCGTGGAGTGCACGAGCCTTTCCGGACGGATGACGCGAACGTTGTTCTTCCTACACTCACTTCTGCCGGTTATCTCTACCCAAATCCTGTTGGCTCCGGCAGCGTCATCAACCCGAACTACGGCGATATTCGAGCTATGTTCTACGATGGACGGTCTTATTACGATGCCATGGAACTGCAAGTCACCAAACGCATGACCCACGGCCTACAGTTGCAGGCCGACTACACCTGGAGTAAGTCCATCGATACCGGTTCGGCCACGGTGGCCGGAGACACTTTTGCCAATTCGATTTCCAGCCTGGATTGGTTTAATTTGAAGGTGGATCGCGGCCTCTCTGATTTCAACGTTGGCCACACATTTATCTTGAACGTCATTTGGCAAGCACCATCGCCCAAGCTGGGGCTCAAGGCGGCGGAGTGGGCGGTTAGCGGCTGGCAATTGGGTCTCATCTTCAAAGCCAGCGATGGCGTTCCGTTCACACCAACGTTCGGAACCGACGGCGATCCGCGTGGTTTGAATAGCAGCGACCCGTGGGATTACCCGAGCCGGCTGACCGCACCGGGTTGCGGAACGCTCACCAATCCCGGTAATCCGAGCAATTACATCAAGACACAATGCTTCGGAATTCCGACTGCGCCAAACCAAGCTTTCTATACTGCGAACTGCGATCCTACGCAGGGTAACGCTGCGCTCCTGCAGTGTTTCAATCTGCGCGGTAATGCGGGCCGAAACATCCTGATCGGGCCGGGAATTACCAACCTGGACTTTTCGCTGTTCAAGAACAACTACGTGCGCAAAATTTCCGAATCCTTCAACGTTCAATTCCGTGCGGAGATTTTCAATATTTTGAACCACCCCAACTTCGCGCCGCCGGCGAACGGTACCAACACGGACATCTTTAATTCTTCCGGGGCGCCAAACAGCGCGGCTGGCTTGCTGACCTCAACGACGACGACCTCGCGACAAATTCAGTTGGCGATCAAAGCGATATTTTAGGGCGCAAAGACATGGAGTTTGCAACGCCGTCTTCGCGTGCTCAAGCGAACAAGTGCGGCAAGCGCTTTCAAGCGCTTCGGCTTGCCCTGCAAGAAAAACGGAACTTTGAGTTTCGAGATCCGACCTTCTGATTGGCCCGGCTGCTCTATCGAAGCCGCTGAAGATAAAGCAAATGTAATTGTGATTTAACTTATCTCCGACGGGGCCAAGCTAGACTGTTATACAAAACAGATGGCGTTTTTTTTCCAAGCCCGGCCGATGATTAGTGTTGCAACATACTCATTCGAATTTCCGTTTAGCATTCCACACCAATCCAAAGGAGTCCTACATGAAGTTTTCAAGTTTTGGCCGTTTTGCGGTGGGTCTATTCCTGGTGTTGCTAGCTGCATTTTTTTTGTCGAGCGTTTATGGGCGGCCTCAGCCAGCGGCCCAAGGCTACCACCTAATTAAGACGATTTCTTTGCCGCCAGCTCCAGGTGGCGGCGAGTATTATGACTACATTACGCTCGACGATGCGGCGCGGCGTGTTTACGTATCGCACGGCACAGAGGTTGTTGTTCTCAATGCCGACAATTACTCCGTGGTGGGCAAAGTCGAAGGCCTGACGCGCGCTCACGGGATAGCTATAGTCAAGGACCTTGGCAAAGGTTTCATCACAGACGGGGATTCCCGGCCGGGCGCCGAAGTCCAGCAGGTCGTGATTTTTGATTTAAAGACCTTTAAAGTTACCGGCAAAGTCTCGACCGACCAACCTGACACGGATGCCATTATCTATGAGCCGGTGACCAAGCACATCTTTACCTTCAACGGCGATAGCCACAACACGACTGTTATCGACCCGGCTAAAGAAACCGTGATCACGAACATTGATCTAGTTGGAGAAGTCGAATTTCCGGCCGTCGATGGCAAAGGCATGGTCTACGACAATAATCCGGGGAAAAACGAGGTGGTTGCAATTGACGCCCGCACAAACAAAGTCACAGCCCGCTGGCCCACCGCACCCGAAGGGCATCCCGTCTCCATGGCAATGGATCGAAAAAATCGCAGACTATTCTCCGCAGGTCGCGGGCCACAATTCGTGACCATGATGGACGCCGACACAGGAAAAGTTCTCCAGTCTTATCCTATTTCGGCGGGCGTGGATGCCAATGACTTCGAGCCTGCAACGGGCATGCTGTTCGTAGCGACGCGCGAGGGCATGCTGCACATTTACCATGAAGATTCGCCAGACAAGCTCAGCGAGGTTGAAACGGTTAAGACCCAGTACGGGGCGAAGACCTTGCAGGTTGATCCAAAGACCCACAATGTTTTTCTCACTACATCGGATTTCAATCCCCCGACAGCTCCAAGCGAAAAGCAACCTCATCCGCAGGCTACACCCAAGCCTGGAAACTTTAGAGTGCTCGTATACGGGCGCTAAGGCGGGCGATGGAGATTACCCGCTCTCGTCGGCGTTCAAATCGAACGATCAGTTTGGCATCATCGCCGAAGCGCAACCCAAGCGACGACGGAAAAAACGTAAGTCCATGAATCGTCGCAAAGTGCAAAACGGCACTGTCGGTTCGAGTGCCGTCGCGTATTGATTAATGGGGCGACGCATCAGGAATCAAGAAGTCGTCGCTCCAAAGCGGCCGTTTGTTAGGTAAAAGGCAAACACAACCTGGAGACCCAAGTAGGGCGAAACACAAGGCGCTGACGCCGCGCGGCGTGCTTCGACTCGGAGGCAATACCAGCGAGTTTGCCTGGTGGAAGCCTGCGCCCGGTCTCCACTAGGTCGTGCATCTGTCTTGTGGTCAATCCGCTTCCAACCAGGTAAATCTGCGGTCAGCAAGGCGGAGTAATGTTCCATGACCTGGATTTCTGAATCAAAGACCCGCAGCGTTGTTGAACTGGCGATCGGTTATGTTCTGGTTTTGCTCGCGGAGTGGTTGCCCAATTCAACGGCGCAGCGGTTTTTGTTTTGGTTCACGCTAGCTTGGGTGATTGTTACCACTATTCTAGCCAGGCCGGATGCGCGAACGCTTGGTCTTCGACCTTCGAACGCGCGTTCAATCTGGATCGTTCCGGCCATAGTGCTTCTTGGCGCCGTCGCTATTTGGATGGGGTCTCAGCTCCATACTCTCCATGATTTTTCGATGGGCACGCTGATGGGACGGGTGCGCGGGTATTTAGTGTGGTCGTTGCTGCAACAATTCATGCTCCAGGATTATTTCCTTCTTCGGCTATTGCGGTTAATGCCGGGTAAAGCCGCCGCAGTAGCTACAGCAGCCATCCTGTTTGCCAGCGCCCACATTCCTAACCCGGTTCTTATTTTAGGCACTTTGTTATGGGGTATTGCAGCGTGTGTTCTGTTTCTACGTTATCGCGACCTGTACTCTCTAGGTGTCGCACACTGTCTGTTGGGCATATGCATTGCTGTTACTGTCCCCGCGCACATACATCACGGGATGCGCGTCGGCCTTGGTTATTTCCTGTACCGGCCGCGCGTGGAACGGACTCACTTCAGCCAGATAGACCAGATGGTGTCGACGGAAGCATGGGTGATCGCCGATGCCATCAATCGGTGTTCGGCGCGCCAGGCTCGACCATAGAAAATGCCCGCGAACGTGGCTAATAAAACATAGCGCCAGTTGAAGTGCGTCGCGCCTTTGTTGAAGTGCGATAGACCAAATATGGGAGCGGTCACCAATAGAGCCCAGCGTGGCCCGATGCGGCGTTCCAGCAGATTCTGCAGCAATCCGCGAAAATAGGTTTCCTCCAACACTGCAATGAAAGCAAAAATAGCCAGCCACGATAGCGCAAAGCGAACAAACGGCGGAAGCACCGCGTGCCAATGCAAGAACCCCAACCACAGTCCTAAAGGAACGGCGATCGGCGTATAAAAAGCCAACTCCCGCAAGCCAATCTTCACGTCCGATAGCCTAGGCACAAAGTGAAATCCAACATTGGTGAGCTGGCGGATCACCAGGAATCCGTACACAGCAGTGTCCAGCAGAATCAGGCGATTGAACGAACCCCTACCCGTTGGCCACGCCCGTTCGAATAAATGAAACTCCACCACCACACCCAGAATTAGCAGCACTAGAAAATCGCGCCAGTCACCGCGCTGCTGTGGATCGCGCCTGCTGGCATCCCAGATCAGGATCACCAGAACGACCGGCAGTAGCCCGTAGATGGCCACAAACGACCATCTGAAATTCCCGCAGGAATGTGTGACCAGGTAATACGGAATCCCCGCTAGAACCGGTAAGCCCAGCCGCACCGGTAAGGGGAAGCGACGCAGCGCACGGCTGAATTGTTCTCCAAAAAATGCAAGCGCCAGCAACGGAAAAAGCAGGAAGGCTTCAGCCACCACTTCTAAAGGTGTGAAATGCACACTTCATAATAATCCAGCGCAATTATTAATCGCATCGTGCCAATGCTGGACAGGGTTGCGGGACGAGAAAATGTTCCTGCAATACTTAATCGCAGTTTTTATTAACTCGCAAGAGCATCCCCGCTCCGCCGGGAATTTTGACCTTCCCCTTGTCTGAACTAAAGACGATCACACTAGTAGCGCCGGACCGGCCGGCACTAACGATGCGGATGTGTTCAAGTCCGTATGTTCCACATGCATCGGAAGAGAAAACCCATAGCGCCTGCGGAGCTTCATTGCCGTCGGTCGCACCTCTGCAATTCGCGGCTTCGTTGGCCCTTACCTGGGCTAGGACCCCGCCGGTGACCGCTTTCCCTACGACATCATTCGGGTCATTGTGTGTCGTCACGGGTCCGCCTTCGCCGTAGACCATGTCGCCGCCAACTTGCACCGTCGTCAGCCACCGATAAACATCGCTCTCTCCTGGACCAATTGGAGGTGTCTGAGCTTCATTGATTCGCATGAAGCCCGCTATAGCTCGTAGATTGGTGGTAATAGGAATTTGTTGGTGCCCGGAGACCACCTTGTCGAACCGTAGCGAGATGGTTGCAGGCTTTCCGGCGCTCGCCGGCGTCACTTCGAGGATGTACCCGACAACCTTACTGCCTTGTTTTATCCGAATCCCCGATGACAACGGGACGTCCTGCATTATTCTTCCGGTGATGACCTGTCCCGGTTTGGATTTGGCAGACGAAATCGTTGAGTTCAGACGAACCGGCAGTATCGTCCCAGCAGGAATCGCGCAGCTGCTCTTGTCAGGTGGATCCCGGTGAACAGACTGTGCCGGCCGAGTGAGTGGGTATGCGCGCGATACCGTCGCTAATATCAACAGTGCGTATGCGAATACCGCTACCCTCATAGGACACGCAGACTGAACGTCGCGGCTCACCAGATTTTACAGGCTTGCTCGCGAACCATGGGGTCTCTCTTTTTGCATCCGAAGGCCTTGGCAAATGCTTCCATGTTGGAAATTGGTCCATTCCCGCGGAAATGCGCCAGCGGGTGCGGATCCGTATTGGTCTGCAGACGCGCTGCCTCGGCTCGCTGGTTCGTGCCCCACACCTGCTCCCATCCCAAGAAAAACCGCTGCTCCGGCGTAAACCCGTCAATATCCTTCGGCCGCTTGCCCTCAATCGATTTTTCGTACGCGGCATAGGCAATAGACAGTCCGCCTAGGTCGCCGATGCTTTCGCCCAGCACCAGCTTGCCGTTCTGATGCAACCCCGGTTCCACTTCGTAACCGTTAAACTGGTTCACCACGCAATCGCCGCGCTCCGTAAAATTTTTGCGGTCGTCGGGCGTCCACCACTCGTGCAGATTTCCTTTGCCATCAAATTTGGAACCCTGGTCGTCAAAGCCGTGGCTGATTTCATGGCCGATCACTGCGCCAATCCCGCCATAATTCACCGCGTCATCCGCCTTCGGGTCGTAAAACGGCGGCTGAAGAATTCCGGCTGGAAAAACAATTTCATTCATCGTTCCGCTGTAGTAGGCATTCACAGTCGGCGGGGTCATTCCCCATTCAGTGCGGTCCACGGGTTTCCCGATTTTGCTGAGTTGCCGCGCCGTTTCAAAGATCATGGCGCGCCGGACGTTGGCGTCATAAGAGCCGCGATCAATGGTCAACTTGGAATAGTCCCGCCACTTATCGGTATAGCCGATTTTCACGTTGAAGGCTTCCAGCTTGGCCAGCGCCTCCTTCTTGGTCTCTGGTCCCATCCAGGACAGCGTCGGAATATCCGAACGCAACGCCACGATCAGATTGTTCACCATTTCTTTGGCTCGCGCTTTAGCCTCGGGCGGAAAATATTTCTCCACGTAAACTTGCCCCAGCGCTTCCCCAAGGTTGCGGTCCGTCGACTGCACACAGCGCTTCCAGCGCGGCAAGATTTCCTTCGTACCGGAAAGCTTGCGGTCATAGAAGTCAAAATTCTCAGCTACGAATTTCTCTGGCAAAGCTGGAGCATTTTCGTGAATCACATGCCAGCGCAAATAAGTTTTCCAGTCATTCAGCGAAACGCTGCTTAGCTCCTGATTCATTTCCTTGAAAAATTCCGGCTGGCGAATGTTCACTTGCTCCACGGGAGGAGCGCCGACAGCTTTCAAATAGCCTTCCCAGGACCAGTCCGGCGTAACGGTCTTCATTTCTGAAATCGCCATCAGGTTGTAATTTTTCTCCGGATCGCGCAATTCCACGCGGGTCTTCGAAGCCTTCGCTAGCGCCGTTTCAATACCCATGATCGTCTTGGCTTCAGCGTCCGCTTTGTCCGCCGGGTCGCCAGCCAGTTCCATCATTTTCGCGATGTGTTTTTCGTAGTCCTCTCGCAGCTGTTTGGATTTTGCGTCGTCGCGCAAATAATAATCGCGGTCCGGCATTCCCAGTCCACCCTGACTGGCAATGGCAATAATCCGCGTGCTGTCCTTGATGTCCTGTCCCGAGCCAAAGCGAAAAACCGCGTTACTGCCTTCGCGCTGCAGCTGAGCGATCGCCGCATCCAGTGATTTTCGATCAGTGATCCCATTGACCGCCGCAAGTTCGCCCTCGATTGGTTTCAGCCCCGCAGTCTCGATCGCCGAAGTGTCCATGCAGCTGGCGTAAAACGCGCCGATTTTCTGCTCATTCGAACCCGCAGGCGCATTGCTCGTCACCGCCGCATCCAGAATCGTCCGCATCGCCGTCAAGTTAGTGTCACGCAACTTCGTGAATGTGCCCCACGTGGCATATTCAGCCGGAATTGGATTGGCCTTCATCCATCCGCCCATCGCAAATTCATAAAAATCGTCGCAAGGCTTGCAAGTCTTATCCAGATTGCTCAACGCGAAACCCCACGACGTGTCGCCGGCAGCCCGCGCTTTCACGTGCCCCCCAAACATCAGCAGCAACCCCAGGCACAACAACACCGCGAATCCAACTCCCGGCACCCAACGGTTCGATCGCATGCAGACTCTCCTCTTTTTTAGAAAACAACTCGCCCAACCTCAGCAGCAACGAATATCGTCATCCCGGCGGACGCGACAAACTCTATCCTACATCTTTAATTGTCGACAGCGCTGTAACTCGCGCGGCCTGGCAAGAGATTGATTCGCTACCGCAAATATCCCCAGGTGTGCAGGCGATCGGTGTCTTCCACCCAGCGGTCGCCGATATCCGTGCGGTAATACATGTTGGGGATGAGCACGTTTGATTCGAGAATAGACTTGCGATTGAGCTTGCCGCATGGTGGGCCCCATTCCGACGACAATCAAGATTACCCCTGAGGTTCCCGCGACCAGCTATTGGCCATTCACTTGTTTTAAATTCTCGATGTGAGTTTCATCCTGTGGCGGTTTCTTGAATACGATGCGAATCGACGACTTCCAACAGGTTGCGGGTTTCTTCTTCCTGCAGGTAGAGCGTGCTGTTACGCGTGACTCGGAAGGACGCGTGCGCCAGAATTTCGTAACCGCGGTAGACTTTGGCTGCATACGTGGAAATGACGTCTGGCAGAAAAACATACTGAATGGCGTCATCGTCGGATGGAATGCGCAATAGCCGTGGCAGTGCTCGGCGCAACGTGAGTGCCCCGAAATAGGGCTTGCCATTGCCAACGCGTCGCCGGCGCAAAATGAAGGCCACGCATAACGCTTTGTTCATGACCCGGGGAAAAGGATGCGAGGGATCCACGGTCACCGGCGTCAGCATAGGCACAATGCGACGGTCATAGAAAGTCTTGGCCATCCGCGCTCCCTTGCCATCCAGTTCGTGCAGGGATAAGACGCGGATCGATTGCTTGGCCAGCGCCGGAAGCAACTCTTCGTTCCAGCATTTGTACTGATCACGGACAAACACGTGCATCGCTGCGGAAACTTTTTCGAGCTCTTTTCCGCCGTCAGGCCGTCGGCACCGGTTTCGCGCGAGCCATGTTCGATGCGCTGCAGAAAGCTGGAAACGCGAACCTCCACGAATTCGTCCAGGTTGCTGGCGGTGATGGACAGAAATTTCACACGCTCGAGGAGAGGGTTATTTTTGTCGCGGGCTTCTTCGAGGACCCGGCGGTTAAATTCTAGCCATTGCAGGTGACGATTAAAGTAGTAACGAGGGTCGTCCAGTGAAATTCTTTTCATAGAGTTTCAGGGAATGGATACTCATACTTTAGGCGTGTTACGGAGAGATGAATGATGGAAGTGGCCATCTCATTAGATACTCTCGCGGTGACCCGGCTCAAATTGCCGGTCACGTTTGCATGAATTACCGGAACAGATTGATTTTTGCCAGGTCCAGAATTTCTTCGCCGCGCCCACTTAGAACAGCCTTGAGCGCGAATAAGCTGAAGCCCTTCACCTGCTCCGCAGAGATGGTTGGCGGCATGGATAATTCCTGGCGGTTCACTAGAACTTCGACCAGCGCGGGACCGTCGTATTTCAGAGCTTGGGCAATCATCGGCCGGACCTGAGCTGGCGTTTCGGCGGTCAGCCCCAGCAGGCCCGCGCCCTCGGCCATTTTTGCAAAATTCGGATTGCGAAGATTGGTGCCGAAATCGAGAATGCCGGCGGCCTTCATTTCCAATTCGACAAATGCCAATGAATTATTCTTGAAAACGATGATCTTCACGGGCGTCTGTAATTGCTGGAGTGAGAGCAGATCTCCCATGAGCATCGCAAAACCGCCATCGCCGGAAAGCGATATCACTTGACGGTCGGGATGGCTTACCTGAGCGCCGATCGCCTGTGGTAAGGCGTTTGCCATCGACCCATGATTAAAAGAGCCGAGTAAGCGCCGCTTCCCGTTCATGGTCAGGTAGCGTGCCGCCCAGATTGTCGGAGTGCCAACATCGCAGGAAAAAATTGCGTCATTTGCGGCAAGCTCGTCGAGCACGCGCACAACGTACTGAGGATGGATCGGTCTTTTGCCCGATCCTTCGGTTGCGAGTTCGTCCAGTCCTTTGCGCGCGTTCTTATAATGTGCAAGCGAGGCTTTCAGGTGTTTGTCATTATCGTTTTGATTCAGCTTCGGCCGAAGCGCTCGGAGAGTTGTCTTCGCGTCTCCCACGAAGCCGTAATCAACCTTGGTCCGCCGGCCCAACTGCTCTCCACGGACGTCGATCTGGACGATGGTGGCGTCCTTGGGAAAGAATTGCTGATATGGAAAATCTGTCCCGATCATCAGCAGGAGATCGCAATTCATCATCGCGTGGTAGCCCGAAGAAAATCCCAGCAGTCCGGTCATGCCTACGTCAAACGGGTTGTCGTACTCGATGTACTCTTTGCCGCGCATGGCATGCACAATCGGGGCATTCATCTTGCGGGCAAGTTCGATTAGCTCCGCATGAGCTCCCGCACAGCCGGCTCCGGCAAAAATGGTGATCTTCTTTGATTTATTGAGAAGCATCGCGAGCGTCCCGATTTCTTCATCAGAAGGACACACGGATGGCGCCGGTGGAGGAAAATGCAGGCGTGGACCTTGTTCAACGGCGTCTAGCAACGCAATGTCTCCGGGCATGGAGACTACAGACACGCCACGCCGCGAAATTGCGGTTTGCATGGCAATCTCAAGGACCCGGGGCATCTGCTCAGGGTGAGAAATCAGTTCACAATAGTGGCTGCACTGCGCGAATAGATGTTCCGGGTGGGTCTCTTGAAAATATCCGCTCCCGATTTCACTGCTGGGAATTTGCGCGGCAATTCCAAGCACCGGCACACGACTGCGATGACAATCGTAGAGCCCGTTGATCAAATGCAGATTGCCCGGACCGCAACTTCCCGCGCAAACGGCAAGTCTCCCACTAAGATGCGCCTGCGCTCCGGCGGCAAACGCCGCCGTCTCCTCGTGCCTCACATGGACCCATTGAATTTGCTTGTTGGTGCGAATCGAGTCCGTGATGCCATTGAGCGAATCGCCCGAAACGCCGTATACTTGCCGGACTCCTGCTTCGGCAAGAACATCCACCAACAAATCTGCTACTTTTTTCTTCGCCATAAAGCCGGCTTCATCGAGGGATCCAAGCGAGAACTAAGCTTTTCCCTAATGTCACTCGGGTTTTTAGCATGACCGTTGTATTTTGAGCAAGACGGCCTCAAGCTTGCATCACTTGCTGATCCAGAGTGCGACCTGCACCGTAATGGCCAGGCCGGCGTCGTGATCAAAAACGCATCGATGCGCCTTTCGACTTTGCTGGCTTCTACTGCGCCGTGAGCGGCTCTAGCGTGGCATTCCCGGCGTTTCCGCTACGGGCATGTTTATTTCTCGAACCGGACGGCCGAGTTCACCCGGGGCGGCGGGCAAGTCCAGGGGATCCGTGAGCAGGAGTCCTTGCAACGCTTCGGCTCCTATCCACGCATTTTCCAGAGCGTTAATGTAAGCGGTCTGAAGCTGGAAGAGCGTTCTTTGCGCGATCAGCACTTGCGGATACGCCGCGGCGCCCTCGTGGTATTTGTGGAGATAAAGGTCATATGCTTTTTGCGCATTTGGAAGCGTTCGGGCTTTATATCGCTCGACTACAGCGCGGGACGTCGAGTAGCTCTGCAGCACCGGGGCGGCCAGCCGGCGCAAAGTAAGCGAGACGCGCTGGACTTCAAACTGTGCGCGTTCACGGTCGGCTTTTGCGGCTGAAATATTTCCCTGATTGCGGTTAAAGATATGCAAGTTCAAACCCACCTCAGCGAAACCTTCCGAGCCAACGGCCTTCGGCGGAATGCTGCCAACATCCTCGCGATTGTTCAGATAGCCGGCGCGGACGGAAATATCGGGAACCGTCTCCCTATTAGCGCGCGTGAGCGCGAGATCGGCGCGGCTTGATTCTAGTTGAGCGATTTTCACCGCGGGACTATCACGCAGAATGGTTTCAATCACTTCATCGGCGTTAATTTGCGGAAGGTCTTCGAGATTTCCCGCCAGCGTTGCTAGTTCCATCGCGGGTTTACCGACCACGGACGTCAAAACGCGCCAAGCTCGCAGCTGATCTTGTTCGGCTGCGAGCACCGCTAGGTCTGCCTCATCTGCTTCGACCTGGGCTTGCAACAGGTCCGGCTGATCAGCTTGTCCGACATTAAAAAGCTGCTGGGTGGTCTCCACAGCATCTTTCGCGATGCCGCTCAATGTCTTACGCGTCTCCAGCATTTGTTGTGCAGCAAGGGACTGATAGAAAGCAATGCGCACGCCATTTTCGACACGCAGCTGCTGTTCCTCCGCCTCAGCAACGGCTTGCTTGCCTTCTTCGGATCGTACCTTGCGGTCCAGATCAAGTTTGCTGCCGAGTATTACGTTTTGCTGGATGAAAACACCGTGCTGTCCTCCGCCATAGGAGCCGCCCCGAACTTCTTCACCGATATAGCCGACCGTTGGATTGGGCCACAGTCCCGCCTGGCGGGTGCGGCCTGTCGCGGCGTTTACTCCGGCCTTGGCTTGTCCAAGTGTCGGATTATTCGCGAGCGCCATCTGTTGCAGTTCTTCCAGAGTCATCCCGCCGGAACGGTTCGCCGGAGCCTCATAGGCCTTTTGAGGCTGCTCCGCCAGCGACGTGCCACTTGCGAGCACCAGCCGCTGTGCAGCCGTGATTGGATTTTGTGGCGGAATAAATTGTTGCGCCGCCGACGAGGTTGTCGCTAGTGCCAGCGCGAAAATGAGTCGCACCGGAAAATTTCGCAAGGAATCATTTTTCATTTCTAGTCTCCTGTGTGCCATGTTCTAGCGTCCTTGATTACGTGCCCGGCATCGTGGCCGGCATGGTGCCGGGCTTGTCGTTTTTTTTCTGACTGCGCAGCTCTTGGATGTGGGCGTACAGGTCGGGGGGAAGCACCCGAAGGAGTGTCATCATGCCCATCATGAACCCCGTCCAGCCTTGCCGCAGACCGTAGGTCTCTGGTTTCTGAACCATGTCATCCATGGCCATGACCGGACCCTCCATGTAGGCATCTTGCGGAAAGCCGGGAACTGAATTCGCATCCTTGCTTACATCGGCCTTGTCCATGTGCATCTGCATTCCCGGCATCCCGGTCATATCGCGTTGAGTAGTACCACTGTCTTTCTGTGAGAGCGGACCATTCGAGGTAGCGCGCTCAAGAGTCGAGTCCGCGCTCATGCCTCGTCCAATGCTGGGGCCGTTCGAGTCCGAAGTTGCGCTGCCTGAGCGAAGCATGCCCATACCTTCTTCCATTCCTGCCCCCGCGAGCATTCCTGTGCGACGAGTCATGGGCCCTACCATCGAGGACATCTGGTTCATCATGTGATGCGGCATGTGGCAGTGGATCATCCAGTTGCCAGGATTGTTGGCGACGAATTCCACGGTGCGAGCTTGCGCTACGCCGACGAGCACAGTGTTGTTGGGTCCCCACGTAGCTTTCGGCTGGCGGCCACCTTCTGTCCCGGTAATCACAAATTGGTGGCCGTGAAGATGGACCGGGTGGTGATCCATGCCAAGGTTAATAAGGCGCAGCCGCACACGGTCGCCGTGACGCACGATCAGTGGTGTCGAGGCCGGCCCTGACTTCCCATTCAAGGTGAGCCAGTTGAATTCCATGTTCATCGTATTGGGCGTGGGATTGTTTGGCAGGATCGCGTATTCCTGCAGGATGATGGCGAAATCCTTGTCGACCGGAGGGTCGTAGGCTTCCTTCGGATGCATGATGAAGGCGCCAATCATCCCAAGCATCTCCTGCATCGCCATGTGCGAGTGGTAGAAGTAGGTGCCCTCTTGCTGCAGGGTGAATTCATAAACAAAGCGCCCACCCGGGGAAATCTGATCCTGGGAAAGTCCGGGGCCGCCATCCATATCAAAGGGAATGTCGAAGCCATGCCAGTGCATCGAGGTGGGTTCTGGCAGATGGTTATCGACGACGATGCGTACCCGGTCGCCCTGCGTGACTTGAATGGTTGGGCCGGGAGCGCTTCCGTTGTAGCCCCACAGATTTACGACCTTGCCGGGAAAGATTTCCTGTTTCACGGGTTCCGCGACCAGGTGAAAAACTTTGACGCCGTTGTCCATTTCGAACGGCATATCGGGCACGTCCGGCGTGACCACCGGCAGATATCCCGCACCAGATGACGCCATGCGATGCGCAGAATTCGGATGAGTGCGCATCTCGGCGTTATCCGTCTTCATCCCCGGCGCCATCTGAGTTTTTTCTTGTCCAGTCTCTAATGGCGTGCTCGCCGCCCCGCTTGTCGCGACGACGCCGGCGCCCAGAACAACGCTACTCTGCAAAAAATTCCTGCGTGACCGATCCATAAATCCTCCAAAGATTCTTAGTGCTTATTTTTTGAAAGTTCCAATAGTCGTGCGTTTAGAGGCCAGCTCGGTGATTAAACAAATGAACGAATGTAGGCTCCACGGCAATACTCGCGAAACGGGACGACGGGCTACGAACGCGAAAATCGCCCAGAACGTCCACATTGCGCTGAACGTTGCCTTGGAGACCTATTTGAAAGGAAAACTAGATACGGAGAACGGAGATGCGTGTATAGAACTCGCTCGATTTAATAGGTGGCGCGAGCTCGTGTGAGTCCGCGTCGGCCACGTTTAAAACCAGTTCGTGTGCTTCGCTAACTGCGATTGCCGAGACGTCAAGCCGATTCGCAAGGCTCAGCTGGAATTGGGGGAGTTCGGCGGACTTCGCTACAAAGGGGCCGGGATGCTGGTGCGGGGAGCAATCGCTATTTGCAGGTGCCTGTCCGGCAGGAACCGAGCGATGATTGCCCGCCTGCTCGCAGTCATGCCCGGCGGTTTGCTGCACCTGGTTGGGACAAAATCCAATCGAACACGTAGTAGCACATACCGAAGCGTAGAAGACTGCCACAGTAAAGATGGCCACGACAATTCTTGCCCAATTGGCATTTCTTTTCATAAACATTTAAAGCCTACCACAATCTGTGTCTGGCTATGTCCAATGCAACTCTCCGATGCTGCGACCAGGCTACGTTTTCACTTACGCGATTTCGATGCGCGTGCAGGCCGTTTGGTAGAGACCGTCACCTTGCCGGACCAGCGATCCTCGGAAGAAAGATGCAAATTAAACTGGTCCAGAATACGTAGGACAGTTTGATTCACCAGATCGTCTATCGTTTTGGGATGGTTGTAGAAGGCCGGAACCGGGGGGAAAATCACCGCGCCCATGCGCGAGAGCCTCAACATATTTTCAATGTGAATGTCGCTTAGTGGAGTTTCGCGAACCACCAGAACCAGTTTGCGGCGCTCTTTCAGAATTACGTCAGCGGCGCGGTGCACCAGCGAGTCGCCGTGACCCTGCGCGATGGCCGCCAGCGACCTGACACTGCACGGGCAAACCACCATTCCATCGGTGATGAAAGAACCGCTGGATACGGCGGCGGCCTGGTCCTGCGCGCCATAAGACGTAGTGGCCATTTGTTGCACGCTAGTCACTGAGTAGGGCGTTTCGTGCACCAGAGTACGCGCGCCCCAGTTGCTGATAATCAGGTGGGTTTCCACGTTGTGCTCTTTCAAGACCTGCAGCAGGCGCACTCCCAGAATGGTTCCGGTAGCTCCGGTGATGCCGACGATCAATCGGAAAGGACGCTTAGCCATAACGCGTTACTTCGCTCGCATTCTACTCGCAAAAAATAAGCTCTGATGATCAGAAGAACCAGCGACCTGGATTACTGTGACACAAAGGCCTACACAAAAAACATCGACTGCTTTGAAATAGCCGTATGAACACTTTATCTCAAGGAACACGCAGATCGCGGAGGATTACACAACATTTTGACAATCGTTTCACAACCCGGTGACCCTTGTCCCCGGCAATTCTCTGAAAATTGCCATGCCGCCCATAGAAGAGACCTTCAACTTCACCGAACCTATGACGTAGAATTCCCAATTAACTGGGCGCATTGGAGGGCCAATGATGAGAGGACTCAGCAATCCAATCGAAAACTTTAATCGGTGGGCGAACAGTGTCGAGCATTTCAATTTTGAAATTGCTGTATCGCTGGTATTTACCGCGCTGGCGGTGGCCTTGCTTCCATATCTTCGCAGTGCAAGTGCGTCCGCAGTACCCAACCGCAGTGACATCCCACGCACCCCGGTGTTGGTAGAGCTGTTTACCTCCGAGGGCTGCTCCAGTTGTCCCCCGGCCGATGCCCTGTTGGAAAAGCTGGATCGATCTCAGCCGGTCAACCAAGCAGAACTTATCGTTCTCAGCGAACACGTGGATTATTGGAACGATATTGGTTGGAAGGATCCCTACTCTTCCCATGAATACAGCGAACGGCAAAGCGCATACGCGGCGCATTTCCGCCGTGGTGGCATCTATACGCCACAAATGGTCATTGACGGGCATTTCGAACTAGTCGGTAGTGATGAACGAGGAGCTATCCAGGCAATCGAAAATGAAGCCAAAATCATGAAGGTATCGTTGACCCTTTCGGCCGTTCGTTTCGAGAGTAACAATAAGCTCAGCCTGCATGTCGAGTCTGATCCGCTTGGTCCTTCCGCGCCAGCTCATTCAGCCGGCGTTTTCTTGGCGATAGCCGACGACAGCGATGAATCGGAGGTGAGCCGCGGAGAGAACGCTGGCAGAACTCTGAAACACGTTGCCGTCTTGCGGAGCCTTGTGGAAGTCGGGAGGGTGGGAAAATCCGACAAAATCTCGCGAGACCTGACCGTCAATTTTAATAATCAGGAGCGAAGGCACCTAAGGATTGTGGCAATCATCCAGGAACGGCCGGCCGGCGAGGTGCTGGGCGTGGCCTCAGGTCGCCTTCCTGATTAACTCTCCCAAAACAATGACAACAGTATCGAGATTTTTGCCTTTGATCTAAATTGAGTCTCAGCCTCGAGGGATCGCCACGCAGCGCGCGTCAGTCATCGACTTGGCACCTATTCTGAAAGATGTTGAGAGGAGAAAAACATGGGTGATGTCGTCTATGTTTCCACATCGCGTATCGAACGAAAGCAAGGACCGCTTCGTATAGCCCATTTGCCCGGAGAATCACAGCCGGTAATTTTTAGCGTTCACGGAGCTATTGCCGAGCACTACAAGGTCGACGCGGCAAAATTGAAAGAGTCACATTCCTCGACCATCGACTACGTCATTTGCGCCACCGCTGGTTGAATGATGGGTACATTCGGAGGTGCGCTGGAGGCGCGCCAAATTGATGCCAGCAACGGAAAACTGACGGCCGATGTTACGGGCGAGGTCGAAACTGAGGAAGGTGTGCTGGTGATCCGCCGAATCCACGTGGTGATGCGCCTGATCGCGCCCCAAGACGTCAAAGCAACGGTGGAAAGGGTTCACGGTATGTACGCCATGCGCTGTCCTCTGTATCGAACGTTTCACAAGACCATCCAGCTCACCTCATCCTTCGAACTTGTCGCGCCAGGGGCCCAATCTTGAGGGCCCCATGATCGAGAACCGCGGCAGGCATTCATTCGCGACTTTGCCAGGCGTGTTATGAAGCACGCCATCTTCGGAGCAGGTGCAGCAGGTGGGTAGGTCAGACCGCTGACCTGCGCTCCGCGTAGGCCTCTTCTAATTTGGCAATATCAAACTTTTTCATTTTGAGGAAGGCCTGCGTCACCCGCTCTAATTTTTTCCGGTCCTCGTCCTGCAGCATCTGCTCCATGACCGCAGGAACAATTTGCCAGGAAAGGCCGAACTGGTCTTTCAGCCAGCCACATTGTCCGGCCGTGGGGTCCGCGGAAAGCTTTGACCAGAAATAATCTATTTCTTCCTGAGTGTTGCACCGGACGATAAACGAAATGGCTTCGTTGAAGGTGAAGCCGTGCGCGCGAGCGCAGTCCATAACGGCGAAGCTCTGGCCCTCCAGCACAATGCCGGCATGCCTTATGGTTCCTTCTTTGTCTGGTTCTTCGTCTTTGCCATAGCGAAGAACATGGTCAACCTTTGCATTGCGGAAGACGGACGTGTAGAAATTGATCGCATCCTCTGCTTGCCCACACTGCTCGGCAACAAACATAAGCGTCGGGGTGATCCTTTGTTTGATTGCACGGTCGCCCATAAACATTACTTGCCACGAGAGTCCGTACCGGTCCTGTGTCCATCCGTATCTTTCGCTGAACGGATATTCACCGAGTTCCATGAGAGCTGCGCCGTCTTTCGAGAGACCGTTCCAAAGTGAATCAACTTCATCTTTTGTGTCACACGCAACGAGAAACGATAGGGCAGGAGTGAACTTAAAATACGGCCCTGCGTTGATGAGCTTGAATTCCTGGCCCATAAGCTCAATGGAAAGGAGGTCGGCGGTACCCCAAGGTGTGTCGTGAAGCGTAGCCGTATTCTTGATCTGGGAATCCTTGAAAATAGATGTGTACAGTTGGGCTGCCTGTTTCGCTTCTTTGTCGAACCACAAATGCGGTGTGATTGTTTGCATTGGATATTTACTCCCTTTTATTCATGGAAGAAGAAGGGTCCAAATTGCCGCCGAATAGCATAGCAAATACCCGTTAAACGCTCTGGGAGGGAGCATTATTTGGCGGAAGCCTGATCGCGGTAAATCAATAAAAGGTAGCGTAAGCCCATGCCCGACCCGAGTTCACGCTACAAAGGTTAGACAGTTTGCGACACAGCCTCGTTAGTCGATTCCGTGAATCCGCAAACTCACCAATTGCTCGATGGTCAGATTCGGCATCCCGCGCGAACGTAAGTTACTTACAAATTCAGGCGTTACCCCGTGAATGCGCATCGCTACGAGTTGTTCCGGCTCCGGATGTTTGTATCCCAGTGCCTGCATCTTCTCGATAAATTCCGGCGAGACCCCGTGAATGCGAAATGCGATCAGTTGCTGCAGATCCACCTTCTCGTATCCATCTTTCTTCAGTCGCTCCATCCACTCCGGCGTCGCACCGTGAATCCTCATGGCCACCAGCGTATCCTCGCTGGGTTGGTAACCCGCTTGGTGCAGAAAGCGCACCATCTCCGAGGTCACTCCATGAATGCGGAAGGCCACCAACTTGTCGCTATCGGTAACCGCCAATCCCGCTTTTCTCAACTCTTCCACGAAAGAAGCGTTCACGTTAAAAATTCGGAACGCTATCAATTTTTCGGTGTCCAGCCCTTCCAGGCGCTCCGCTTTCATTTCCTTCGCGAAAGCCATGCTCACATCCATGACCGCCATCGAATACTGTTTATCGCCGTCAATGTCGTCAAATCCAAGTAATTTCATTTCTTGCGCATATCTGGGTTCCGCAAAAAAGTGAAACACCCCGGCGCCTTCGCCATCATTCACAAATCCTTCGCATTCGAATCGTCCAGCATCCCGCGCAATCGTGAAGTGCACATCCTGTTTTCCGGACCGCGAAAGATCCAGTCCCTTCAGCTCGCTGACACGCATCGTGGACTCATGATTCGAATTCCCGCCATGGTGGTTCTCGATCAGCGCCAGATCCACTTCGCCAGCCTTATCGGCGCGCTGAATCGTCCAGTTCCCATTCCGCGATTCCGCAGCCTTCACAATCAGGGCGCCAATCAGCGTGCAAAACACCAGAACGTAGCAGATTAATCCTTCACGTCGATTCATGGCTTCGCGCTCCTCTCGCACATCATTCGTCCAATAAACCGGAATGTTTCAGCTTCATCAATTTGTCGAGGCTCAAATTCTGGAACCCATGGCTGCGCGCCTTTTCAATAAATTCCGGCGTGATCCCCTGCACCTTCGCTCCGATTACGCCGTGCGCATCCAGTTTTAACCCCGCAGACTGCAATCCCTTTACGTATTCGGCCGTCACTCCCTGCACTTTCATGGCGATGACATCGCCGGTATCAAGCTGAAAGCCCAGAGCTTTCAACTCCCGCACATATTCCGGCGTGACACCCTGCACTCTCATTGCGATCAGTTCCCTACCGGAAAGCTTTGGGTCCGTAACGCTCCTCATCTCGCGAGCGTATTCGCCAGTCACACCCTGAACCTTCATCGCCAGCACACTGCCTGCGTCTGTGTCGAAGCCCATCTCGTGGAGCTGTTTTACATATTCTGGCGTCACGCCTTGCACCCGCATGGCGATGATCTGATCGATGTTCTGCGCCAATCCAGCGTCGCGTAGTTCACGAATCAATTCCGGCGACACGCCCTGCACTCGCATCGCGATCAATTCGTTAACGCCGGGCTTCAATCCCAGCGCGTGGATGCGGCGCACATATTCGGGCGTTACGTTCTGTATTTTCATCGCAATCAGTTGGTCGATCGAGACATCCGTGATGCCTTCTGCCCTTAAGCCATCAATGTAGGAGCCTGATCTGGACGCCTTTCGTTCGTCGCCGCGAGAGTCGCTGTTCTCAGTTTGTTGTTCTTGCTCGTCTTGGTTCGCGCTTGCGACGGTATCTGCCTGCGGCATTACAGAACTCTCCGCTGCTGGCGAAGGCACTGGTTTGCGCCGTGGTTTTTCGGGGCGCACCACGATTGCTGCCCCGTGATCCTCCGGCGACACCTGTTGCACCGTTGGTAGAGAACTCTGTTCGGCAGTTACCTTATTTGCCTGCGCCGCACCAAACAGCGCATTCCCCGCCAATACGGAAGCGCACAGGCACAACATACTTCCGGCGATGCCCGCGCTGCGTGCTCCCCAATCTAGCTTCGCAACACCCAACAAGCGCGCGACTCGTTCCGCGAGTGGGCTGCAATTTGCGGCCATGGCCAGCGCCGGCGCGCTTTGCCATTCCGCCATCGCGGCGAGCGCGCGTGCATATTCGACAGCATTTCCGCACACCGCGATGGCCACGTCATCGCAACAGTTTTCCCGCTCTGCGCGAACTTTTTTGCTCAGCCACCACACCGCGGGGTGATAGAACAGCAGGGTCTCCGCCGCAATCTGAAATAAATTCACGAACGAGTCCAGCCGTTTCACATGGGCGAGTTCATGCGCGATCACAGCCTCGAGTTGTTGACCGGACAAACCGGTCAACGCCGACACTGGCAACAAAACCACGGGCCGGAACCACCCCACCACCGCCGGCGCTTGCAAGTGCAAACTCTCGCAGTACTGCACCACGCGACTCAGTCTCAATCGTCGTTGCAATTCTAGGCAACGCGCATGCAATACTCTCGTGATTGGCGCGCCCTTCTTAATCCGCATCCGCTCTATCAGCAAAAATCCCGCCGCAGGGCGCAGGCTCAGCAGCAGCACGCCGCCAAACCACGCCTCGACAAACCACAGGAGGTAAATTGACGAAGTCTTCTCCGTAGGCGCCGAGCCAAAATTAAAAATTTGCGTCGTCGCCGCCAGGGTTGCGATCTGAGGTTGTCCCGTCTTCGATAGACCTGCCGTTTCATGGGTTGCGGACGCCGTCACAGGTCGTTCCGCCAAAACCGAAAAAGTCACCGCTGGCGTGGCTACCATTAGCACCAGCATCAGCACGGCCACCAAATATTTCGCCGATGCTCGTCGTACCACGGTCATGCCCGCGAAGGCCGCCGCGGCAATCGCTATCCCCTGCCACAAGAAGTGCAAGAGCGTCAGCCCGATCAGTCGCACGGTATCAGCAGTCACCCAGCCGGCAAATCCCCTCATGGCAGTTTCCTCTCATATTCTTCAAGCAGCCGTCGCAATTCCTCAGCCTCTTCTCGAGAACCTTTGCGGCCGGCCAGCGCGTGCATCATCAATTGGCTTGCGGACCCGTCAAACACTCTTTGCAGAACATCGCCCGCCAGTTGCCGTTTGGTTTTCTCCGCAGCTTGATTCGCTTCGTACACGTGGGCGCGTTGATCCTCGTTGCGCCGGACCGAACCCTTCTCCGTCATGATCTGCATGAGCTTTAAGACGCTGGTATACCCGATCCGTTTCTTCTTGCTTAGCGCATCATGCACTTCGCGCACCGTGGAGGGCCCGCGCGCCCATAAAATACGCAGTATTTCCAGTTCCGATACCGTAGGTTTCTGTGTCTCAGCCGTCATGCCGCGCAATCTACTACGAAGGTGTTCGTACTGTCAACGACAATCTTCGTACTTCGCAGGGGGCCTCACCCTCGGTTTTTAGAAGTTTACCCGCCGTGGCGGGTGGGGCCGGGGATTTTTAGGATTAAATCTTTGTTCTCAGATACAGAACTTAAGTGAGCAATTCTATTTCTGGCCTTCTCGTTTTTCCCGAGTTCATCAGAAAACCATCAACCCGCAGCTTTCGGGTTAGCCTTAATCCTTCCGCTCCGAATCGCTTTCACAAACACTTCATGATCGTGCTGGGTCTGGTCCGCATACGCGAAAGCAAATTTCACTATGGCTTTATCAAACGCGTCACTGTTTCCCAAATACCCTGCAATTTGCGCCGCATCGCCAGTACGCGCATGCGCCCGCGCCAGGGTCCAGCCGCAAAGTTCCAGGTACTCGATCCACTCTTCTTTGGGCATATCTTCCACATTGATGGTCATTTTCATATCCCGTAGTTGTCGAAAATAATAGTCGTGCCCCTGATCGTCGCGCGTCCAACCCAGAAAAATGTCGCTGGCCGCCTGCAACATGCGTTGCCCAGTGACCACCCGTTCTCCGTGGTACCTGTAGCGGCTCTTCCCCGCGTAGGCTTCCAAGACCGAGGGCAGCGCCTCCTTAAATTGCAAAAATAACGGATCCATCTTGTCCGCCATAAGCAGAACTACTGCGCATCTGGTCCCCACGCTTCCCACGCCCACAACTTTTCGCGCGATGTCCACAATGTGGTAGCGGTCAATAATCACCCGCCGCTCTTCCGGCAGAGTCAAGCGATAGCGGCGAAACATTTCTCTTACCCGCTTGCCTTGCTTGATCCTCTGGCGCGGGTGATAGATCAGCGGCGGATTATCGATGATGCGTGGCCAGCCGTTCACCACCTTCGTCATGCGCGGAAAAACATGCTCCGCCGTTTGCAATTTTGCTCTTTCTTCTATTCGTTGCCAGTATTTCTTGGCCTCCTTGGACTTTGCCCCGCTTATCAATATCTTGGCGTCGAGCGCCGAGTACCACACCTCCAACGCGCGCATCTTCGCGTACTGGTTCATATGTTCCCGATAACTCGCCACCGCCGCTCTCACCGCTTTTTGACAAGCATGTTCTCCGCCACCTTTATGCCGGCCGGCAAGCACTATGCTGGTCGCCAGCCGCTTCACGTCCCATTCCCACGGCGCATGCAACGTTTCATCAAAATCATTGATGTCAAAAACCAACCGCCGCTCCGGCGAACCGAATCCGCCAAAATTGCTGACGTGGCAATCGCCGCAAGCTTGAACGTGCAAGCCTGTTCGCGGCGTCGTCGCCAGGTCCGCCGCCATCACTGCCGCAGCGCCACGAAAAAATCCGAACGCCGACTCCCGCATCCGCGCATATCGAATCGGCAAAAGCTCCGGCAATCTTCCATGGTCGGACGTCTTTAGCAACTCAATCGGATCAGAACGGTTGGCCGGTAGCACCCACTTCCCTTGCGCTCTTCGTGTCGCTCTGCTCCGCAGCGCTTTGCCGATGGCAAATCTCTCTTTTAGAGACGGTCCGAAAAGGATAACCTTGCGCTGCGAGCTGCTAGTGCTCTTCGAAGATTCACTTTTTGTTTTTTTGGAATTATTCACTGCGGTCACTGAGCCTGCTGGAGCTTTATAGCATTGAGGTTATGTACCCAGCGCGCTGGTCGGCTATCACCAGGAACGATGAGTTGGAAGGGGCCATTCTTCCCGAGTAGCTGACCATCCCGCGTATCGGCAACAATCACCTGGCCAGCATGAAAAGTCGAATCTACTTCTGCGAGAGACAGCAGCACAGAATATCCGTCGGTACCGGAGGCCAGAAGATAAGTCCTGAGTGCTTCCTTGCGAAATTCCTTGCCGACCGGTGCGTTGGCCTTCGCCAGCAAGGTTTCCGCCAGCACACCTGAATAATTTTCCTCGGCATCAGAGCGCCCGTTGTGCACCTTAATCGTAATGTGGGGCAACGCGCGGAAATCTGCGAGTGAAAGCACTATAGGCGCGTGATACGGATCGCTCACCACCAACGAATCGGGGGGATAGATATTGGTCGGGGAACTCGTCGCCCCGACCTTCAACGTTAACTTTACTTCCTGAGCGATACGGTCCGCGCCGTTCCGATCACTTACTCTGACCGGTTGCGTTGCTGTCGTAAATCCCTGCGCGGAAATCGACAAGACATAGTCACCCGATTTTAAGCTGAGGCTGGCGTGCCCCTTGGCATCGGTATTCACTTTCTCAGGGGAATTTTCCGGACGTGGAACAATTGTTATCTGCGCCTGCGAGATCCCCGCTCCCGACTGATCGCTCACCACCACTACAACCGCATTAGTTTTCGCCTGCTGCCCCAACAGGCATGAGGGAATGACGACCAGCATCGCCGCGAGCAGTCCCGATCTGTCGTTTATCGTGCGCATGGCGAAAGCATAGCGTGTAAGCCGGGTGTTGTCAGCCAAACGTGTGCCGGTGAAATTGCCGCCGCTCGTCACGATAATTTCCCCACCAGCTTCCGCATAAATTCCGCGGCGGTGGCCGCTGCGCGCAATTCATCCTCGGAAACCTCCTGCAGCGCGCGGACAAGCATCTCCACTCGCTTTCGCCTGCCCTCCTGCAAAATCTTCACGCCGCGCGCTGTCGCCTCCAGGAGCATTCGCCGTTTGTCGTCGGTTACTTTGCGTCGCACCAGACGTGCTCGCTCCAGCCCAACCACGATGCGGCTCATCGTAGGCGGCCGCACCTGTTCAGCTTCCGCCAATTCCTTCAACGAACGCGGACCTCCAAACACCAGCACCGAAAGCGCGGAAAGTTGAGCCGGCCCAATTCCCGCGCTGCGATCCTGAGCACGCACTGTGCGCAGCAAGTGAATAGCGGCGGAATGTAGCAAGTCAGCGATGCGGTAGGCTTCCGCGCCGGGCAATATTTTACTGTTGCGTTTTGCCATGAAATATAGTTAGCTATGCTAACTAATTAACACTCGAAGGAGGTCCCAGCATGAACGTTCCCGAAAGCTCCGCACTCAACCGAATCGGTCAAATCGCCATCAACGTACATGACGTCGGTCGTGCCACCGCATTCTATCGCGATGTGCTCGCTTTGCCTCACCTCTTCAGCGCCGGGAACTTAAGCTTTTTTGATTGCGGTGGTGTGCGCCTGATGCTCAGCCCACCGGAGAAACCCCAGTTCGACCATCCGGCTTCCATCTTGTATTTTCAGGTCGGCGATATTCAAGCCGCGTTCCAACGCCTCAAAACAGCGGGCGTGAAATTTGAAGATGAACCGCACCTCATCGCTCGCATGCCCACGCACGAGCTGTGGATGAACCACTTCCACGACACGGAAGGCAACCTCCTCGCCCTAATGAGCGAAGTCCCCAACGCCGCATAACTATGTCGCGGCTCCGGCTTCGCTGCCGGAAATCCTGGCGCTACTTAGCTTCGTAGTGCAGCAGTCCCAACTTGGGACTGAGACCGAGCCAGTTAACACACTGCCGCACTGATCGCGAATTCGATGCGCGAAAAAAATCTCTGCAAGTCTACGCTTTACATGTGCGCCGCGCGCTATTCATGTAAAATGTCAGGACTCCCAAGGGGCGTAGCTCAGTGGTAGAGCAGCGGCCTTTTAAGCC
>DATHRB010000037.1:0-35203 GCA_035482155.1 Verrucomicrobiia bacterium | reverse complement strand
CAGAATCAAGCGCTGGGCTCGATGACTACGGTGGGACCGGTATTTATTAATGGCGTGCCGGCGCCGGCGGATTTGACTATTTTCCCGGGCGATACGCTGAAGACCGGTGATATGGGGTCGGCGGCCTTTTCGGTAAGCGGGAAAGGCGCGTTCAAGATTCTTTCTAACAGCGAGATAGTTTTCCCACCGGACCCGCGATACTCCGCGGAATTGAAAGCGGGATCGGTGGTGATGAATTCCTTTAATGGCGCGACAGATATTTCGCTACGAGTGGGAAATTATGTGATGGCGCCAGTGATTGAGGCGCAGCAGTCGACTTCGCAAGTAGTGCGACACGCGGATGGATCCTTTACCGTCACGTGCCTGGAAGGCAGCGTGGGATTGATCCCGCTGGAAGGCGCTACCGGGCGCGTTTTGCAATCGGGAGAGTCGGTCAACATTTTGCCGTCCGGTGAATTGGATAAAGCGAAAGCGGCGGGAGCGGCGCCGGGGGCAGCGCCGAAACAAACGCCACCGCCGGAAGCCAAGCCAAATCCCGCTGAGCAGCCTTCCACGACGCAACCGCCGCCCGAGGCTCCAGTACCGCCGGTGCAACACAACGACAAGACCAAGGAATATATTTTGATTGGCGTGATTGCCGGCGGCGCGGTGGGAATCGCCGCAGGAGTTGCGGGGGCCGGGCATGGGCATTCTTCGGTGAGTCCGTCGACGCCGTAGCGCAAAGCAAACTTCAAAAACTCCAGAACTTCCTAAGAGAATGCTTCTTCGATCAAGCTAAAAATTTCCAAATTATTTTGTGAGTTTAAATGTGAAGTAGATGGATTGGTCCGTCTCTACCGGATGGCCGCCAAGCGTGGTTTGCCCGTACTGCCAGGAACGAACGGTGCCCATTGCGGCGCTGGCTAATTCGGGAGGACCTTTGACCAAATGGACGGACAGAATGGTCCCGTCTGCACCGACGAGAACCTCCAGTTCTACCGTTCCTTGAATTTGCTGGCGCTGCGCCTCGATCGGGTAAGGCGGGGCCGGTCCGCTCTTCAAGCGCCCAATCTGAAGATCAGAGCCAGCTGGGCGCGCCGCATCGGGGGTGTTGCGAATGGTACGGAAACGAGAAAAGACCGAGACGGTTGGAACCGGATTCGGAATGGCGGCGGTTGAAGAGGCAGGTGGGGCTGCGCTTGCGGGCGATGGATTGGTGGAGGTGGAGGTAGCGCGCCGTGAAGAATTACTGTCCTGGGTATCGGCTGGGCGCGTCGAAGAGTTTTCCGTGACGGCGGCGACGGAAGCGAGATTAGCGTCCGGTTGTTGATTGTGAGATACGGACGGCGCAGGTGATGGGGAAGACGAATCAGCGACCGCGACGGGTTGGGCGTTTGCGTTGGAAAACCCGGCTGGAGCGGTTTGCACGTGGTGAACAACTTCAGGGAAACCGGAATTTTGTTCGACGGGCTGGTCCTGATTACGATCAGCGCCGCTTTGAATCGAGGTGGGCGAGGATGCAGCAGGCTGTTCACCGGCGCTGCGCGAGGCTGAAGCACTGCTTTGAATGGGCGGGTTTGAGATTTGATTTTGGGAACGCGTGGGACGTGGTTCATCGATGAACTGTTCATCACTTTTAGGTGCGCTTTTGGAGGGGGTGGTGTTTCGGGGCTGATCATAAAATTCGCGGGATGGCTCGGGGTTCGAAGCGGAGGAAGTCGTTGAGGTAGTTGGCTGATTTGCCGGCGCTGAGTTGGGGTTCGCAGAAGAAGTTGCCTCCGGTACGCTCGCCGCGGCAGAAGAATTCCGCGTCGTTTCCTGCGATACCGGCGCAACAGGCTTTTTGCTTCGGAAAAGAGTTGCGGCACCCAAGAAAGTGCCAACGATTACCACGATTATGGCGGCTCTTTTCCAATTACCTGTCGGTCTCTTAGGCGCAACAGACCAGTCAGGTTGGGTAAAAACTGGGGCAACAGGCAAGGCGGGCGTCGATGTTGATAGTGTTGGCCCTGCGGCGAACTGATCCCATAGATTTTTTGAGCCGCGAGAAATGTCCGCGAAAGGCCCGGCTGAGAGAGATTTGCCGGCTGGCAAGCTCGGATTCGGTGGGGAGACGACCGGCGGCACGAACGCTGGCGGAGATGCTAGGTTCGGCGCTTTGTTGTTCAATTTTACGGGGGTGACAGTCGCACGGTTTGACAGCGGCGCGGAGAGGGGTTTTCGTGACTGGAGCAATACCGGAGGGGACGCAACCGGGGCCGGTTTGGTGGACGCGGGTGCGGGAATTAGAGTTGGAACGGGCGCGAGGGTTTTCTCGATTGTCCGAGGCGACTTTTTGGTTGGAGCGATGGGCGGCACTTTTGCTGCTAAGGGTGGCTGCGATGGCGCGGATGATGGATTGTTCGGGGATGGAGCTGCAGGCTGTGCATCCAGTGATATAGCCAGCGGGGAAATATAAGCAGGGACAGGGACCGAGTCTGCGGCCATCAATGTTACTGGCACGGGCGCCGGGGTTTTTGTCAGGGGCGAAATTCCTTGATGCTGTTCGCGGGGGCTATTGGCGAGTGGGTTTGGAGAGAGTTGAGTTTTAGAAACCGGATTTTTGATTGAAGCGGTCTTAGGCAACGGCTGCGCATCGATCCATTGAGCGATCTGGGCTTGCGCTTCGTCCGACAAATTTTCGAAACGGGCGCCGACCATCTTTTTCGAAGGACTCTTCCAAACGATCCACGCCGATGACTCTACAAAATCGCGGGCGTTAGGCAACTGAAAGCGAACTACTGGAAGCTGATCGGACTCGAGAGTCTTTGCGGCACGAACGCAGAAGCCAGTTTTGCTAAGGTTGGCCATGAGGCCGCCGTTACCGTCGTTTAGTTGCACGAAGGTGGAGGCGGTCATGGGGAGGCGTCGCTGAGCGCGTGTTTCTGGGGGCGGCTCGGCATTCGCACCGGCAACGGTCTTTTCTTCGTCCTGGGGCTCGGACTCTTCTACTTCGGGCTCATCCAGGGGGCTTGAGAGCTCGGACGAGAAAGGATTCAGATTTTTAGGAGAATTATGGGTGCGGGCTGTGGTTCTATTCTCGCGCGGGAATTCCTGAGGAACTTTCGGCGATGGCGAAGCCACAGCTGAACCATTGGGTTTCTTATCGCCATTGGTGTGCGCGGAAATCTCCGAATCGATCCATTTCTGAATTTGTTTGCGGGCGGCCAGAGGAAGATCGACGAAACGCACACCGGCGCGTTTTTTGGTTTCTCCAATCCAGTTGATTTCGCCGGAAGTTTCGATGGTTTCATTGGTACGCGGAAGCTGAAAACGGAAGAGTAAGGTCTGCTTACCAACCAAAGCTTGGGCAGAGGCTACCGCCATGCCGCCTTCACTGATGTCGAGAATAATGCCGCCGTTACTGTCACCGATTTCAATGTATTCGGTTGGCCTGACGGGGTGACGAGGGCTTTGGCGACGTTCGGTGGTCAAAGGACCTTTCGACGGCATCTGCGGTAGTGAATCTGGCATAACCAGGCTCCGAAGATTAGCACTGGCTGTGCACGCAGGAGTGCTCGCGGTCAAGTATACGCGTGCGGAACTGCGCGCTTCAAGGTACGAACGTACCTAAACTAGGTCAAATAGTGTGGTCTGGATACGGTCAGAGAGACCCTGGGGCGGGGCGTGCGGCGAGGGAAACGCGACTAAACCAGAAAGCGCCGGCGATCTTGTTATCAAGTTTTTCGCTGGGGGAGCGGACAATTCTCACTATGAGCAAACGAGTGTCGGGGGGCGTTTCGAAAGAAAATGATTGTTCTGACCATGGTGTTGTGCCGATGAGCGGATCTGTTGAGCCCAAAATTTTATTAGGATCATAACCGTCGGAAATTTGTACGCCCACACCTGCCTCGGTGGTGATGGCTTGGGAGCGGGTGAAGGCTGAAAACGTATATTTAGTGTGAGGTTGAGCGGGAACGAATTGAAGTACGGAACCATAGTAAAGATTTTGGGTACCGTCGAACTCGATGCGCAGGGAGCGGGAGTCGGCGGTTGGGCCTGCAGAATCCTGGTTGACAGCGACGCCCTTTGCCGGGAAGACGCGCCAATCGAAGGCGCCATCGAGAATATCGGTTTGCAAGTTGCCGTTGTTGATCAGGTTATCGGCGGAAGCCGGTGAAGGGATGCGATCTGGAAAGTGGGAGACGAGGGAGGCCCATACCTGGGAAGCACGATCAAGTTCATGGGCTCTGATCAAGGTATCGAGGAAGGGAAGGGCTTCCTTGGGTTCGAATGGCGAGTTAAACGTAAGCAAACGATTCCAGGTTTCTTGCGCAGCGGAAAAATTGCCGTGCTGCGTTTCAAAATTGAGATAAGCGAAATACGCTGGAATGTTCGGGGAGAGGAGTTTATCGAGTACAGTCACGGAATTGATGCCGGCGTGATCGCAAAGCGCGAAGATTTGATTTTTCTCGATGATGTTGGAGGATAGTATTTTCTTGAGTGGAGGCAAGGCATCGTTGTTATTACCGGAGCGAACATAAAAATTCGCGAGCTTCCAATTGATCTCCGGTGAATTGGGGAAGAGTTGCTGGGCGCGCTGAAAAAGTAGAAGTGAGACGTCAGTGCGTCCGGCCCAGTCATTGGCTTGGGCGAGATCGGCGGTGTAGCCGGCATCGAATGGGGATTGGCGCACCGCGGTTTGATAGAGACGGATTACCGCATCGGGATCAGGGTTTTGACCATACAAGTGAACCAGGTGTGCGAGTGCGGCGGGATATACCGGATTCGCGGGTTCCCAAATCATTGCTTTTTGTAGAGCATCCGGGAGATTTTGGCGGAAGTAGTACGACGCGACGTCTTGTCGGGTTGTCGCGACAATGAGGATGAGCACGAAAACGAAAAGCAGTAGGCGCGATCCGACTGTCAGCGTACGAATGTCCACGGGCTTAGATTCTATATCCGGGCGACCTTTTAGAGAATTTCATGTCGGCGGTTTTTAGCGCCAGCCGAGTGAAATTCGTTAGCGAACCACTGCGGCTATGGCTGCGACGACGCGATGAATTTGCTCGCTGGTCAGTTCGGCGTAAATGGGCAGCGATAAAACTTCCTTCGCGGCTTGTTCGGCTTGGGGCAAATCTCCTTCATGATAGCCAAGCCTGGCGAAAATCGGCTGCAAGTGCATGGGCGTCGGATAGTAAACGGTCGCGCCAATGCCTTGCTCGGCCAATACAGATTGGATGCGGTCACGATTGCGCACGCGAATGGTGTATTGATGATAGACGTGTTCTGCCCAGGGAGCTTCGACTGGCGTGGCAACTCCGGGAACGGCATTTAACAGTTGGCTGTATGAGCTGGCATTTTTGCGCCGGGCCGCTCCCCAATTGTCGAGATGCCGTAACTTAACGCGTAGTATGGCGGCCTGAATTTCGTCCAGGCGGCTGTTCCATCCCTGTTCGGTAGCGTAATATTTTTTGGGGCTGCCGTGATTTCGCAGCACGCGCAAGTGTTTCGAATAGGCTTCGGAATTGGTGACAATCATTCCGCCGTCGCCGTAGGCTCCGAGGTTTTTGCTGGGGAAAAAACTGATGCATCCAATATCGCCGAGGCAGCCGGTTTTGCGATGTTTATATTTGGCGCCGATGGATTGAGCATTGTCCTCGATGACTTTCAGGTTGTGACGGTGAGCGATGGAGTTTATGGGATCCATGTCCGCGGGATGGCCATAGAGATGAACGGGCATGATGGCGCGTGTGCGCGGAGTAATTTTTGATTCCAGTTGAGCGGGGTCGATGGCGAATGTAGACGGATCGATGTCGACAAAAACCGGAATGGCACCGAGGAGCGAAACCGAGTCCGCGGTGGCGATGAAACTGAAAGTCGGCATTAACACTTCGTCGCCGGAACGTACGCCGGCGGCGTGAAGAGCGAGAATTAAAGCGTCAGTGCCGGAGGCCACTCCCACGGCGAATTTAGTGCCGCAATATTGGGCGACTTCTTCCTCGAGCGCCTGAACTTGCGGTCCGAGAATGAATTGCTGCGACTCCACGACGGCGCTAATCGCCGCCGAGATTTCATTCTTGATGGAGAGCCATTGAGCTTTTAGATCGAGCGGGGGGATAGGTTCAAGACTCGTTTTAGTAGTGTGGGTATCGGTCACATTCTTACCTTGCTTATATAACGTTCGTGGTTTTCTCACTCTAGCAATTAAGCTTTCTCTCACACAATGGCGTAAAGACAAGGCCTCGCAGCGACAAAACAACAGACCGCGACTATCTATTTTATTTGTTCAGGAGCGTGTTCAGGAGGGAGGCGAGGTGGCTTTCCTCGGACGCCGCGTTAACGGTTACGTCGGTAACGCTTTGGCCAGTCAGCTGGGCTAGTTGTTGGGCGAAGATGCGCACGGCGAATGCGCGTGGCACGTAGATATTCTGAGTTGGTGCGGTAATCGTCCATCCGGATTTGGCGTGTTGCATTTCCCAGTGTTGTTCATCGTGGCGGGCGAGTTTATCCAACTTCCCTGACGTCAGAAGTTCTTCGGTATCGATGCTGATGTCAGCCCATCCATGCTTGCCTTTGAAATCCAATCGCTCAACACGCAATTGAGTGAAGATTGCGACGGGCGATTTGGAGTGCAGGAGCGAGTCAGCATTCAAATCTTGAGAAACAGATTGATACATTTTGGAAATAGCTTCCTTGACCTGTTCGGTCGTGGGCTTTCTATTCCCAATATTTATTGCGGTCTTGGAAGGTGCTGTATGGGCGATTTCGTCTGTGTTGGAAACATGCGAATTTGGCGAGTCGTCATCGCTGGCTGGAAGTGGGCCTAAGGAGTCTCGCGATGTCACATTTGTTCTGGGCTCGTCCGAGGTCGATTGACTCACCAGTTGGGTTCTAAAGTTGCCCTCCAAGTCGTTTCGCGGTGCGATCTGACGCGCGGTGAGGATGGTTTGGTCGCTGGCCGCACGATAACGGTAGAAACGCGGGGTTCCGCGCCTGCGCCAGTAAGCCGAAGTGTAATCCTCAGTCTCCAGTCCAAAGCGGAGCGAGCTGTAGAAGAAGTGTTGTTGCGGATCGAGGACAAGGCCTACGTGACCGCGCCAGACGATCAAGTCACCAGGCTGTGGCGCGCTTACGCGAACAAAGCTGGCGTGCCCACGATAAAGGTCAGCGGATTTTGCATAAGGAAAGGGAAAACCCGCCAGATCGTAAATGTCGTTTACCAGGTGCGAGCAATCGGGCTTGGCGCGTTTACCGCGTAGGGATCGGTGGTGATCGGAGATAGCATCGACGATAGCAAGTCCCTCATCGCGGGTGATCAGTCGATATGACTCGCGGCGGCCTTCCTGGGAGGCAGCGGCTGGCAGCGGACAGAGCAGCAGCGCGGCAAATACCGTTAGCACAAATGAAAACACTGACGCCCAGGCTTGCGTTAGCCGCCTAGGTTGGCCGTTACATGAGAAACGCATTCTTTCAGAAATCATCCCTGGCTCGTCTTAGAAACAGCAATTTAAGCTTACCCTGACGCGGGCTATCGCAGGGTTTCCATTAAGGTCAGGTCAATGATTAGACGGCACCTGTCCGTAGGTACAGAAGCGCTGGTGGTTCGATGCTTCGCTAGATGGGATCCGGTCCCACGCCAAACGTCAACCATGAGCTATGTTATTGAGTATTGGCACGATCGTTGTCCGGTGTTGGACCTCTCACTCTACCAAGAGTTTATATCCAGGAAACTGTGAACTTCTGCGTGCGTTTCGTCGCGGGCACGCTTGTTAGACTACGACCAAGGACAGGCGTGCCCGCGCATGAGCCCCCACGAAACCGAACGCCTTAATTTTGGCCGGCAGATTGTGTATGCCCGACCCATCAGCGTGTTACTGGCGCTGATAGCGGTGGTTGAGCAACCGGCAACGACATACCCGCACTATGCTCTAAGCTTTTTAATTGGGTACCTCGTAATTTCACTTTTGGCTATTCCTGCGGAATGGGCTTTTCGTAGCCGACCGTGGCATTTGCCGCTCACGGTTGACCTTTTGGCGTTAGGCGTCTTTCTGTATATCAGCCCGTTTTCCGTAGCGTTGTGGTTTCCGTATTTATTTGTGTGCTACGCATCCGGGTCGCGTTGGGGGTTAACTTCCGCGATTCCCATTGCGGGCGTGCTTTCGCTGGCATTGGTGGTCCGTACGGCGCTTGAAGGGCAGATTGGTTGGATACGCGCCATCGGCTGGATGGCGCTGGTAGTGATCACGTTTGCCGCTGGCGGAGGACTGGCTTTTCTAGGGGACTTAAGCCGCCGCTATGTGGCGGAAAATGAATTTCTGTCGCGTATCACCGGCACGATGCAGGTCGACCAAGGGCTCGCCGAATCTTTGCGTTTATTACTGCAGGAGCTGGCTAACGCTTTTCGCACCGAGGAAGCCATGCTCGCGTTTCGGGACATTGATCTCGAACGCATTTTCTTGTGGCGCCTGAAGGGCGGGGAAAGTGAGCGGCTAATTCCTCAGGCCTTGCCGCTATCGCGTTGTGACGGATTTCTTCTGGATGATATGGACGCCACGGTGTGTTGGAACAGTCTGAACGGTGAGGGCTCAGGCTTTGGCTGGAACCGCACAACCCACCGCAGATTGAAGACTTTGCCGAGGTTGCCGGGGACCACTCAACAAGAACTGAAACTGCGCTCCTTAATGAGCGTCGCCTTTGATCAAACGGGCCAGCCGGCTGGGCGAATTTTCCTTATAAATCAGCGAGATCACCGGAAGCCTTTTCAAAAAGCTGATCTCGCGTGGCTGGAACGTATCGCCCGCCACGTAGGTCCGGCGCTTGAGAATATTTTCCTGCTACGGCACCTCCGTGCGCGTGCCATTGAGGGCGAACGTAGCCGAATATCGCGCGATCTTCACGACGGCATCCTGCAGACTTTGCTTAGTATTGAGATACAGCTAGACGTGCTGCGGCGACGCGTTGCGGCCTCACCGGAGCAGTCGGTAACCAGCCTGGCCGCGTTGCAACAAACGGTGCGGAACGAGTCCGCGGAGCTGCGGCACTTGGTGACGGACTTGCGTCCGTTGCGGGTGCAAAGCGCGGATCTAGTCGATTTGATGAGGGGATTTGCCGAGCGCTACCGTAATGAATCCATCGTGGCGCTGGACCTGCTGATCGATTCGGCTGAAATTCACGCCCCTGACCGCGTTTGCCGGGAGATTTTCCAGATATATCGTGAAGCACTTAACAATATAAAAAAGCATGCTAAGGCTTCCCATGTCGTGGTAAAACTGTCACAGGATGACAGCGCCCTGGTGTTGGTCGTCGACGACAATGGCGAAGGTTTCAGCTTCGCGGGACGATTCACCGGAGACGAACTGGACCGCCTGCGGTTGGGACCCATCTCCATCAAGGAGCGTGCGCGGACTGTCGGGGGAATTCTGACAGTGGAATCGAACCCTGGACATGGAGCGCGGCTAATCATCGAAATTCCGCTCGGTTGACATGGCAAAAACTAAACAACAAATACGAGTCCTCCTTGCGGATGACCACGCGATTTTTCGCGACGGGCTCCGCAAACTGCTGGATTCCGATGAGGATATGTCCATCGTCGGAGAAGCGCAGAATGGCGTGGAGTGCATCAAGCTGCTCACTAAATTGAAGCCGGACATACTCCTGTTGGACTTGCGCATGCCGGACAAAGATGGCTTGGCGGTGCTCGAAGAGGTCAATTTCGACACGCTGCCGACGCGTGTCATCGTTTTAACGGCAGCGGAAGACGATCGCGACGTCGTGCGTGCAATGCGGTTGGGCGCTCGTGGTGTCGTTTTGAAACAGTCCGCTACCGACTTGCTGGTGAAAAGTATTCAGCGGGTTTTTGCGGGCGAAATTTGGCTCGATAACCGCATGACCGCTGAGGTGATGAAGGCATTTTCCAAGTCGTCGGAGTCCGGTCCGCGGCGAGAAAAGCCGCTGCTGAGCGACCGTGAGAAAGAGATCGTTCAGTTGGTGGCGCAGGGGTTTCGCAACAAAGAGATTGGCGAGAAATTGTTCATCAGCGAACAAACGGTGAAGAACCACCTACACAATATCTTCGATAAACTTGGCGTTTCTGACCGCTTAGAGCTTGCCCTGTACGCAATCCACCACAGACTCATAGACCAGACATAGGTTTCTTGGTGCGGCGAACCTGTTGCCTGCTCACTTCTCACATCATTTACGCGTGATGTTGGCCGGGGCCCGGCCGAGGGTTATATGAGTGCCGGACAAACCGGTACGTTCAGATTGCTGCAAAGCCAATCGCAAAACGCTGTCCACGGGAAATTAATCAAGGAACGCGATTTCACACGCGAAAGTCGTTGGTTACGAAATCGCTTCAAAAGCACAAAAGCGCGAAAATAAGGCGTTCGAAGGCCCGTTCTAGTACATTGGTACCCGCAAGGGTGTGAATTCTTTTGTACCCACAGTCCTATTGTTCCCAATGTGATACCCGGATAAACTCTCATTCGATCAGGAGGTCCCGCTTTGACCGGCTCAGAACGCCGCACTACCCAGCGCTTTTCCATGCGCCTTCCGCTCACCGTTCGTTGGACTACAGGTGCGGCCGTTGGTGAAACAAGTACAGAATCTCGCGATGTCAGCTCCCGCGGGGTATATTTCTTCCTTCAAAAAGATGTAAAAGAAGGATCTGCAGTTGAAATACTCCTGACGCTTCCAAACGAAATTACTCTTGCCGGTCCAGTGCGTGTGCGGTGTCTTGGACGCGTACAACGTACCGAACCACGTGAAGAGGGCGCCGTAGGCGTAGTGGCTGCGATTGAGCGCTACGAATTTCTGCGCGGTGAAGAAGAGCGCGTCTAAAAGTTTGGTTGGTGTTTAACTTTTTCCCGGGAAGCGCGGCGGCAAAGCTGCGCAAATTTCTCCGGCGCAACTAAAATTTAGCAAGCAGACGAAGTCCCCTTACTGCTGGTTTTCCAGGTTTGAACGTTTCCTGCTGTAACGAGTTTCTTGCTCGCACACTGCGGAGGCGGGCAGGATAAGCCGGGGCTCCTTGGCCCCTCAGCGAAGCGCCCCGGCTCTATTTTTTATTACGCGATCCGCATCTCGGTTTAACTCCCGCCTCGATTCCTAACACCACCGGCCAGCCGTTGATTGTGAGTTGTTACCTGTGCGCCTCCTGTACTTTGGGTCAGGCGACATTGAGTTACGCATAAGAGATGATGAACCAGGCGGAACGGAAAACGAATGGGGAAAAAGATGTCTATTGCGAATGAGCCTGTCACGAAGCCGGGGACGCTTCGTGAAATTCAGGAGCCGGATCAACCCGAAATATCTCAGAGCGAAATCGATAAATTGGAGATGCTAGCTGCGCTCGAAGAGCAGCCTGCGAAACCGATTGCCGCGGAAGCTTCGACCGACGCAGGCAGCTTGACCGCGGCGAATCACGCTTCTGGTGTGCAATCTTCTGATGTGCATCCTTCTGAGGATTCCGATGCGTATCCTTTTGATTTGACCTCCGAGGCGATACAACCCTCAAGCATTCCACTGATTGAACTCGCGCAAATTCTGGACGAACACAAAATGTGGGTGGAATCCGGAGGCGAGACGGGCGTAAAAGCCGATTTGACGGGAGCCAATCTCTCAGGCGCGGACTTGACCGGCGTAAACCTGCAAGACGCGATTTTAACCAAGACGAATTTGGCTGGCGCGGATTTATCGATGGCGAATCTGCGCGGAGCAAATCTCGTTCACGCTGATTTGCGCGAGACGATCTTACTGGGCACCGAACTGCGCGGCGCGAGTCTTATGGGTGCGACTTTATACGGCGCGGAAGGGCTGTGGGTTGGCCGGCTTGGCGGCACGAATCTTTTCGATGCGTTGTTGCCGGAGTCAGTCGCGGAATTCAGCAGCACGAACCCGATCGCGGAAGCCAGTAAAATAGCGAGAGTTTTCTACTTCACGACTTTGGCGGTGAGCGTCATTTGCTGCCTGATGATTGTTTTTACCACGGATGTGCGCCTGTTGCTGAATACGTCCGCTTTGCCCCTCCTACATCTCGGCAATGCGCTACCTATGACGGGCTTTTACCTTGGCGCGCCCCTGGTGCTATTTGCTTTGTATCTACGATTTCATTTTTTGCTGCTGCGCCTGTGGGGAAGTATCGCCGCGCTTCCGGCCGTTTTTCCGGATGGACAAACGCCGGAACGAGACGGTCCGTGGTTTTTGATGGGATTGATCCGCAAGCATTTTCGATGGCCACGAGATGGCCGTTCGCCACTGGCGGTATTGGAAACGGGAATCTCCATGATGCTGGGCTATTGGGTAGTGCCCGGCACGTTGCTGCTTTTCTGGGTCCGTTACCTGGTGCGCCAGGATTTTCGCGGAACGCTGCTGCAAGTCCTTCTGATTACGGTTTCAGTGGCGACCGCCACGGGCTTGCCGGATATTGTCTCCCGGGTGTTGCGTTCCGGAGAAGTCCGCATCGCCAAATCAAAGACTTTCTTTCGCCTGGCGCTGTTGACCATGCGTGCGGCGCTGATCACCGGCGGTGTTTTGCTGATGATTTCGCTGGGGGTGATTCGGGGCTTGCCGGCGGATCGAGACATTGCTTCTGAGCAGTCCTCGGCGAGTATTCGGCGCTGGGCCTCGGAACTATTTCAGAGCGTGGGCTATCGTCCTTATGCAGACCTGACTGAGGCGGTTATGTCCACGCCGCCCGCCGCGGGCAATTGGACGGAAGCGGGGATGGCGGATGCGCCGGGCGCGAAACTCAATCAAATGAATTTGCGCTTCGCACGCGCTTACCGGTCTTTTCTGATGAATGCCAAGCTTTGGCGCGCCGATCTGGAGGGCGCATACCTTTCGGAGGCGGACTTACGCGGTGCGAACATGAGGGAAGCGACGATGCGCTCGGCCAATTTCAATCGAGCGCAAGCTAACCGCTCAGTTCTGGTGTCGGCCAATGCCGTTGGCGCTCAATTTGTTTCCACGGATCTTCGCGGCGCCGATCTTTCGTATGGCAATTTCGACAACGCGGACTTGTCGAATGCCAAGCTTTCGGGATCCACGATGTATGGGATTACGCTGCGGAACGCACGATTGCTTAGAACGGATCTTTCACGGACGGATTTGCGCGATACGAAAATGGATAACGCCATGCTTTCTTTCGCAAATCTGCAGGATGCGGATATGTCTTCCGCGAAGCTTGGCGGGGGAAATCTTGCCGGAGCCCAGATGAAGGGGACGGTGCTGTTGGATGCCGATCTGAGAAACACCGATTTGCGAGGGGTATTTCTGAGCGGGGCACTGATGCGTGGCGCACAAATTGACGGTGCAAATCTTGCGGGAGCGGAAATGCATGGTGCCAGTGGTTTGTCGGTGGGGCAGCTTTGTTCCGCGCGGTGGCAAGATGCACTGCTTGATTCAGAATTGCTGAACCAGGTTCAGGCGCGATGCGGTACGCCGGGCGCTAGTGTCAGCGTAGGGAAATCAGCGGCACCTGTGAACCCATCTCAAACTGAAACGACAACGGCCACTGGCGCTGCGGCCGACACATTGAAACTCTCGTCCGTGCCGACACAAACCACCGAGGCTCCTTTGAAAGATTCGGTCGCGGGAAAGGGCAAGCTTAAGATTGCCGCCCAAGATGCGCCCAAGCCGAAGCAGAAGGACGCGCGGCCAGTCGACTCAAGTACTGCAAAAGCGAAGAAGACGACGCCAGAAAAATCTAAAGCAAAGCCAGACACCACCGCGAAAAACGATTCTGATTCACAATAAGCGAGAAAAACATGCGGCCTGAGTTACCGGTCGCGCCTGTTTTGCACCCTAAGCTTCCTCGCCGAAACGCTTAATGTCTTCCGGGCCATCTTTCAAGGGACCAACACCCCGGCCCTGCACTAATTCGCGAATTTGCGCGACGATATCCGGGTTGGCGAGCGTGGTGATGTCGCCGGTATCGAGATTATTGGAAATGGCAGCCAACACCCGGCGCATGATTTTGCCCGAACGGGTCTTGGGCATATCGGGCACCATGTGGATTTTTTTCGGGCGCGCGATTTTGCCGATCATGGTTTCTATCGTGGACATGATTTTGTCCTGTACGGCTTTGCTCGGCGGAATTCCAGGTTTCAACGAAACGTAAACTTCGGGCACGCGGCCTTTCACTTCGTCCACTACTGGCACGACCGCGGCTTCCGCAATCTCTGGGATAGTCAAGCACGCGGATTCGAGTTCCTTGGTGCCGAGGCGGTGTCCCGCGACGTTGATTACATCGTCGACGCGCCCAAGAATCCGGTAATAGCCGTCTGCGGGCAATACCGCGCCATCGGCCGCGTAATATGGCCAGTCCCGCCAGTCTTTGCTGTGCGGATGCTGGTTATATTTTTTGTAGTATTGATTGACGAAGCGTTGCGGATCGCCCCAGATGGTCTGCATGATGCCGGGCCACGGATTGCGAATACAAATGTTTCCGGCGTTCCCGGAACCTTTGGTGACTTCGTTGCCGTTCTCATCCCAAATAACCGGATAAATTCCCAATGCAGCAGGGCCAGCGCTGCCAGGTTTCATCGGATCCAATGCGGGTTTGGTGGTGCACAGGAAGCCGCCGGTTTCCGTTTGCCACCAGGTGTCGACGATGACGGCTTCGCCTTTGCCTACGACCTGGTGATACCACTTCCACACTTCCGGCTCGATGGGTTCGCCCACCGTAGTCATATGCTTGAAGTGATAGTTGTATTTCTTGGGTTCGTCTCCGCCCGCTTTGCGCAGCATGCGAATTGCGGTTGGAGATGTATGAAAAATGTTGACGTCCAAGCGCTCGGCGATTCGCCAAGGCCTTCCGGCATCGGGAAATTGCGGAACTCCTTCGTACAAAACACTGGTGGCAGCTAGGGCCATAGGGCCGTACACGATGTAAGAGTGCCCGGTGATCCATCCAATATCGGCCATGCACCAGTAGACGTCGCTTGGATGAATGTCCTGATAATACTTTGAGGTGCCGGTTACGTAAGCGAGGTAGCCGCCAGTGCGATGTTGGCAACCTTTGGGTTTGCCGGTCGTGCCACTCGTGTACATCAGAAACAGGGGAGCTTCGGCATCCATGGAAACGGGTTCCAAGATGTGCCCGCGATAACCTTTCAATATTTCATCGACAAAATAATCGCGCTTCATGATCATGGGCGATTCGGAATTGTATTTTCCGCTGTAGCGCCGCCAGACCAGAACTTTGTCAATGTGTTGGCCTTCTTTTTCCGCTGTTTGCACGGCGATGTCGGCATTGCCTTTGTGATCGACCCACTTGCCGTTTCTGAAATAACCATCGGCATAAATGAGTACGCGGCTGCCGGAATCCGCGGCGCGCATGCCGCAGGCTTCTCCGCTGAAGCCTCCAAAGACCACGGAGTGCATGACGCCCAGGCGCGCGCAGGCCAGCATGGTGATGGGCAGCTCGGGGATCATGGGCATGTGAATGGTGACGCGATCGCCAGTTTTTAGTTTGGCGAAATCACGCAGCATGGCGGCGACTTCATTCACACGCCGGTAAAGCTCCTGATAGGTGATTATCGTGGCTGATTCTTGTTCGGGTTCGGGAACGAAGATGAGCGCTGCTTTATTTTTGTGCTTCTCAAGATGCCGATCAACGCAGTTGTAGCAGGCATTTAGTTTGCCGCCGACAAACCATTTCCAGAAAGGTGGCTCGCTCGTATCCAGTGTGGTGTGCCAATACTGATCCCAGTGAAGTAGGTCGGCGTATTCGCGGAAACATTCGGGGAAATGCTTCTCACTGAATTTCTCTACCATCGCGGGATCTTTGAGATTGGCCTGGCCGATGAATTTCGCGGATGGCTGGAAGTATTCTTCTTCTTTCCAATGCACGGCAATTTGCGCTTCGGTCAGCTTGCGCGCGGTTGAATGGCCGTCTTTATTGTGACTTTGTGGTTTTTGTTTTTCGCGCGGTTTCTGGCGTGATTTGGCCACGTTCTCTACTCCCCATGAAGAAGCAATGACTGTTACTGAGCATAACGCCGCTGCGCCGCGGTCTCAAGACGACCCGTCATGCTCATCCAATTATTCAGGTGTCGGCACGAGACTACCGAAGGATTTGCTCGTGCATATTTACATATCAATCGGCTGAAGCAACCTGAGGAGTGTTTTCCACCTCGCTCCAGATTTTCGTGCCATGAGTTTCGCGCAGGAGCAGGCTGCCGACCACGAAGGTAATCGCGGCTATGGTCATCGGATAGTAAAGTCCAGCGTAAATATTTTGAGTGCTGGCGCAGACGTATACACCTATCAAAGGCACGAGTCCCCCAAATACGCCGTTGCCGATGTGGTACGGCAATGATAGAGACGTGTATCGAATTCTCGCGGGGAAAGCTTCAACGAGATAAGCGGCGATCGGTCCATAAATCATGCAAACGTAAATCACCTGAATCCAGACGAGCAGAACCAACAGTGGCACGTTCGGGCTTGGCGCTTCCTTAGCGGCAACGAGGTTATTGTTAGCGTCGAGGGTTAATGGAGTAAGTGCGATGGCGCCGGTTACCTTATTCTTGGCAGATTTTACGCTCGACACCTCGTTACCAGCTGCTTGTTGCATGGCGTGGTAAATCGGAAGGTAGGTCAAGACAGCCAGGAGGCACGCCGCCATCATGAGCCACTTACGGCCAATCCTGTCGGATATGGCGCCAAACAGCGTAAAGAACGGCATAGCGCAAAGCAATGCCACCGCTACTATGATTGAGGCCGTCTTTACGTTAACTTTCAAAATCGTTTGCAGATAAAACAGGGCATAGAATTGGCCGGTATACCAAACCACTCCTTGGCCAGCGGTAGCGCCGAACAAAGAAATCAAGACACGCTTGCCGTTCTCCCACTTGGCGAATGCATCTTTCAAAGGCTGTGCGGAGGTCATGCCAGCGCTCTTGATCTGCGTAAAAATGGGTGATTCTTTCATCTTCAAGCGGATATATAGCGAGATGCTTACCAGGATGATGGAGATTAGAAAAGGAATTCGCCAACCCCAGTTGGAGAAGGCCTCCTTACTCATGTAGGACTGGGTGACGAGTACAACGATGAGTGAAACGAATAAACCGAGAGTTGCAGTGATCTGGATAAAGCTGGTATAGAAACCGCGCTTGCGGTCAGGCACGTGCTCGGCAACGTAGACCGCGGCGCCGCCGTACTCTCCGCCCAAGGCTAACCCCTGAAGCACTCGAATCGCCAACAAGGAAATCGGTGCAAACCAGCCTGCCGTGGCGTAAGTCGGCAGCAAACCGATTAGCGCTGTCGCTCCCCCCATGATAGTAAGAGTGACAAGAAAAGCGTATTTGCGTCCAACAATGTCGCCGATACGCCCAAAAAACAGTGCCCCGAATGGCCGAACCACAAAGCCAACAGCGAATGTTGATAAATATGCGATCAACGCCAGAGTGTCGTTACCGGAGGGGTAAAATTTCGGGGACAGTACTGCAGCCAGGCTGCCGAAGATGTAGAAGTCGTACCATTCGATCATGGTGCCCACTGAGGAAGCGAGAATGACTCGCCAGATGCTGTATTCCGCCACCTCGGTTGTTACGACATTGGTCCGGCTGGCCATACTTCCTCCTGTTACGCGACCTGCTACCCCGGGTTGGTGCCGGGAATGAAGCTGGCGGCACGTTCCCTTGGGACTTGTACTTCTCTTCGCGACTCCTCCGGTGATCTGGCAATGACGAAGACAAGCCAGGATTACAGCGAAGGAAGGCGGGAATCGCACCGTTAATATATGGGCTGGGTCAAGTTGTCAAGAATGGACTTTGCGCTGTAGTAAGGGGTGAAGTTAGGGGACCGGCATCATTCGTGTTAAAACTCAATCGTGACGCTAGAGCAGGCAATTTTTCTTTTTTTTGCTGGGGCGGTGGGAGGTGCGATTAACGCTGTTGCGGGCGGGGGCAGCTTCGTGGCGTTTCCGGCGCTGCTATTTACTGGTGTGCCGCCGGTGCCAGCCAATGCGACGAACACTTTGGCACTATGGGTGGGCACCACAGCGAGCGGCGGCGCTTACCGCATGAAGCTAGATATTCCCCGGCGGGTAATGATTCCGCTCATTGTGACCAGCGTAATTGGCGGCGTCGCAGGCGCTCTGTTGCTGATCAAAACACCAGCACAGACGTTTCTAAAAGTCTTGCCATGGCTGATGTTGGGCGCGACGCTGCTTTTTGCATACGGCAAACGTTTGACCGGGCGCATATCCGCGGGGATGTCCGGCGAGACCAGCAGAGGCTCGATGATCGGCGCCACGATTTTCGAATTGGCTGTGGCGCTGTACGGCGGCTATTTCGGCGGAGGCATGGGAATCCTGAATCTCGCGATGCTTTCTGCGTTGGGTATGACAGATATCCACGCGATGAATAAATTGAAGGTGATTCTAGGCTCGATAATCAACGGGGTGGCGGCGGTCGCTTTTATAGCAACGGGATTTATTTTGTGGCCGCAGGCGGGAGTGATGACTGTTGGTGCGATAGTGGGCGGATATGGGGCCGCGCACTACGCGCAGAAGTTGCCGCAAAGCTGGATTCGGGGATTGGTGATTGCAGTCGGGACCTTTATGACCATTTATTTCTTTATTCGTGCTTACAGGTAGGAATGCTGTTCAATGCGAGATCTCGCGAAAAAAAAACGCACCGCGGCTTTTCGACTCGCGGCGCGATTTACTTTCTAGTGTCTGACTCTTACTGAGCTTGTAGAACTTCACCGGGAAGCACGAATCGTGCTGGTTTCGGGCCGCTGGCGATGCGCGGAAGATTTACCGGCAAGCGTCCTTGTGAACCGACGTGAGACACGATGGGAGCTGCAGTGCCATCATCGGCGCGCATACGCTCGATTTTGATTCCCAGTGTACGTTCCAGTTGAAAGAGCTCGGAACGTTGTTCCTTGACGAACAACGTGGAAGCTACGCCGTGTCCTCCGTTGCGGCCAGTGCGGCCGACGCGGTGGATGAAATTTTCGGCCACTTCGGGCAGGTCGTAATTAATGACGTGGGCGATGTCTTCAACGTGAATACCGCGCGACGCGAGGTCGGTGGCTACCAGAATGCGATAGCGTCCCTGCTGAAATCCAGCGAGGGCTGCGGTGCGTTGCGATTGCGAACGGTCGCCGTGAATCATGGCCGAAGAGAAGCCCTTGCGATTTAGATTGTCGGCGATGCGCTCGGTTCCGCGTTTGGTGCGCGCGAAGACCAGGCAGCGTCCGGTTTCCTTGGCGAGCAAGCGCTGGAGCAATTCCATTTTGCGGTCCATGGCCACTTCAAAGGCCTGTACGCGAACGTTTTCGGACGGCTTGAGAGTTGAGCCGAAGGAAAGCCTCACGGGGTCCTTCATGTAGTCTTTCACGACGCGAATCATAGAGCCTTCCATGGTCGCGGAAAAGCACATGGTTTGGCGGTCTTTGGGAAGAATGGAAACGATTCTGCGAATCGCGGGAAGAAAACCCATGTCCAGCATGCGGTCGGCTTCATCGAGGATAAGGATACGCAAGGCGTTAAAGTGAAAAAGTCTGCGATCCAGGTAGTCTTCCAAGCGGCCGGGAGTGGCCACTACGAAGCGGGCGCCTTTGCGAATGGCCTGGAGCTGTGCGCCCTCGGATAATCCGCCGACAACGAGGGCCGCGGGCATAAGCTGCTTGCCGCGCAGGGCGTTATACTGCGCCACAACCTGCATGGCGAGTTCGCGCGTGGGCACGAGCACGAGGGCATTGATGCCCGGGGTATTTTGTTTCAAGAGTTGTTCGATCACGGGGATGAGGAAGGCCAGCGTTTTGCCGGTTCCGGTCATCGCGGTAGCGAGCACGTCTTTGCGGGCGAGCGCCTGCGGAATCGCGGCGGCTTGCACCGGCGTCGGAATGGAAAACTTCGCCGACGTCAGCTTCTCCTTCATATATGGAGAGAGCGGCATTTCTGAAAAAGGTACGGAAACATTCTGCATTGAGTAGTTTAGCTTTCTTGCTGGTGGAGTTGCTCGCGGCACACACACTTATGTGCGTACTCAGGCGGCAACTCACAAAGCCAGCCTTAGTTTTGAATTACGCTGATAACGTACGGAGAAAACTGCAGGCGGGGATTCTCAGAAGAAGCATTAACAACAACCGAGGGGCCGCACAACACAACCGAGGTAATAAGCGCAAAAACAGAGTAGCACAGATCGCGCTAAATTGATAGCGGCGCTTCTTGAGTTTAGGCGCGTAGTTGACACCAGCACCCGGGCCCGCGACTTGAAGCTATACTCGGCACATGGAAATGGCTGCCTGTGCTTTCTCGATAACCGATTGGAGCGGGATTCCGGTGACTGAACATGCTGGGAATTCTGGCGTTGCGTTATGGCGGACACAGAACTTTGGCGAGATTCGCGTGCGCATGGTCGAGTATTCTCCGGGCTATGAGGCGGATCATTGGTGCGCCAAGGGACATGTGATTTTGTGTCTTGCGGGGGAACTGGAAACGCATTTGGCTGATGGGCGGACCTTTACACTTGCGCCGGGGATGAGCTATCACGTCGGGGATGGCGATCCACCGCATCGGAGCGTCAGCCGTGGCGGTGCTAAGTTGTTCATCGTAGACTGACACTATTCGCTAGTTGAACTAAGCCGCTATGCCCTCATCGATACTCTCCGCGCTGCAGCAGTATTGGGGCTACTCCTCGTTTCGTCCGCTTCAGGAACAGGTAGTGAACAGTTTGCTCGCGGGGCGTGATGCCTGTGTGGTCATGCCCACTGGCGGGGGCAAATCGCTGTGTTACCAGTTGCCCGCGGCAATGACGCCCGACCGTACAGCAATTGTTGTGTCGCCGCTGATTGCCTTGATGCAGGACCAAACTGCTCAATTGGAACAGATGGGTGTCCCAGCAGCGGTATTGAACAGCTCGCAGAATGCGGCCGAGCAATCGGCAATTTTGCGCGACGCAAAAGATGGAAAGTACCGGCTACTTTATCTTTCGCCGGAGCGACTGGCACGAGCTGACGGGCTCACCTGGCTGCGCGAAACACCCATTTCTTATTTCGTGATCGATGAAGCTCATTGTATTTCAGAGTGGGGACATGAGTTTCGTCCTGAGTATCGGCAGTTGCACTCCTTGCGGACACAATTTCCGGACCTGCCCATTGCGGCGTTTACTGCAAGTGCAACCAAACAAGTACGCCACGATATTGTCGAGCAATTGCAGTTGCGCGATGCGGACAAATATATCGCGAGCTTCCAACGTCCGAACTTGCGCTATCACGTGAAGCAATGCGATCCGAAAAGTCAGCGTGGATTACTGGTTAATACGATAGAACACTATTCGGGAAGCAACCTCATTATTTATGCTCCGACGATCACACGAGTGGAGGAAACGGTCGCGTTCCTGGAGCACAGCGGGATCTCAGCCATCGGCTACCACGCGCAAATGAACAGCGTGAAGCGAAGAAAAAATCAGGAACGCTGGATGAGCGATGAAGTGCGGGTGCTGGTAGGAACAATCGCGTTCGGCTTGGGCATAAACAAGGCCGCAGTACGCGCGGTGATCCATTTGTCGTTGCCGAAATCGATTGAGCAGTATTACCAGGAAGCTGGGCGAGCGGGGCGTGATGGCGAGCCCGCTGACTGCCTGTTGTTATGGCAAAAACGCGACGTGGGGCTTCTCACCTACTTCGTTGAGCAATTAACGGATCCAGCAGAGAAAGCGCGCGCATGGCAGCGCTATCACATCATTCGAAATTTCGTTGAGTCGAAGAGTTGTCGGCACAGGCAAATTTGTGTCCATTTTGGCGAAACTCCGAAATGGTCGACGTGCAACGCATGCGACGTCTGCAGCGGTGAGCCGGGTTGGTTCAGCGCAGCGCCTCCAGTCCCGAAAAGGAAAGCGGTAGAGAGCAAGGCCGTCAACGTAAAAGCTAAGGTCTCAGTTCAAGTACCGCATATCGAGGTCAACGGTGAACTTCGCGACCGCTTGCGGGAATGGCGCCGTGGCATCAGCAAGGAACTCGGCATGCCAGCATATATTGTGATGCACGACACAACGCTTGATGAACTTTGTCGGGTTCGGCCAAATACACTTACGGAGCTTCGACAGGTTTCCGGATTCGGGGATCGAAAAGTCGAGAAGTACGGACCGCAAATTTTGGAAGCGTTGAAAAACTTCGATTCAAAGCCACGAGGGGTTGGGGCGGACTAGCGGCCCTTCTGAATAGTTGCCATCTGAATTTGTTGGGTATAGGATTCAGCCACTTGAAATATGCCTGAGGGTTGGCAGCCTCGGGAGTCATGATTGCTGCCACACCTGATGCGCAATAGGAGTGTTCCATGCCCAGGTTCCCTCGTTTTGCCTTAATTTTTCTTGTGATTGTCAGTCCTTGCTTGGCGCAGAAAAAACGCGTCGCCGTGTTGAATTTTGAATACGGTACGGTGAAATCCAACGCGCAGGCGATTTTTGGTTCCGATCAGGATGTGGGTAAGGGAATCTCTGACATGCTGGTTCAGAAGCTGGTGGAGGACGGGAAGTACTCCGTGATCGAGCGCAACGCGCTCGATAAAGTGCTGGGCGAACAGAATTTTTCGAATAGCGATCGCGCCGATGCTTCGACGGCCGCAAAGATCGGCAGAATTCTGGGAGTAGACGCCATCATTATCGGCAGCATCACGCAGTTCGGCCGCGACGATCAGCACACTAACATTGGAGGAGGAGGATTTGGCGGTTACGGATCCAGGATGGGAATCGGCGGCGTCGGAACGCACAAGGCTAAGGCAGTAGTGGGGATCACCGCGCGATTGGTAAATACCTCCACGGGCGAAATACTTGCGGCCGTGACTGGAACCGGTGAGTCTTCGCGCTCGGGCACCTCGCTGATTGGAGCCGGAGCGGGTGGTGGCAGCGGCGGTGGCGCCGGACTCGATATGGGAAGCAGCAACTTTGGCCAGACCATATTGGGCGAAGCGGTAAAAGCAGCGGTAGGCGACGCGGCTACGCAATTGGATAACAAGGCAGCCACTCTTCCTACAGTGAAGGTTTCGGTTTCGGGACTGGTGGCGGATGTCAGTGGAAACACGCTGATCATCAACGTGGGCAGCAAGACCGGGCTGAAGGTTGGCGACACTCTCGATATTAGCCGGCAGGTTCGCACGGTGAAAGATCCGGCCACCGGCAAAGTGTTGAAGGCCATTACCGATAAAATCGGTAGCGGCACGGTTACGCAAATCGATCAAGACTCTGCAACGGTGACGTTTGCAGGTACGGGACCAGTCAAAGTTGGAGACGTGGCACAGACCCCTTAAGCGGCACAGTCAAGGATTAATCCTCACATGATAGGCGAAACGATTTCGCATTACCGCGTCCTGCGCAAACTCGGGGGCGGCGGCATGGGCGTGGTTTACGAGGCCGAAGACACCAAGCTCGGCCGTCACGTGGCTCTGAAATTTTTGCCGGATGATGTCGCGAAGGACCGACAAGCCCTCGCCCGCTTCCAGCGCGAGGCTCAAGCCGCTTCTGCTTTAAATCACCCGAACATTTGCACCATTTACGAAGTGGATGAACATGATAGCCAGGCATTTATAGCCATGGAATATCTTGACGGACTGACTCTAAAACATACCCTGACAAACGGACACCTGGAGCTGGAGCAGTTGCTTACCCTAGGGATTGAGATTGCCGATGCCCTGGATGCAGCGCACTCTCAAGGAATAATTCATCGCGACATCAAGCCCGCGAACATTTTTGTGACCAAGCGAGGTCACGCCAAGGTTCTCGATTTTGGTCTTGCCAAAGTTACCAAGCAAGAGTCCATCTCTGGGCCCGCCAACACTCTCAGCACGATGGTGGAAGACCGGGATCAACTAACAACTCCAGGAATGGCGTTGGGCACTGTTGCGTACATGTCGCCGGAGCAAGTACGAGCGAAAGATTTAGATGCGCGCACCGATCTATTTTCTTTTGGTGTGGTGCTCTACGAAATGGCGTCGGGTCAATTGCCGTTCCGTGGAGAAACTTCGGGAGTAATTTTTGACGGGATTTTGAACCGCACGCCTGTCTCTTCGGTGCGCCTGAACCCGGATCTGCCGGTGGGGCTGGAAGAAATAATTAATAAGGCGCTGGAAAAGGATCGCAATCTACGTTACCAGCACGCATCGGAAATGCGCAGCGACTTATCGCGTTTGCAACGCGACACGCAGGTGCGGCCTTCTCCGGTGGCGCACGGAGAAGAAATGGCTGGGACCGGGCAGCCTGTCCGATCAAACCTGTACACTGATGACGCCGGAAATAAGGAGACGCCGAAAAAGGTCAGCGCGCCAGGGATTCCTGTGCTGCCACCTGCCGTGCCGCCCGAATCACAGGTTCAGCAGGCACCTGTTCCGCTGCCAGCCGTCGCATCGAGTGGTAACAGCAAGCGCGGGCTTTACATGGGACTGGGTGCGCTGGTAGTCGTGGGCGTGCTATTTGCGGCTGGATTTTATTTGCCCCGCAGACTGAAGATACACGCTGGAGAAGGTAAAGCGGCGTTCCCTGCAAAACCTGCTGCGGCCGCACCAGCGACTTCTCAACCAGCTGGATCTGCCGCGACCTCTTCGGCGGTGGCTGCGCCTGGCGGCGCGACGGCGCAGTCGAGTCAAACCTCGCTACCGGAGACGACGGGCCAACCAGCAGCCGATGCGTCGAGCGGAAATGCAACCTCACACCCGGATACTGAGGGAAATATCAAACACAGTTCGCAAGGAGCGCCAGCTAGCGCTGAGCAGCGACGAGCCGCCGCCGAACGCGCTCAAGCACAAGCGGAGGCTGCCGCTGCCGAAGCTGCGCGGGCAAAGGCTGCCGCCGAAGACCTGAAAGAAGCAGAGGGTCTGGAAGATCAACTGAACGGACGCGCAGCTTCTGTCTCACAAAGCCTGGACAATTTGAAGGGGCAGCAAAGTGCGCAGGGCTACGGATTGCGTGGCGACGTTGTTTCAGCGGAACAGCGGATGCAGTCGTACATGTCCAAAGCTCAAGCCGCGCTGCAACGTCAAGATGGTCCAAGCGCGAAGAAGTTTTTCGAGCAGGCCGATCGGGAAATTTCGTTTCTCGAAAAATTTCTCGGACACTAGCAAAAATCGTTTGACCTTTGGGTTTTCTAAACTTTAGAAACTGAAGTCCTTAAAAAATCCACAGATCTTCTGGGCAAAAGGTCCATTCGGCGCGTAATTAATTGACAATAAGCAGATGCGGCCCTACTTTGCGAGGGACAAGTACGGACGGAGAGGATCGTGCATGGGAAAGAAATTATTAGCGTGGTTCGCTCCAGGTTTGTGTCTTTTGATGGTATTTGCGGGCTCTCGAATTGCCGTTGCGCAGGAATCCGCCGCTATTGTTGGAATATTTGAAGGCCATGGTGACATTGGTACAGTTTTGCATGCGGGGACGAGCGAATATGATTCCTCAAAGCGTAGCTACACACTTACGGGTAGCGGCGAAAACATGTGGTCGGACTCAGACAATTTTCAGTTTGCGTGGAAGAAATGGTCAGGTGATGCGTCTCTGACGGCCGACATTTCATTTGTTGGTCAAGGTGGCAATGTGCATCGCAAGGCCGTGTTGATGATGCGGCAGAGCCTGGAGCCGGACTCCGCGTATGTGGATGTGGCGTTGCACGGCGACGGGTTGGCGTCTTTGCAGTATCGCGAGGCTAAAGGGGCGCCTACGCATGAGATTCAGTCGAATATTTCTGCGCCTACTGGATTGCGTATCGAAAAGCGCGGTGCTTACGTTTCCATGTGGCTGGGCAAGCGTGGCGAAAAAATACAACCTTCTGGAGCCGCGATGCGTGTTTCATTTAGCGCGCCTTTTTATGTAGGCATCGGGGTGTGCAGCCACGATAAGGATGTTATCGAAAAGGCGGTATTTTCGGGGGTGGAACTGAAAGAAGTCGCGCCAGCAGCGGCCGCCGCGGGTCAGACCACATTGTATAGCACACTCGAAACCATCACAGTCCCCTATGCCGACCGTCGCATCGTGTATACCGTCGCCGGACATTTTGAAGCGCCCAATTGGACGCGCGACGGATCTGCATTTATCGTCAATGCCGACGGGCGGATTCAGCGCTTGCCGGTTGGTGGCGGACAACCGCAGGCCATCGATACAGGGTTTGCGGTGCGCTGTAACAACGATCATGGGATCTCGCCCGACGGTAAAACATTGGCGATAAGCGATCAGTCGCAAGGCGATCATCAATCCGTTATTTATTTGCTGCCCATCACTGGGGGAACACCGCGCCGCATCACGCAGAAATCTCCTTCTTATTGGCATGGCTGGTCGCCGGATGGTAAGACCCTCGCGTATCCCGGGCAGCGCAACGGTGAATTTGATATTTACACCGTCTCGACGGAAGGCGGCGAAGAAAAGCAGTTGACCACCGCGATAGGACTCGATGACGGACCGGAATATACGCCGGATGGGAAATATATTTATTTCAATTCGGTGCGCACCGGCAGGATGCAGATATGGCGGATGCACCCGGATGGCAGCGCGCAGCAGCAGGTCACGTCAGACGATTTGAATAACTGGTTTCCGCACATCTCACCGGACGGGAAATTGCTGGTTTTTCTTTCCTACGGCAAGGAAGTGGAAGGCCATCCAGAGAATAAAGATGTGACGCTACGGATCGTGCCGATGAAGGACGATACAGTTGACGGCAAAATCGAAGTGTTGGCAAAACTTTTCGGGGGACAGGGAACAATTAACGTGCCTTCATGGTCGCCTGATAGCAAGCAGTTGGCTTTTGTAAGCTATCAACTGATTCCCCCCGAAAACGCGGCAAAATAAAGAAGGTCCGGCATTTCGAGCATTCAGGTAAACACCCTTCTGTCAGCGGATCTCACGAAACGAAATGGGTGAAGAGATTGTTTAGCGATTCGGCGAGTGTCGGATGGGCGAAAATCGCGTCGCGCAGGATCGTAAACGGTATTTTGCCCATCATCGCCAATTGCAGCATGGACATGATTTCTCCGCCCTCGATACCCAGCACGGCCGCGCCCAGAATCTGATCGGTATCGGCGTCCACAATCGCTTTCATAAATCCGCGCGATTCGTCCACTTCGAGCGCACGGGCGACTGAAGACATAGCCATGTTTGCGACGCGAACGTTTTTGTTTAGCTCGCGAGCTTGAGTTTCTGTGATGCCGATGCGGCCGAGTTGCGGATCGATATAAACCGTGTAGGGCACGAGGCGGCCATCGGTGGTGGCGCTTCCTTTGTCGATCAGGTTGGTGCGCAGGATGCGAAAGTCATCGTAGGAAATGTGCGTAAATGCCGGGCCGCCGTTGATGTCTCCGAGTGCGTAAACTCCAGGCGCGTTGGTCTCCAATTTGGAGTTCACCTTGATGAAGCCAGAATTATCCGTCGCGATTCCCCCAGCACTAAGATTTAGTGTTTCGACATTCGGAACCCGGCCAGTGGCTACCAATAGGTGCGAGCCTTGAATTTCGCGCATTGTGCCCGACTTCTCCCGGGCGGTTAACAAGATTTGTGAACCACTCTTTGTAACGCTTTCGGCTGTTGTGTTTAGAAATATGTCGATCCCGTCCTGCCGCAAGAGTGCGGCGATTTCGTCCGCCACGTCGGAATCCTCGCCGCGAAGCAAGCGGTCGCCGCGATGCACAATGGAGACACAGCTGCCGAAGCGGCGAAACATTTGCCCGAACTCGAGTCCGACATAGCCGCCACCAAGAACTAGTAAATGCTCGGGAACGCTATCAAGTTCCATGATTGAAGTGCTGTTTAGATATGGGACATCTTTAAGTCCATCGAGCTGCGGAATCGCGGGCCGGCATCCCGCGTCGATGAAAATTTTCTCAGCGCCCAAGGTGCGGCGCGTCCCATCCTTCAAGCGCACCGTTAGAGAATTAGGGCCGGTGAAGCTCGCTTCGCCAAAAATCAAGTCGAGGTTCCTGGTCTTTTCTAAGGCGGCTCGGCCTCGATTTCTGAAACTGTCGACAATGTCGCGTTTGCGCTGACGGATTCGTGGCATGTCGATCCAAATATTCGCAGTTAGCACGCCGTAGTCGGCTGCACGACGTGTGAGATACGCTACACGGCCGCTGGCGACCATGGTCTTCGTGGGCGTACAGCCTTCATTGACGCATGTACCGCCGACATGCTCGCGTTCGAGTATCGCGGTTCGCCACCCCGCGGAAGCAAGCGCCACGGATAAGGGTTTTCCGCCCTGACCTGTTCCGATAACGACTGCCTGGTATTGATCGGTTGCACTCATCGAGCAACTCCTGGCTGAGCTCGAATCTTATTCGAGCAGGATGCGGTTGCCAACTCCGGCAGTATGCCAGTCCTAAAGCCACAAGGTTTGCCGCGTAATAACATAAATGTTAAGAATACGCAGGGATTATGTTGCATCGCGAATCACCGAGCCTCAGGGGGGCCAGTGAAGGATCTCATTTTTCGATTTCTAATCGGAGGCGTCGCTGTGTCCGCATTCGCGGGTTTGGGTGACGTGCTGAAACCAAAAAGTTTTGCTGGATTGTTTGGAGCGGCTCCGTCCATCGCACTCGCTGCTTTGGGGCTTACTATCGCCGCGAACGGAAAGATGTATGCAGCCACGGAAGCTCGCTCCATGATGGCGGGAGCGTTGGTTTTCTTTTTATACGCCTGGCTTTGCTTTATGGCTGATGTTGCGGCGCAAATTAAAGGCCATGTCAGTTACGTTATCGGCGCTGGTCATCTGGCTGGTGTGCTCCATATCGATTTGGTTGTTGGTTCTGAGGGAGAGCTGGCATGAAAGTTTCCGCTAACTTCTCTGCATTAAAGAAAACCAAGTGGTACGAGTATGCCGTGCGGTTTTTATTGGGCGGCACCGTCACGGTGGTCGCTGGACTCTTGGCCAAATATTACGGACCGGTGTTTGGCGGCTTGTTCCTGGCTTTCCCGGCAATTTTTCCGGCCAGCGCGACGCTTGTAGACAAGCATGAGCGGCAGAAGAAACAGCGCGCTGGAATACCAAAGACTACGCGAGGGCGACAGGCCGCGGGGTTGGATGCCGCAGGCGCGGCGCATGGCAGCTTGGGACTCGCCACTTTTGCTTACATCATCTGGAAGCTGCTGCCAGCGTGGAATGTGGCGATGGTTTTCGTTGTGGCGGTAAGCGCCTGGCTTTGCGTGCCCTGCGCACTCTGGTGGCTCCGCAAAGAGCATTGGAGTCACTCGCCAAAATGAGCGATTGGCTCTAACCTCGCGCGGCTTTCAATATTTTCCTAAAATTCAGGTTGGTCGAAGATGTTGTGTCCACAACGAAGCTAATCTTTATCAGCTCAAGTGCATAATGGTGGGTTCGCTTTATGGGTGCAGCTACACAATCGGACGGAACACGAACATCCAGATCCCGAACATACAATTCACTGGGCAGTAGATAAATGCATGCATTGGTAACAAGCCAGCCAGAATTACCGCTTTTTACTTCGCAGACTTACTTTTTCTTTATTGCGCGCATCCCGTCCTTGATCCGGCGCCGAGCTTCTCCCGGACCGCGAACATCAAGAACGCGATACTGTTTGCCGGACAGTTCATGGTAGTTGACGAAAAAGTCCTCTAGTTCCTTAACGAAAGTCTTCCCCAAATCGTCCACGTGTTTCACGTGAGCGTAAGTGTGGTTCATCAATTCGATGGCCACGACGCGGTCATTGCGTTCAGTGTCTTTTTTGTTTTTGCCTTGCTCGCCCTCGATAATTCCAACTGGCCGGCATTTTATTAGGCATCCTGGATACGCAGGTTCGTCCATCAATACCAGCACATCGACGGGATCGCCGTCTTCCGCTTTGGTAGAGGGGATGAATCCGAAGTCATGAGGGAAGGTCATGCCTGCAGGCAGAACCTTTTTCAGTTCAAAGACTTTCTGTTCCTCATCAAAAGCAAACTTATTCCGGCTGCCTTTGGGAGTCTCAATGATGACTTGAATAGTCTCTTTGTCATCTTCATCGTGCGATTGAAGGCGAGACGGGTCGGCAAGTCCGTTTTTCGGCGTCTTTTTCTTGTTCATGAATTCTCCCGACTTACGTTTTCACAAGGGTGCCAACAGGATCGCCCGCGTGCCTCGGCGTGGAGCTACGCCGTAATTTTGTTCAAAAATGGGGTGACCTGGCCTGGTTCTGGGCCGTCGTGCTGCGGAATCTGTAGCCGCCAAACTTCGAAAAATATCCGGGCTGCACACCACAGTTAAGCATCACGAATGTTAGTGGTCGATACAGCGAAAACCCGACTCTCAAACGTCCGAGGGGGCAGTCAAGTGGCGTTCCATGTCGGTGTTTCGGGCTGCTGAACTGAAGCGTAAGACACGCTAGAATCTTCTATCACGCCTAGTCTCGGGGACGCTCGTGGCGTTCCCCGTTATGTCGCGAGCGTGTCACCAGAATTCCTTAAGGTCTGATAGGAGGTCGATTTGCATGTGCCGGAATATTAAAAACCTTTTTAACTTTGAGCCGCCGGTCACGGACGAAGAGATCCGGAATGCTTCGCTTCAGTTCGTAAGAAAAATTAGCGGCTTTAATAAGCCGTCGAAGGCCAACGAAACAAGTTTCGCGGCCGCCATAGATGAGGTTGCGCGCGCTTCGGCTCGGCTTCTCCGCTCGCTTGAAACCAATGCCCCGCCGAAGAATCGAGAAGAAGAGGCGGAAAAGCTAAAGGCCCGCGCGGCAGAAAGATTTGGCGATTGAAGTTGTTCAGACGGGGAGTTGAAAAAATGAAAGGACTATGGATGCTTTCCTTGATACTCGCTTGCGCCATGACCCCACGGTCCAGAGCGTCGGATTTAAAGCCGAGCCTGGACGTTCAGGTGCTCGGTTCTGGCGGGCCGCGAGCGTTTGGCAGAGCCGGGTCGAGTTACATCGTGCTGGTCGACGGAACGCCTCGGATTTTGCTGGACGCCGGGCCGGGCGCATTCGTGCGCATCGGAGAATTGAATATTGATCTCCAGCAAGTGGATATAGTTTTGTTGACGCATCTGCACATCGACCACAGTGGCGATCTGGCAGCGTTTTTTAACGCGCGCGCGCTGACCAGCGATGGACCAATAAAGCATCGGGTGTTTGGCCCCGATGCGGCTGGGCTGTTCCCCAAGACGTCGCGATTCGTCGATTTGATGGTTGGAAATAACGGATTGTTCTCATACCAGAAAACGTTTGGCGCGCGGGAAACCTTTGAGGTTCGCGATTTGGCAGTCAACTTAAATAGTGGGGTTACAAAAATTGTAGATGAGGACGGTTTGGTCGTGGAGGAAATTGCGACGCATCACGGCGACTGCCCCTCAGTCGCGTATCGGATCACGTATAAAGGGAAATCGGTGGTGTTCTCGGGCGATATGGATGCTTCGGCGGTAGCAAATCTCGTTCGACTGGCCAAGAGCGCGGACTTGCTGGTTTTCAATTGTGCGGTGCTCGACCCGCCAAACTCACCAAGCCAGCTATACGAGCTGCATACGCCACCAAAGAAAATTGGCGAAGCTGCGAGAGAGAGCAGGGTAGGAAGTCTGTTGTTAAGCCACATTGCGCCAGATGTTGAGGAAAGTAAGAGTGACGTAACAAAGTCCATCCACGCCTTCTACACAGGACGCGTGGAGTTCGCGACTGACGGTATGCGAGTCTCAGTGGAATATCGACCTCGACGAGCACATCAACCGTAATCGGCCGGAAGCAAAAAAGGAAAGGACATAATGATTACGTCGCGAATCAGCTAAGGTCTGTCGGGACTTCCAAGGTCTCTCGAAGAACCAGGATCGTACCTACACCGATAGCCGCAGTGACGGCCACTGCCGCGAAGCGTCTTCTTCTCGGGAAGCGAGGTTGCTCTCGCGATTTCGCAGCCAGCGCGCATGTACTGTGCTGAAGCCCGCGATGGTATGCGGAGGCATCCGGTGAGATTGCCGGGTTCCGTGTGTCATTAATGTAGAATTCCGGGGTGACATCGTAGGTGTGCCCCTCGTCAAGCGTTTCTGTTTCTTTCGCCGCAGTCGCCTCCAGGTGTCTATGCATGACTTTGATTTGGAAATCGCAAGGTGCCTTCATGGTGGCCTCCACCAACACTGGCCGCTCGTTCTTCGGAATAATGCGAACGTCAGACACGAATACTTCGAAACTCTCGGCCCCAGTATTAAGGGCGACGACCATTGTTCCTTGCCGCAACTCCGTAACAGCCCCATTCGCTCCGGGAAAAAAGGCCGCCTCGGACTGACCTGCCAGTTGGAGTCGCGTCTGGCGAACCCGCAATTGAACGTGGCCCTGTGACTCAGGCTTGACCACATCGGCGCCATAGAGCGAGGTGCCGCTTGTCAGGGGACCGTTGCTTACGTGGGCTGACTCCGCATCGAGAACTACTCCGACGGTTGGATTTTGCGCCCGATATAATGGCGCCGCCAAGGAGCCCACCATCGCTCCGACTGAAGCCGATTTAAGAATCCAATTCATATAGTTTCCCTTAGGCTGAACAGCCTGGGTGCAGATAAGAATTCGCCAACCACTCCAACTGACACAACCAACAGTATTACCTATAGCATAATATATTAATAAGTAACTACAACTTAAAGAATCGACGCCGTGTGCGTCTGACACCACGCGCCGACAATTCCAGCAGGGGCGAAGTCTAGGAGGGGTTCGCGCAATTATTTCGACAGTGGATACGCCGAAGAGCCGTGAACTTAATTAAAAATGAGGAAGTAAAAATGGAGCGTGAATGTCTCGAGAATGAACCGCATGGCGTAGCCGATACGCTGATAAAAGATAAAACCCCTATCGCGTACGAGGCTAGACCTGAGGAAAATGAATCCGCAGCTTATAACAAATGAAGAGGACCAGGATCGCGCCCAACGTGGAAAGAATGAGACCGGCGGGATGATATCGTTCGTTTGTCGAGCGAGAAAACATGTGGCTAACGCCGCCACCGATTATCGAGCCGATGATGCCGAGCACTACCGTCCAGAAGAGCGCTATGTGCACGTGCATCACCGATTTGGCGACAACGCCCGAGATTAACCCAATAAGAAGATACCAGATTAAGTGAAACATACCTTTCCCTCCAGCGTTTGCTCTCGGAACGTCGTCGAGTATAACTCAGGCATTTGCAAATTAGTGGTCGGGGCGCCCGGATTCGAACCGGGGGCCTCCTGCGCCCAAGGCAGGCGCGCTACTAAAAACAACAGTCCTGTTTTCAACGTTCGTGCTGAAACAAAACAACTTATCCGCAATCGTAGCATGTGGCTGGCTGTGCGCAGGTGCGCCCATCTGTCTGTAGGGTGGGCACAAAAATTGGCACAATCGAAATGGCGCGCTGGTCCCCGTGCGGAACCCCTCGCGTACCTTGCACGTCCGTGGGATATGCTGTCAAAACCTGGGGACCAGCGCGAACGATGAATAAGGCTAAACTCAATCCACTTCCCGCAGTATACGAGAGCTTCTTAGAAGCGCTGAAAGACCGCATCCGCTCAGCTCAGGTTCGGGCAGCTCTTTCCGTGAACCGGGAACTTGTTGTCCTTTATTGGAGCATTGGCCGTGACATCCTGACTCGCCAGAAGAATGAAGGATGGGGCGCAAAAATCATTGATCGCCTGTCGGAGGATCTGGCCAAAGCGTTCCCGGAAATGCGTGGATTTCGAGCTAGAAACTTGAAATATATGCGCGCATTTGCTGAAGCGTACCCTGACCAAGAATTTGTGCAACAGGTTGTTGCACAATTGCCATGGGGTCACCAGGTCAGGATTCTGGACACCGTAAAGGATGCAAAGCTGAGAGAGTGGTACATTCGGCAGGCCGTGCAAGGGGGCTGGAGTCGGAATGTCCTGGTCCACCAGATTGAAAGCAACCTGTTTGATCGCCAGGGGCATGCACTGACCAACTTTGATAAAACTCTCCCTCCCCCTCAATCTGATCTTGCCCAGCAGTTGATAAAGGACCCATACAATTTTGACTTCCTCACCTTAGGACCGGACGTGCAAGAGCGGGACTTAGAGCGAAGTTTGATCGAGCACGTTCGCGATTTCATGTTGGAGCTTGGAAAGGGTTTCGCGTTTGTTGGAACTCAGTATCACCTCGATATCGGCGACCAGGACTTCTTTCTCGACTTGCTTTTCTACCATTTGAGATTGCGGTGCTACGTCGTGATCGATCTCAAGATCGAAGAATTCAAGCCGGAGTTCGCCGGCAAAATGAATTTTTATTTGTCCGCTGTGGATGATCTCCTGCGGCGGTCTGAAGACCAACCCAGTCTGGGCCTTATTCTTTGCAAAGAACATAACAGGCTAGTCGTGGAGTACGCTTTGCGTGATATGAGCAAGCCAATGGGCGTTGCAAAATACCGCCTGACGCAATCACTGCCGGAACAACTGCAGTCGGAACTTCCGACCACTGAGGATCTAGCCGAAGAACTGCCACTGCTCGATCTACTGACCTTGCGAATCCAGCTCGAAAAAAGGCTTGCCAAGTTGGCAAAAGCACATGGTCTTGAATGGGAACGCGAAAGCATCGGAATGCTGGCGACCAACTTACATGGTAATGACTTAATTTCTACTGAGGTGTTGCATAACGTCATGATTCTTTCGGACACTCTCAACCGCGCCGTGCATGGGGAAAGGATAACTGGTCAGCGGGCACAAGACAGCCTGGAAACAGGAAGGGTCATTTTGAAGAAATTGGAGTCTTGAGCCAACGCGACTCCCCTCCGAACCCTTCAACGGGGCGGGCGACAAATCGCCGACGTGGTTCCCCAACGCTGCATGAGGGCATGCCTGCATCCGGGTACAATCGTATTTCTCAATAACGGCGACAACAAAAAATTGATTTGCTGACAGCTTCAAGACCCTCTAGGAATGGGCGATTCTTACGGGCGCATGACTCTTGACATGCGGTATGCTGCCAGTACGGTTGGCATCGGCTCAAGCTGCACGGATTCCGGGGAGATGAGATTTCTCCCCACGAACTTGCACTAGTCTCCACACAGGAAAATAGTACTGGCTATGGCGCGACTTGAAGATTTGATTAAAGACATTGCCGACGCCTCCCTGCGCAATCAGATTGCCGTAGAGGTGGGCAAGCTCAAAGCCCGGAAGAAATTCGGGCTGGTGTTCGAGGAGCATTTGCCCGAAGTGGTGTTGTTGCCGGGACTGGCGGTCAAGCCGGGAGCGCGGGTCGCCAAGCGGAATGACAAAGCGTCCGGGTTTTTCCTTGTCACTGCAGCCGTCAACGGAAAGAAAGTCGTAATCATACCGGAGCGTGGCGGCCCGGAAGAGGTTGCCGCCAAGG